>CAYLYM010000097.1:0-14639 GCA_964387645.1 uncultured Calditrichaceae bacterium | reverse complement strand
TGGAACGTTTGGCTCTATTAGGTGAATTATCAGCCGGGATCGCTCATGAAATCCGCAACCCATTGGCAGGTATTAAAACAGCAGCGCAAATTTTGGAAGAAAGTTTTGATGCGGAAGATTTTCGCTATCAGCTTGTTGAAAGAGTAATTCGTGAGGTAGATAAAGCCAATCAATTATTACAGGAATTTTTTAAATTTGCCCGCCCGACTAAACCAAAATTGAGGTTCCATGATATTGAAATGATAATTGATGGAGTATATTTATTATTGGCTCCAAAATTGAAAAAGCGAAATATCCAATTTGTGGCTAACTTTAGTGATGATGTACCTCAGGTTTACGTAGATGAAACGCAACTCGAGCAAGTTATTTTAAATATTTTTTTAAATGCTATTGATGCAATGCCTGGAGGGGGAACACTTAAGGTGAGTACATTCCGTAAGATATTGCAATTACATGAAAAGGAAAAAGAACGCCTTAAAGTTGAAGCTGATGTGTTTAATTATGTTATTGTGGAAATTTCGGACACAGGAACAGGTATTGAGCCTGAGAAAATCGACAAAATATTTAATCCTTTCTTTACTACCAAACCGGATGGGGTGGGTTTAGGTCTTTCGATTTGTTGTCGGTTAATCGAAGAAAATGGAGGAAAAATAAATGTTACCAGCCAGCCAGGCAAAGGAACAACTTTTTTATTAGGTTTACCAGCTTTTACACATCATTAAAGCACTATTTTTATTTTAGGGTGAAGTTATGGAAAAAACTAAACGACTTCTCATTGTTGATGATGAAGAAACATTAACATTTAGCCTTTATCAATATTTTATTAATGCTCCTATTGAATGTGAAGTAATTACAGCATCAAGTGGCAATGAAGCTTTAAAGAGAATTGAAGAAAAACCGTTCGATGTGATCATTACAGATATTGCGATGCCTGGTTTGAGTGGTATGGATCTCCTTTCAATCATTAAAGCAAAGAATCCAGAAACACAGGTCATTGTGGTTACAGCTTACGGTTCTGATGAAAGGGAAGAGAAAGCCTATCAGCTTGGAGCAAAGAAATATATTGAAAAGCCATTCGATATTCATGAAATTCGAGATATTATATTTAAAATGATCAGTTGATTCCATGGTTTTAGTAGGAAATCTTAAGGATCTGCGTCTTGTTAATATCATACAATTTAATTGTATAGAACGAAATATTGCCAAAGTAACTGTAACTTCTCTGGATAGAAAGGGTTATTTATATTTCGCTGATGGGCAGATCAAGCACGCAGAGTTCAGTCCTTACATTGGTGAGAAAGCTGTACAAGAAATGCTCGCTTTAACTGATGGGCAATTTAAGGTTGAGGCTGGGATTGATGCACCAGCCCATACCATTAATCGTCCCTGGAATTCTGTTGTGTTAGAAGCATTACGATTGATTGATGAAAAAAGTCAACATAAGGCTCCTATTCCGAAACGTCTTTTTAATTTGCTCTCGGAACAAGAGAAAGTTAAAAATGTTTATGTTTTAGATTATAATGGAAAGCTGATCGAAGGTCGATTTACCGGTTCTATTAATCCGCTTGTTTTGGCGTTCATCTGGTATAAGTTAAAAAAAATACAGAGGTTATTTTATACAGATTTTTTTAGGTATACCTATTTGCGAAATGGAATGGGGTATCTTTTCATTTTTGAGATTCGTCCAAATCTTATTGTTATTGAAACTGATCTTATGGTTGTTGTACCTGAGTTTGTTAATCAAGTGCAAAAAATCTTAAAGGATATCAAACTAAAAGGTTAAGGAAAGAATTGTTACTACCTCCAGGACAAATACTGCATAAAGATCTAAGTAGCTCCTTTACGAATTTTGAAAATTTAATGTTAGATCTCCGGCAGAACCGCTTTAATGGGTATATTCGGATTAATTTCTGGGGATACGAAGGAATTCTCATTTTGGATGTTGGAAAAATTATTCAAGCTTATAGTTCTGAGAAGGAAAACTTTTTATTAGGAGAGCAGGCCGTTCTGCGGATAATGGATAAAACTACCGAGAAAGATGGTACGATTGATGTTCACGCTCTTTCAAATGAGATGGCGATGACTCTGGCTTCGGTATTAGGGTCGACGCTTTATAAAAGTGTTGACATTATGACCGGCCCAGATATTCGAGAACTATTTAAAACTTTAGAAAAAGTTTCACTTACAGGTTATGTGGATCTTCAATTTAGTAATAAGAAAGGACTTGCCACGGTTTATTTTTGGGATGGCATACCTGTAGAAGCAGTAATTATGTCGAATACTGGGAGAATTGTCTCGGGTGAAGTAATTTATCAGAAAATATTAGAATTTAGTAATCTAATAAAAACATCCATAAAAGTATTCCGAAACAATAAAGTTGAACATATTAGAGAAGAAAATAGTTTTTTGCTTCCTTATTCGAAGACACCTGCGTTGGAATATTGGAATCGTTTGATGAAATTATTACATGAGGAAATCAATTCTATATTAAAAAAAGAAGATTTTTTATTAATTTGGCAAGCATCAAAATCACAAATAGCAGGGAAATATCCATGTTTTGACCCAATCAGTGGTTCAGTTGAATGGGGAAATGATGGTTTCTATGTAAAAGGTATCGTTTCGTTATCAGAGTTCTGGGAAGGTATGATCGAAAGCCTGGCAATTTCGGTGGAAAAAATTCCGGCTCGACGACGAAAAAAAATCAAAATTGGGAAAATTTTGGATAGAGTTAATAAAGAGGTATCTGACATCAGCCAAGATTCATTAATGGAAAATACATATACTATCATTCGGAAAATTTTTAGGAAGGTAAAATGATTAGTTACTTTTTTAAAGATTTGCTTCAAATCCAGGGAATGGAGGCCATCATTGTCTATAGCAAGAATAATATCATTTTAGATAGTTGGACCATTTCTAATTTTAATCAAAAAATTTTAAATGATCTTGGGTTATTTTACCAACAAATCTTTACCCTTTGTAAAATGTTTAGTCAACCACATCAGGAAATAGTTTTAGTTTATGATAAAAGAAAAATTTATGGTAAAAAATATAAAGATTTGTTGATTCTAATAGTAGCTAAATCTAAAGTTAATATTGCCATGTTACGATTAATAATCAATGTTGGTTTTTATGAATTAGATCATTCGAAGAAATTTCAAAAGATTCTGAAAAAAATCCATACATCAGAATTTAATTACTTTGACAAAAAATACCTAGACAATGTTGAACAAAAATTTTTAAATAAACTTATTACTAAATAAATATTTTGTTTCTGTTGATTTTTTTAGATGTATTCAGAACAAATAGTAATAGTAATTTTAGTTTCGAACGGTTGTGGAACTGAAAAGCATTCTGAACATTTATTGAAATTTTGTTGTAATTGCATTTTAAGATAGAGTAATTTTTTGATGTAATTTATCTCGAGATTGAGAATTATTTAAAATTCGGAAATCTATTGCTTTGCAGTCTAAGTAAATAGCAAATTATTAATAAACATTTTTTTTTCGATAAAAAATAACTAATGTATTTGCAATTTTTGACTTAAGCGGTTTCTATTTCATTCATGAATTTTAATGTTGACATGTTAAGTTCTACTAAACCATTAGAAATTAAAAATAATATGGTATTTCGGTTAAGTAATAGAAGGTCGCCAAAGGAAGTGAAATTGCTTCACTTAGAATGGGCTGTAGTGACTCAATTAAATGGAGATAGAACAGTTGGTGAAATTGCGGATGTACTTGCCCTTAGTCCTGAGGAAACCCACGAAATTTTTCAAAAGCTGCATAAGGAAGGTTTATTGGAATTAGTTGCTTACCAAAATGAAGAACAAAATCTACCTCCAGAGGTTTTTAAAGAAATCCAGCAAGAACTTACTCTTGTTTTGGGGCCAATTGCCAGTATTTTGCTTGAAGATACTATCAACCGGATGGGTAAAACCCATGAAACTTTTGAAAAAAAATATCTTCCAGTACTAATCGATTTGTTAAGTAATCAAATTAATGATTTTTCAAAACAAATAAAGTTTCAAAAAAGTATTTTTGAAAAACTAAAACCGTTTTTATTATAGAATATGAGAAGATTTAAATTTTTTAGTCTTAGATGGCAAATTGCTCTGATCATTTTGTTAGGAACTTTTGTTTTTAGTGTTTTAACCTTATTTATTACTTATCGTTATATTAGTGACTTATTAACTCGTTCGTTACTAGAAGAAGGAGAAATTATCGCGCAAAGTCTTTCAGATCATGCAGCAGAGAAATTGATTGAAGATGATATAGTAGGTTTAAAGAACATAATTGAAAAGTATAAATATTACTCAAATATTGAATATATCCTGATTGAAGATTTTAATAATCAAATTAAAACAGATACTTACAATGGGAATATTCCTGAAGAAATCAGGGAAATTTATACCTCGGTTAATAAAGTCTTGACAAATTCCAAACAATATTCTGTGCTGCTTAATGTCAGAGGGAAGTATATATACGATATTACACAACCGATTAAGGAAGGTCTCTTGGGATTTGTTCGGGTGGGAATGAAAAAGAAATATGTTGATCAAAAAATAAAGGAAACACTTTATTTTCTAGTAATTGTATTTATAGGTGGTACATTTTTAGCTATCATATTGACATTGTTTATTATTACATTAAAGGTAAGTAAGCCGATTGCTTACTTGACGGATGTAGCATATAAGATTAGCCTGGGCGATTTTAATACGCCTGTAAATTTAAAAACCAGAAATGAGATAGGTGTATTAGGTGAAGCCATTGAACGAATGCGAGAAAGCCTGAAAACCTCTATTGAAAGATTGAGAAAACGGTGATTTGAGAAGGTATTAATAGTAAGGTATTAATAGTGTTAATAAAATATATAAAAGGAGGGCCTCATGGTCCAGGTGAAAAAGTTAAAAGATGGTAGTCGTCAGGTAATTTTGACGGCTCAGCAGTTTGATGAAATTACTAAAGTGCTTTCGGAATTAGCCGCTAAAACAAAGGCATCCACCATCTTATTAGCGGACATAAGCGGACAATTAATTACTCAACGGGGCAATACGGATGACATTAATACCGCTATATTAAGTGCACTGGCTGCCAGTGATTTTGCAGCGACATCTGAAATGGCTAAATTGGTAGGCGAAGATGCAAAATTTAAGCTCCTTTTCCATGAGGGTGAGAAACGCAATGTGTATCTTTCTAATGTTGGAGATAATTTCTTTTTAGTGGTTGTTTTTGATGTAAGTGTGACCCTGGGACTGGTAAGAATTTACACAAAAAAAGCAATCCAAAACTTGCTGAAAGTTTTCGAGGAATCTGAAAAGGGCCAGGAAAATGTAAGCAAGCTTATCGATAAAGATTTTACCAGCATGCTTGGTGATATGCTAGATGAATCTTTTAAATAGAAGTGCATAATGGTTTTATTTGAATAAAATTGACGAGGATACAGGATGTTTATTAATTGGGCATTGCAGGAAATTAACTTAAAAATCGTTTATTATGGACCCGGAATGAGTGGTAAGACTACTAATCTGGAATATATTCATTCGAAACTTGATCCATCTTTAACTGGAGAGCTTGTTACACTCAAGACTAAGGAAGATCGTACTATCTTTTTTGATTTTATGCAAATTGAGGTGGGTCGTATCAAAGGGAAGAAACCCAAATTTAATTTGTATACTGTTCCGGGACAGGTTTATTATGCATCCAGCCGAAAAATTATTTTAAATGGTGTGGATGGTGTTGTATTCGTCGCAGATTCTCAAAAAGATCGTATGGAGGGGAATATCGAAACTCTATTGGATTTGGAAAGTAACCTGATGAATAATGGTTATTCTTTAGAGACTTTTCCCTGGGTAATTCAATATAACAAACGAGATCTCCCCAATGCAGAATCTATATCCATTTTACAGAAAAAATTGAATTTTTTTAATGTACCATATTTCGAAGCTATTGCCATTAAAGGCATTGGTGTATTTGATACTTTAAAAGCTATAATCAATTTAGTAGTTCAGAAGGCCCAGAAAGAACTTTAATTGTTCAGTTTTTCATTACCATAAATAATTTTTTAAAATAAAAAGCCATCTTGCAAAATTGGAAGATGGCTTTTTATTTTACCTGTTTTATTTTGATGATTCATTTTATTTTTTCACTTTATCTCCTTTTTCTGCCCAAATAGTGGCTAAATGAATAATTGTTTCTACAGCCTTTTGCATATCCTGAACAGTGATCCATTCCTTTTTACTATGAAAGTTGTGGCCTCCTGTAAAAATATTAGGAGTAGGTAATCCCTCGAAAGACAACCGGGCTCCATCGGTGCCACCTCGGATAATATTTTTCTTAGGCGTTAATCCGCCTCTTTTTACAGCTTCCATGGCATATTCTACTACATGTGGGAATTTATCCAGAACATAGCGCATGTTCCGGTAAGATTCGCTAACATTAAATTCGGCAGAAGCTTTAGGATGATTTTTCAAAACTTCATCCATAATTTGCCTTAAGAGTTTTTCTTTCTCTTTAAGACCCTCTACCGTAAAATCGCGGATGAGAAATTTAATCTCGGTTTTTTCTACTCCTCCGCTCATATTATTCGGATGAATGTAACCTTCTCGCTTTTCTGTCGTTTCGGGTGAAAGCGAATCTTTAGGTAATCGATCGATAATTTCTGCAGCAATTTTAATTGAGTTGACCAGTTTGTTTTTTGCATAGCCAGGATGAACATTCACACCATGTATAATCATATTCACTGTGTCTGCACAAAATGTTTCGTCTTCTATTTCACCAGCCGTCTCGCCATCAATAGTATATGCATATTTGGCACCGAACTCTTTTACATCGAAATATTTTGTACCTGTACCAACTTCTTCGTCCACAGTAAATGCTATACGGATTTCACCATGAGAAATATCGGAATTTTGTTGTAGAAATTCTAATGCAGTCATGATCTCGGCTATTCCTGCTTTATTATCAGCCCCTAACAAAGTACTGCCATCGGA
The DNA here is from genome assembly GCA_964387645.1 of uncultured Calditrichaceae bacterium. Lineage (GTDB taxonomy): Bacteria > Calditrichota > Calditrichia > RBG-13-44-9 > RBG-13-44-9 > CAYLYM01. The sequence continues at coordinate 7,651 of CAYLYM010000097.1, read as the reverse complement.
AGTAATCACATCATGTCCGATGCAATTTTTTAGAGCAGGATCATTCTCGGGATCAAGGATCTGAGAAGGATCTTTGGGAAGAATAATTTTGCCTCCCCGGTAATTTTTATGAATCACTGGATTTACGTTTGCGCCGCTGACATCTGGTGAAGTATCCACATGAGCAATGAGCCCAATAGGTGGTACTTTTACTGGATGGTTCTCAGGCAGATTTGATGGCAGAGTGGCAAAAACATAACCGTGTTCTGTTAACCGAACATCCTGCAACCCTAAAGATTTAAGTTCTTCTACCAGCAAACGAGACAGATTGAGTTGCTTTTCTGTGCTGGGATAAGTATTTGAATTCTCATCTGATTGCGTATCTATGCGTACATAACGAAGAAATCTTTCTACCATTCGATCTACAGGTATGTTCATAGTTATCTCCTCCAAATTTTAAGAAATTGTATTATTTTTAATCAATTATAAGTAAAAACTTTTTGCAAGTATTCTTTATAAAATGCTTAAATAATTTTTTTCATAAAAATCATTTTATTCAGATTATTTCTAATATAAGAAAGTTCATATTTAACTCGTTAATATTTAATTTATTTTTGTTTATGATAAAAAAACACATGAGATAAAACAAGAATTCATTTTAAAAAAAGTTCTATTTAATAAGGATGAAAAAGTCAAGCTCAAATTAGACTAAATGAACAATTGGTTTTGCTATTCTAAAAATAAGAGAAGGAAAATTGAAATGGATTTTTGGGAAGAGGTCTATCCTCAGATACAGAATTTCTTTTATTGAAAAAGATTAAAAGACAATACCTGGTATGCTAATTATATAGAGGATAATTGAAATGAGCATCATGTTAAACAAAGTATTTTGGGTATATTTAATCAATATCTTGATCTTGTCATTATTGAAACAAATGGATATTGAAAAGTTTGCCGGATTGTGATGGGAAGATTTCCGTATGAAATCTCGTTATTTATTGCTATTTATTCAATAAAACATAAAAAATCTGAAGAATTCAATAAAGACATCGAAATTTAATCCTTAAAAAAGATCAAAATTCAACAATGTGAAATTTGAAAGATGAATATAGTTTTGCACTTGAATATAGTACCGATAATGTGCAATAAAGATTATTGCGAATATTAATTTTATGAGTTACATTTATTCAAATAGATTTATTGATCGAGTTGGGCGAATTTATGTATTCGCTTTACCTGAATAAAGTGTAAGTTTATGTTCAATAGAAAACAGAATAATATATGACAAGTATAGATTGAATTATATTTGTAGTAAATTGCCATATTGAGTTTTACCTTAAGACCTTTGCCAACATAAGTTATATATGCAAAACGCTAAAAACTTATGTTTATTAATCAGTTGATAGATAACTTTTTTATTTTATTGTTTAATTCAGTGTCGAGCGATTTATGTAACTATTAATGGGAATTTTTTAGTTATTTCTATTTAACTTTGTAGGTAAAATTCAGTGTATTGAGCCATGTGTTCTATAAGGAAGTTTGTTAAAATTTCGATGGGAGTCATTTGCTTAACCTTTCTATCTGGTATTGTTAAAAATTTCGAAGCATCTGAACTGAAATGGCCAGCCATTACCAGGGAGTCGCGTCCCTGGACACGCTGGTGGTGGATGGGAAATGCGGTAGATGAAGAAGGTTTGCTATACAATTTACAAATGCTGAAACAAGCTGGAATTGGTGGAATGGAAATAACCCCTATTTATGGGGTGAAGGGATATGAGAATCGTTTCATCCCATTTCTGTCGAAACGATGGATGGAGGTACTTCGATTCACAGTGCAGGAAGCTAAAAAGCTGGATTTAGGTGTGGATATGGCTACAGGCACGGGTTGGCCCTTTGGTGGGCCACAGATCACACCTGAATTTGCTGCAAAAAAAATGGAAATCCGCCGGTTTTCTCTCGAGAAGGGAGATCGGTTAGTTGAAAAATTTGAGCCAGAGTTTGTCGAATCTATCATGGCTTATTCGAACGACGGTGAAAAACGGGATATTACCAATAAACTTGACAATATGGGTAGGATAAAATGGTCTCCGGAAAAAGGCGAATGGACTGTTTATGTTCTATTACAGAAGGGCACCGGGCAGAAAGTGAAACGAGCCGCCCCGGGTGGCGAAGGTCTGGTAATGGATCATTTTAATCAGAAAGCTTTAAATGTTTATCTGCAACGCTTTGATGAAGCCTTCCAGGATTATTCCGATATTTCAGTGCGGGCTTTTTTTAATGATTCTTATGAAGTTTATGGTGCCAATTGGACAGCGGATTTTCTTGAAGAATTCAAGAAAAGACGCGGGTATGATCTTAAGTTTTATTTAGATGCTCTTTTGGAAAATACCACTAACGAAACAGCAAAAAGAGTACGCAGCGATTATCAACAGACTATATTTGAATTGTTATTAGAAGAATTCACCCGGCCGTGGGCTGAATGGACGCATCGCCGGGGAAGTATTTCCCGGAACCAAGCCCATGGGTCTCCTGGAAATTTGATCGATCTTTATGCGGCTGTGGATATTCCTGAAACCGAAGTTTTCGGTCCAAGCGCTTTGCCCATACCTGGATTACGCATCGATCCAGATTTTCCCGCCGATGAACGTACCTTGCCCGACCCGCTGATGATGAAATTTGCTTCTTCCGCTGCCCATTTAACGGGAAAAAAATATGTTTCCTGTGAAACGGCTACCTGGTTGGGGGAACATTTTAAAGTGGCGCTTTCTCAGATTAAACCCGAGTTGGATCAACTTTTTACCGCCGGCATCAACCATATCTTTTTTCATGGCACTGCTTATTCGCCGCCGCAGGAGAAATGGCCGGGCTGGTTATTTTACGCATCAGTCAATTTTAGCCCATCCAACAGCTTCTGGCGGGATTTTCCTGAATTAAACAATTACATCGCCCGCTGTCAGGCATTTCTTCAATCATCTGAACCAGATAATGATATCTTGCTTTATTTTCCCATTCATGACCTTTGGTTTAATACAAGTAAAAGATTACTCACCTTAACTATACATAATCTGGATGAATGGCTTTATGGAAGCCCGTTTTATTCAGTGGCAAGGTGGCTCTGGAAACGTGGTTATGCTTTTGATTACATTTCCGATCGATTGGTACATCGTTTAACCGTTCAACAGGGAAAAATTTACTCTGGCAAAAATGCTTATGAGATTATTCTTGTTCCTGCATCCCAATTTATGCCGGTCGGGACATTTGAGAAAATCCTGGATTTAGTGCGAGAGGGTGCCACAGTTATTTTTCATAAACATTTACCTGAGGACGTACCTGGTCTGGCCAATCTAAATGGGCGGCGAGGACAGATGCAAAGTTTGAAAAAGTTGCTTAATTTGAATCCTTCAGAAACTAAGATCAATAAGATTTCCTTTGGAAAAGGGACTATTTTTATCGGTGTGGATTTACAGGCGCTTTTAAAGACTCAATCCATCCGGCGTGAAAATATGACTGATGATGGGCTTACTTTCATCAGAAAAAAATTAGAAGGCAGCTATATTTATTTTATTGCCAACCTGACTTCTCATCCATTCGAAGGCTGGATCAATTTATCTGTGGCTGCAAAGTCAGTAGCAATATTTGACCCTCTGCATTTCAAGAGTGGGCTGGCTACCTATCGAATAAATGAAAATAACCGAATAGAAGTGTTCGTGCAAATCCAGCCGGGTGAATCGTGTATCTTACAAACTTATCCGCAAAAACTTAAGGATGTGGCACCGTGGAGATACTATCGAACGGTCGGTAAACCGCAAACCATCAATGGGACATGGGAAGTACGTTTTATTGAAGGTGGACCGATATTGCCCAAGTCATTTAAAACAAATTGTTACGGTTCCTGGACGGATTTTGGTGATGAGGCGACTAAAATTTTTTCCGGTACAGCGAAATATATTATTCAATTTAAAAAGCCTGAAATACCGGCTGATGAATGGTTGCTGGATCTGGGTAGGGTAGGAGAAAGCGCCCGGGTGTTTTTAAATGGAAAAAGTTTAGGAACTGTCTGGTCTATCCCTTTTTCTTTAAGAATAGGAAAAGCGCTCAAAGAGGGTGAAAATCTTTTAGAAATAGAAGTTACAAATTTATCAGCTAACCGAATTGCCTATCTAGATAGAAAAAAGGTTAACTGGAAGAAATTTTACGATATCAATTTTGTAAATATTCGTTACAAAAAATTTGATGCTTCAGGATGGGAACCCATGCTGTCGGGTTTATTAGAACCAATTAAATTAATTCCCTTAAAAACACTATCATTTGATTGATGAATTATCTTCAATTAAATAAAATAGATAAATAAAAAAAAGGAATAGTGAAATGGAAAGGATAAAACAGATGCATGGAAAAGAGGGAATTGGAATGAATAGGAGGACATTTCTTCGTATGACGGCTGCAGGGATGGGGGCCTTAAGTCTTAGTAGTTTAGGTATTACATTTGCTTGCTCGAAAGCAAACAAAACATTACGTCCAAACATAGTTTTGATCATGGCTGATGACATGGGATACTCCGATATTGGTTGTTATGGTGGAGAGGTTAACACACCCAATATCAATCGTCTGGCTGCTGAAGGATTGCGATTTTCCCAATTTTACAATGCTGCCCGCTGTTGTCCCACCCGGGCTTCGCTTTTGACCGGATTGTATCCCCATCAGGCAGGTATGGGTGGAATGGTAACTGATAAGCCGGGAAAGCGGCCTGAAGGTCCTTATCAGGGATATTTGAATGATAAATGTGTAACAATTGCTGAAGTTTTGCGTGAAGCTGGTTATCGTACTTTAATGTCCGGGAAATGGCATGTTGGTGAATTTCGTCCGGTTTGGCCAGTTGACCGTGGCTTCGAAAAATATTTTGGTCTAATTAGCGGCGCTGCCAATTATTTCGATATTACTAAGGGCAAGCGCCCCGGTATTAAACGCCAGATGGCCATGGACGATAAGCCCTGGATGCCTCCCAAAGAGGGATTTTATATGACGGATGCTATTACAGAAAATGCCCTGAAGTTTTTAGATTCCCATGGTTCGGGTAATGAACCCTTTTTCCTTTATGTTGCTTACACGGCACCACACTGGCCCTTGCATGCCTTGCCGGAAGATATAGCCAAGTACAAGGGCAAGTACATGAAAGGCTGGGATAAATTACGTGAAGAGCGTTACCAGCGTCAATTGGAGATGGGGCTTATTGATAAAAGATGGAAATTATCTCCTCGCGATCCGGAGGTGACTCCCTGGGATGAGGTCAAAAATAAAGAAGAAATGGAAATAAAAATGGCGGTGTATGCGGCACAGATTGATCGAATGGACCAGGGAATTGGGAAGATTTTGAATAAATTAAAGGAATTGGGCAAAGATGAAAATACACTGGTGATGTTTTTATCTGATAATGGTGCGTGTCATGAAGGAGGACCCTGGGGTTTTGATAATCGAAAGAATGGATTACCGCCTGGTGGAGTGGATTCTTATATGAGTTATGGTCGTTCCTGGGCGAATGCCAGTAATACTCCATTTAAATTGTTTAAACATTGGGTGCACGAAGGTGGAATCTCAACGCCTCTTATAGTACGTTGGCCAAAAGTCATAAAGGAAGGTGGGAAAATTACCCATCAGGTTGGACATATTGTAGATATTATGGCAACCTGCTGTGAAGTGGCTGGAACAGAATATCCGAGAATATATAAAGGACGTCAGATTACGCCTTTGGTTGGGAAAAGCCTTCTCCCGATATTTCAAGGAAAAACACGTGAAGGTCATGAAGTGCTTTACTGGGAACACATGAAAAATAAGGCAATTCGCAAAGGGAAATGGAAACTTGTTTCAACAAGTAATGGACAATGGGAACTTTATAATGTAGAAATTGATCGAACTGAAACTAATAATTTAGCTGAACAATATCCTGAAGTTGTGGATGAACTCAAGGCACTTTTCCAGGATTGGGCTGAGAAGATAGGGGTGGAAATTTAATTGATTTTCTCGGGCGTATGAGAGAAATCATAATTGAAGATGATCGAAAAATTTTTCTGAATATTTCCTGATTTATGCCACAAATGAAAAATAAAAAATAGTAGATAAGTTCTCTTTAAACTACTATAAGAATTTAGTTGCTTTAATTTTAACTGAAAAGAAATCACAGGTTCATCACGCAAGCCACACTGAATCTGGATAAAGTGTGGCTTGTTTTTATTATCTAACCTGAGACAATATTCATAATTGTTGTAATTGATGAACTCATCTGTTTTTCATTTTTATACTCTACATTTTCTGAATATTCAAAAGTAGTAAAAGGTCCTAATTTTTTGTATCCAAAATCATATTCCAGGTTAATGTACCTTTCATATTTAATTCCCATCCTGTCCAAAATTCTCCTAGAACATTCATTGTGACTTCCATCAATCACTATAATATAAGGGATCTTCTTAATAAGCTGAGTCTGTCTTGGGATATTGTTCACAAGGGCAGGAAGAGAGCAGATCCCGACTTTTTCCTTTCCAAACTTCTTAACTATTTCAAATGCTACAAGCCCTGTAAAATATCCAGAATTTGAAGCCCCGCTATTACAAATAATTAAGCCTATTTTTGGAACTTTCATAATTATCCCTCTTTTTTGTTCATTTTAAATATATCGGTTTTCAGCACCTTCTCAGCGTTTTTTTTCTTGAGCATGGTGTATGCGCTCTTATTTCTTGAATTAGGTATAGCCTTTTTTGATAGATATTCAATATACTCTACAATGCTATCAAAATCACTGTATGGAAAGCCGAGAACACTTTCATCTGGTCCGATGTCAGTTGCATCCCGGAATCCATAACATCCAAAACTCAAATTAATCCTATGTTGTTTGTAGGGAATGATTGTCGAATCAACACAGGTTGCCTGCAATACCGCGGTGGAAATCTCCACACGCCATCCCCCTTTTGCGTTTAAATAGACCAGTACAATCCACATCAATCTTTCAACCTGGTCTTCCATAACAACGACATCTGGTTCGATTATGGCAGTTTCCAATGGGAAAAGATAGAGCAAATTCAATTATCCTATGGCCAATGAATCCATTCTTTTGAACATCTCCCTTTCTACGTCTGCGTGTTTGGTTATGCCAAAACCGACTAACCCCTTTCCATTCTTCAATCCTTCTGGAAGCGGTTTGAAGCCGAATGCGGCTGCGGCTGTCGGGCACGATATACATTCTTTATCGAGAAGCACATATTTACCAGGTCTGGTTTCCATGACTGCCTAACAGTATCTTTACATATTTAGCCTTTCTACGCTCTCAATTTTTACCAAGTCCTCGATGATTGCAATGCCTTTTGGGAAAATGAATTTTACACCAACGGAAAACGTACACATCCCGATTTTTTCCCTAAGAATTTTTGCTTTTTATCTCACTTGCGACGAGGCAAATTTTGGATCTAATTTTGTTTTTTCTTCACTCATTTTTTCACCTCCTTTTGTATATTTCTTCTTACACTTAAACTTAAGTATTTAGCAATGTCGTCTAACGTTCTGCGTGTTTGCGAAGTGACAAAGGCATTTGGGTGAGTGGAGCGAACCGCAAACGCGCTGTTAGGCGACATTGCTTTCAACTTTTCACCACCTGTATGCCCATTATCTTAACGCCATCATTTGT
>CAYLYM010000096.1:0-14869 GCA_964387645.1 uncultured Calditrichaceae bacterium | reverse complement strand
ATTGATCCTGAGAAAGGGCTTTAGTAGGGAACAAATAAATTGTTCGTGCTTCAGGCTCATTTAAGATACGATTGAGTACAGGCAGATTATATGCCAGAGTTTTGCCGCTGGCAGTTGGTGTAACTATGACAACATTTCTTCCCGCCTGAATTTCCTGAAAAGCTTCTAACTGATGAGAATACAGTTTGTTAATACCCTTTTTTTCGAGGGCTTCTTTAAGTTTGGGATGAATACCCGGTGGAAAATCCACAAAATTGGCGAGTCTACCCGGAATCTCTTCCCAGTGGGTAATATTCCGGGCAATTTCTGGATTGATTTTTATATAGTCGATAAGTTGCTCAAGATTCATTCTTCCATTTCCTGTAATCTCAATATATCTTCCAATTCTTCCATATTTTTCTCGGTAAACATCTGTATGCCATATTTTTTAAGCAAAGCCACAGTCACGCCATCGCCTTCTTTTAGTTGCCCTTTAAATGTGCCATCATAAATTTTTCCACTCCCGCATGAAGGGCTTTTCGACTTAAAAATAGCATATTTTACATTGTGATCTATTGCAATTTGTAAAGTTTTACGAGCACCTTTAATAAAATAGTCAGTAAAATCTTCACCATGCTCGCTTTTTACCAGAGCTAAATGGTCGATTACATCCTGTCCCGTACCCTTCACTATTTCTGACCTTGATCTTGGGACAGGTAAGCCGCCTAATACTTCAGGGCATACCGGGATGAGACGTTTTTCTTGCATCCATCTCTCCAGAATTTCGGAAGCCACCTTACTATTCTTACCATCGTAACGCACATTCTCACCAAGTAAACAAGCACTAATCAATATTTTTTTCATGTTAAATAATTAAATTTATAACCAATGGGAAATCAAGATAAATTAAATCCACTCAATTCTTTAATTTGTCTGTTGCCTTTTAAAAGATTTAAAAACTCGATGCCATGCATTTTTCATCTAAGCAAATTTTTTCTCCTTCTAAAGTATTTTTAAAAAATATCATTTAAATTTACGAAAAATGGTGAGCTAATTTAAATGCAGTCTTGACGGTGTAGAATATTGAGCCAGAAGTTCTTTTAACATTTTGTTTTAACTGACATACAAGCTAAATTTTTACTATGCAGGAGAAAAAAATTCGAACAATGCAGCTAATATCAGTACGTTGGTGGAATGCCACAGCTTATTATGCTATCAGCCTGGCTAAAGTATTGAATCAAGCGGGCCACCCGGCCATAGTAGCAGGTTCCGGGGAAAATCCACCATTAACTCAAGCCAAAAAGCAAAAGTTGCCCATATTTGGCGAAATTAATCTGGAAAGCAAGAATCCGCTGAGACTTATTGATTCATATTATAAATTAAAAAACTTTCTTCAATCGAACGAAATACATATACTCAACGCCCACAGACCGGAAGATCACCTTTTCGGTGTAGTCCTCTCTCGAAGATTAGAGCATATTCCACTTATCCGAACCATTGGTGATGTTCGGTCTCCTAAAAATAATCCTATTAATAAATGGTTGCACTTGAAAGGAACCGATTTTTTTATTTTTTCCAGCATTGCTAATAAAAAACGATATCAAAACATTTGGCCGATAAGGGACCAGAAATGTGCCGTTATATATGCCCCGGTAGATGTTCAACATTTTCATTTTAACCTACAAAATACCAAATTACGCGAACAGATAAATATTGCAAAAGATAAGGTGGTTTTTGGCGTTATAGGTCGGCTTTCTCCTGTGAAAGATCATAAAACATTTCTTAGAGCAGCAGCCATACTCCATAAAAAAAAGCCCAATACCCATTTTCTAATAAGTGGAAAATCTGTTGAAATAACTCATCGAGAATTAAGAGATTTAGCACGAGATTTGGGTATCGCTTCTTGTACTCATATTTTAGATGAGATGAATGATGTTCGAGATGCTATTTCAACCGTAGATGTTGGAGTGGTGAGTTCAAATGGCTCTGAAGCTATTTGCCGGATCGCGGCTGAATTTATGGCTATGCAAAAACCCGTCATTGCTACTGGCGTCAATGTATTACCCGAAATGATCACCGACAATTTAGAAGGATTCATTGTTCCAGCTCAAAATCCGCATAAAATGGCTGAGAAGATGGAATTGCTGGCTTCAGAAAAGATTCTTAGAATAGAAATGGGCAAAAGAGCACGAAAAACGGCTGTGAATCATTTCAGCCAGGAAACATTTTTAGAAAAAACGATTCAAGTTTATCATCATGTTTTAGAAAATAAGCGGATAGCTCATGGCAGAAAAACCTGATATTTCTATAACTATTATTGGTCACAACGAAGCCGATCACTTAAGAGATTTGCTGCCTACCCTGCAATGGGCAGGGGAAGTAATATATGTAGATTGTGAGAGCCAGGACGATTCTCTGCAAATAGCTCAACAATTTGGGTGCCAGGTTTTTTCAAGACCGAATAATCCTAATTTAAACGTAAATAAGACATTTGCGTTAGAAAAAGCCCGGTGTAGCTGGATTTTTTACATTGATCCGGACGAGCGTATGAGCACAGAACTCATTCAAGAAATTCAAGAAAAAATTACCAATCCTTCGAATTACCGGGCATTTAGTATGAACAGGCGTAATCATTATTTTGGTAAATGGCTCAAACATGGTAGCCAGTATCCAGATGTTCAATTGCGCCTATTCCAAAAAGGCTTTGCTCACTTCCCACAACGTCATGTCCACGAAAAACTTCAGGTAGATGGTCAAATTGGTAAACTCAATGGTGATCTGCTCCATTATCCCTATTCAACCATTTCACAATATCTAAAAAAATTTGACTTTTATACAACTTTCGAAGCGGAATATCTTTACCAACAGGGATTTCGGCCAGGAATCCCTCTCCATTTGAAGTTCTGGTTTTTCCAGCCTTTTACACGTTTCATGCGACGTTATATTTTCAGATTAGGATTCCGGGATGGATGGCCTGGGTTTTTCGCCGCTTTGTTCGACGCATTGAATTTTATGGTTCGCTATTTTAAACTGATTGAGATTACCAGACAAAAAGGATCATAAAATATATGGAATTTAAAAATATTCTTCTGATCAGGACCGATCGCATTGGCGATGTCATTCTCACAACTCCAGCGATTACTCTGCTTCATCAACGATTTCCTGAAACAAAAATTTATTTTCTTACTCGCGAATATACAGCACCGTTGTTAAAGTACCACCGTTTTCTCCATGACACTATCATCTATGATCCAGAAAGAAATCATCGTGGTTTAAAAGGTCATTTAAAACTCGCCCGTCAATTGCAATCACTCAATATTGATGCTGCCTTTCTCTTTTTCCCACAGCCTGCCCTGGCGCTCACACTATGGCTTGCTCGGATACCACTGCGGGTGGGGTCTGGTTATCGATGGTACTCAATTTTCCTTAATCACCGCATTTTTGAACATCGCAAACATGGGAAAAAACATGAGTTAGAGTATAATTTATCTCTACTTAAAGATTTTGTCCATACTTTACCAGCTCCTACAGAAATCAATTTTCATTTCGAATTGGACGCCGATCTGCAAAAAAAAAGAACAGAAGCATTAAAAAAAATCGCCGTCAACGGAGATTACATCATCATCCATCCCGGAAGTGGAGGTTCGGCTCCCATTCTTCCCTCATACATGTATTCGAGAATAGTTGAATATCTTGTTAAAACTACAGATAATGACATCATTCTTGCTGGAACTGCATCCGAGAAAGACCTACTTTACTCTATTTGCGATGGTCAGCATGAAAAAGTTCATATTATTGCTGGGTCATGGGATCTTGAAACATACATGGCGGTAATTTCTGGTTGTCGATTGTTTATTTCTAATAGCACTGGTCCCACGCATATAGCCCGTGCCTGGAACAGGCCATTGCTGGCATTTTATTGCCCTGCCCTACCCTATTCTCCTAAAAGATGGGGACCTTATGCCTGGAATCACTCTGTACTCGTCCCACCAATCAATGTTCCAGAAAGATGCAATACAAAGGTATGCCCACATAATAATTGTCTTGCGCAGATTCCCTGGGAGAATATTAAGAACGCTTTAAACTGCAAGTTGAAAACAGCAGATTAACTTTCCGCCTGTCTGGTCAGTGATGAGTAGTTTCGTAAAAATGAAAAACCGGTCTAATTAGTTGATCACTTTTTTTTCATACCTATTAAAGCCTTCCAGATCGCTTTCAAAAGTATTTCCACATCTAACAAAAGAGATTGGTTCTTCAAATAGAATAAATGGAATTTTTTTTCTTCGTCAGGTGTATTTGCCTGATCTCTATTAACCTGGACCAGACCAGTCAAGCCTGGCTTATATAATGGACGAATACTTTTCTCCTGCCATTTATTATCATAAGGATAACCAATGACTGAAAGTTGTCCTGATAAGATTTTTATCATCAAAAACCAGATATTAAAAATTGAAGAAAAATAACCTTCTTGCAATTTTACCAGTGTTATCTCACCACCATATTGATCTAAAATCTTGTATTTTGTTAAACGACTTCGAAAAAGCAACCAAATGAACATGTTAATAGGAGCTAAAAAGACAGCGATTGGCAAAGAAATGATCAGATCAAAAATACGCTTGCTCATTAGATTAAATTTTTTCCCAATAGCATATTTAATATCCAGTAATGGATAATCTTCCAGACGTTCAATATGAGATTTTCCAATGATAACATCCATATCGGATGGAACCATCTTGAATTCAACCATGGAATTGGAGGTATTAGACATTGTGCTCAAAATCTGTTCATAACTTAAAGATTGGCTAATAAAAATAATTTGCCGAATTCGGTGCATACGAATGATTTGGTTAATATCTTTCAATGCTCCTAAATAGCGTATTTCTTTTTCATTAGGGGGATCAATTTCTTCTTTTACTGAGATCCAGCCAATTAATTGGTAATCGATATCGCCTTTTAGTTTCAATCGCTTATAGATGTTTAATAATTCAGCACCAGAACCAACCAAAGCAGTTTTTTTGCTAAACAAATCTTTTCCCAATGGCGCCCGTTCACCGCGGTAATATTGCCGTAAAATGGCCCGCCAGATGGTCATTAACAATGGACTAATAAAAAAAGTGGTTATGACCACTAACCTTGAAAATGCAAACTGTTTTATAAAAAATGTGAAACTCGCCAAAAAAATAAATGTTACAAAATTACTTTTTAAAATACTTTGAATAGAAAGGCGATGCGTGGGATAAGTATCGAAATAAAATGAGATAATGAGAAACAATATGGTGGTTATTACATTAATAACCCAGAAATGAGATTGGTAATCATTCCAAAAATGAGGATTCCCTATCCCTATCCGAATTCCGAAAGAAAGGAAAATCACGCTGTTAAGGATGACCAAATCAAGTATTAATGGGAAATGAAGATTCGAAAAATTTTTTAAATATATAAGAATACCTCTGAAAAAAATGCCAAGCGTAATTAACCAACGAAATAGAAATGCCGATCGGGATGCATAATATTTTTTAAAAAATTTGTAAAGAGAGTGAGTAAAGGTAATAACATAATCTAATTGATCCTTTTTTGTACTTTCTCCTTTATAATGAATAATCTTTGTGGTAGGAACATAATAAATTTTAAAACCTTTTTGATTAATTCTATGACACAAATCTATATCCTCACAATACATAAAAAAACGCTCATCAAAATAACCAGTTTTTTCCAGAACTTCCCGTTTAATCATCATAAAAGAGCCGGATATGGCCGGAACGGGATAGGTTTTTTCAGTATCCAGATAAGTTAGGTTATATTGCCCGAATATTTTGCTTTTTGGAAAAAGCTTACTCAAACCGATAACTTTCCAAAAAGCGATGCCGGGCGTGGGTATACTATGACGGCAGTCCACAGAAAAAGTCCCATCAGGGTTAATGATTTTACAGGTAGCGGCGCTGGCATCAGGTGTGCTAGCAAAAAATTCTAATAGCTTTTCAAAGGTATTCTCCTGAACTACGGTATCAGGATTAATCAATACAACAAATTTACCACGAGCAATTTTTAGTGCCTGATTATTTGCCCTCCCAAATCCCACATTCTGTTTGTTTTGAATTAATCGTACTGCCGGAAAATTTTTACGAATATAAGGTACACTTCCATCGATGGATGCATTATCAACAACAATAATTTCGGAAGAAAATTTTTTTAAAGCGCGTTGAATAGATATTAGAGCCTGAGCTAAGTATTCTTTCACATTATAATTAACAATAATCACCGAGATAATTGGAGATTCTTTTTCCCTATCCACAATTTTCTCCAAAAAGCTACTCCTCTATTCTTTTTTCTGAACAACACCTGATTCAATCGCTTCATTCTTTTCTTCAATAGATGAAGATAAACGGTTTCTTGAACCCTGAAAAATTAATAAAATTGTTCTTAAAATAATGCGAAGGTCTAATCTTAAGGACATATTTTCTATATAAAAAATGTCAAATTTTATCCGCTCATGTAAAATCTTCTGAGACAATTCATAATGATATTTTACCTGAGCCAGACCAGTAATACCTGGTCTTACCGATACCCGCCGGTGAGTAAACCGCAGAACATCTTTATATTTTTCATACCATTCTTGTGGTTCAGGACGTGGACCGACAAAACTCATATCCCCTAATAGTACATTAATAAGCTGGGGTAATTTGTACAAACGATATTTCAGTAAAAATGATATGGGCCCATTATAATTTGCTAACTCCGAAACTGCTCCCAGATAAACCGGATTTTTATGATAATCATAATCTGTGTCGGTCATTCGGAAAACAAACATCTGAAAAGGTATTCCATTTTTACCGAGGATTGGTATTCTAACAAATACAGATTTCTTAAACTTCCAGCGAAGATAAATAGAGTAAAAAAGGAAAAATGGTGATAACAGGATTAGTGCAAAAATAGAAATAACTATGTCGTATAAGCGCTTTATCATCCATTGCCATAAGACCATATTCTCTGGAAAAACTTGCAAATAAGCATGACTCATAAGGCTTACTTGCCGACCAGTAAATATATCATGTACACCAGGGGGTATTTTGATCTTAACCTGTTGGGGTTCACATATACTTATAATTTTGATAAAATCATCGCTGGTATCCTCAGTAAGGGCAATAATTACTTCCTCAATTTTATATTCGTGAATAAGGGTTGGCAAAAGAGAATAACTACCCAAAACTGGTAATCCTTGAAATTCCTTCCGGTCGACAGTTTTAGATACAAATCCCACAACGTCAAAAATCAGGTGAGGATTTACACTAATATCCTCAAGAACTCTTTTTGCAATATCGTTGCATCCAACAATAAGTGTTTTTTTAGGCGAATATTCAAAAATTTGTAAACGTTTTTCTATTTCAATGATCAGAAGTCTTCCAAGATTTACAAGCATGGTGACCAAAAAGCCATAATAACAAAGAGTAATCAGATGGGAGCGGCTAAATAATTGTGTAGTATCTGATGTTAAAATACCTAATACCAGAATTCCGAAAAATGATACCCGAGAAACCCTCCAGACCTTATCAAATCTGGAAACATCCCATTCCATATGATAGAGGTTATTTACCCAAAAAAGAAAAATCCAACCCATAGTTAGAAAAAGAAATACTGGAGTATTAAAATAATCTGAGGGTGGTCTGTGAACACCTGAAGAAATAATTCCAGAATTAAATTTAAACCAATACGTTAAATAAAGAGCAGCATTTATAGTAATAACATCAGAAAGAAGTAATAACAGTTTGTGCCATATCCGATTTGGGTATATGAGAGCACGTTTTTTAATGGGTATTGACTTTTGAAATTGATAGGCAAGGTTTTGCATGGAAAATCTAGTTTCGATATAGCCTAAACGCCAGATCCAGAAAAGCGCAAAAAATATTGTTATGAAAAAAATAAGTAATGCAGTTATACCCGGGAAAAGAACCATCAAAACACCCATGATAACAGTGAATAACGTCAATAAATAGATCATCCAGACCGTTTGTAGATGAGTAAGCCCCAGGTGTAATAACCGGTGGTGTATATGCAAGTTATCTGCTAAAAAAGGACTTTTACCTTGACCAAGCCGACGGAAGAAAGCAATCAAAGTATCTGTAATGGGTACTCCCAGAAGAATAAACGAAGTTAAAAAATAGACATGATGACTACCGGCAATTTTTAAACTTTCGATGGATAAAAAAGCCATTAGATAACCTAATTGCAAACTGCCTGTATCCCCCATGAAAATTGAGGCAGGATGATAGTTATATCTCAGAAAACCCAAAAGACCACCAATTAACCCAATCCCAAGTACTAATAAAAAATCTTGATTGAACGCACGGGCTATAACAAGAAAACCTATAGTGATAATAAGAACTACACCTCCTGCCAACCCATCTAAACCATCCATTAAATTTATGGTATTGATGATAAAAATTATCCACAACAAAGTGAAGGGTATGGCTAATTCATTAAGTGGAAGCGCCTCACCCAACGGACTACTTAAGGTTTGAATTTTACATCCACCTATAATAAGGAAAATAGCAGATAAGGTTTGACCAAGTAGTTTTAGTTTAAAACGTAATCCCTTTAGATCGTCTAAAAACCCAGTAATGATAATAAAAAGAAGCCCAATCCAAAAATATAAATAATCTTTCCATAAACTCCATGGCAATTTCCCAGTAACTTGGGCCAAAATCATTGCAGCTATGATTCCTGTGGTAAAACCCAATCCACCTAATAAAGGCATAAATTTTTGATGGATTTTTCTAGGGGAAGGAAGTGAACCAATACGATGTTGAATAGCAATTTTCCGAATTAATTTTACAGTTATTAAAGATGTGGGAAAAGCAATAATAAGATATAAAAATAATAAAATTGGATGAATCATCATTTGACTCATAAATCATATATTAAAATTTTTCAACGCCATAACCCCGTTCCTGTTTCTATCCAAACTATTCATAAGAAATTCTATAAACAAGAGATTCTTAAAGTAAGCAAATATAAATTTGTTTTATAATAACCACATAAATCAATAAAACTACATAATACCTAAAAACAAGTAATTAAAAAACGTGCATTATCTAATCATTTAAATTTAATTTTTTTATGAAAAATATAAGTAATATTATTTTACAGTTAAAATCTTATTTTAAGAAAGAAAATAAATACATTATGTTTTTTATTTACAAGCATCTTAAAATTAAAAACTCAAAATTTTCTTAAGATTCAAGACCTTTAGTATTAAATTTAATTTTTTGAGACCATTAAAATTAAAGATGAATTTCTTTCCCTCTATTTTTAATAGATTTTTCAGCGGCCTCTAACATTTTTACTACCCGAAGTCCAGAATAACCGTCAGAAATAGGTTTACATTTTTTTTCAATACAATCGGCAAAATGCTCCATTTCTACTGCCAAAGCTTCGGTTTGATCCACTTTGGGACAGTACATATCTCCTGTGCGATACTGAATCAAGGTATTGTAAATTTGATCGGGTGTTTGAATGACCTCGATTCCCTTATCATAAACCTTAATGTTTTCGCTAGGCGAATTATCATCCCAAACAATCATTTTCCTGGTACCACCAATTAATGTTTGCCGAATTTTTACAGGAGAAAGCCAATTTACATGAATATGACCAATGATATTATCAGGATAATAAACAGTTACATAAGCGACATCCTCTAAACCATTGCCGATATGATCTGCCCCTGTAGCTACAACACTTTCAGCTTTCCGGTTAATCACATGATCCATAATAGATATATCGTGTGGCGCTAAATCCCATACCACATTAACATCATGTTGAAATAAACCCAAATTTACTCGAACGGAATCAAAATAATATAAATTGCCTATCTCATTCGAATTTACAATTTCTACAATTTTCCGAACCGCACCTTTAAATAAAAAAGTATGGTCTACTAAAATGATGAGATTTTTCTGTTCAGCCAAATTAATAATATCATAGGCTTGCCATGAGTTGGCAGTCATGGGTTTTTCTATTAAGACATGTTTTCCAGCTTTAAGTGCTGCTTTAGCCACTTCGTAGTGTAATTCTACCGGAAGACAAATGGCTACTGCATCAATGGACGGATCTTGTATGATTTCATGATAATTCTTTGTTGGTCGTATTGAAGGATAAATAGATTGAATAAAGTCTAACCGTTCTTCTTTAATGTCCGCACAAGTTTTTACATTCATTCTTTTATTCATCATTATATTCCGGATGATATTTGGTCCCCAGTATCCTACCCCAATCACGCCAATTTGAATCATAATTTCACTCCTCAGAGAATTTTAATTATATTTATAAAATTCTTTTATCGACTGAGCAACATATTCAATTTGATCTCTCGTCAATTCTGGAAACATCGGCAATGATATTACCTCGCCCATCACCTTTTCAGTAACTGGTAGATCTCCAGCTTTATAACCCAGATATTTGTATGCTTTTTGTAAATGAAGTGGAAATTTATAGTGAAATCCAGATTCAATTTCTTTTTCAGATAAAAATTGACTTAATTTTTCTCTTTTTCTTGCTCTGATTACATATAAGTGATAAACATGTTTAACATTTTCCGCCTCTTCAGGGAGAATCACGCCGTCCAGACCTTCTAAAAGTCTGTTGTAAATTTTGGCATTTAAACGTCTGGCCTCATTCCATTTATCCAAATATTTCAATTTTACATTTAATACGGCCCCCTGTAGTTCTTCCATCCGCATATTGTGACCTTCAATAATATGAGAATACTTGGATTGTGAACCATGGTTGCGGAATAATCGCACAAATTGGGCCACTTTTTCAGAAGAGGTGGTAACCATACCCGCTTCACCGAAAGCCCCAAGGTTTTTTGCCGGATAAAATGAAAAGGCTGCCGCATGGCCAATACTGCCAGTCTTTCGTCCTTTATATTCGGCACCATGAGACTGAGCCGCATCTTCCACAACAAAAAGATGGTACTCCCTGGCAATGTCCATAATTGAATCCATATCAGCAGGATGACCATACAAGTGAACAGGAACAATCATTTTTGTTTTTGGAGTAATTGCCTCGATAATCTTTTCCGGGTCAATTGTAAAAGTTTTTTCATCAATATCAACAAAAACAACTCTGCCTCCAGCTGCTGTAATCGCTTCGGCAGTAGCAATAAACGTGTTGGCAGTTGTAATAACCTCATCCCCTGGCCGAATCAAAGACTGCACTGCTAATTGAACAGCCGAAGTCCCCGAATTGAGACCAATTCCAAAGCGAACACCAATATATTTAGCAAAATTCCTCTCAAATTCACAGACAGAAGGTCCTTGTATGAAACGAGTCTCTTTTAAAATTTGATTGATTTCATGCTGAACTTCCATTCTTAACTGCTGATACTGAGCTTTGAGGTCTACAAAGGGTACTTTCATGAGGCCGGTTGAATTCTTCTAAAGAATTTTAAAACTATTTGTCATATTTTTAATTAAAATTGAACTTAGATCGCCTTTATTTCACACTATTTGAAATTGCCTTTTGTTCACAATATTTAATAATTGTGCCTTAAGTTTATCACTTTCTATATTATTATGTAATGCTTTTTGTAAATATGAATAAATCTTTTCAATTTCTTCTAAACTAAAATGGCTGGAAATATTGGCAACAAATATTCTTTCGTGTGTTGTTTTACTCGTCCCTTCCTCAGCCGTTAAGATCTCTTCAAAAATTTTTTCACCTGGTCGAATACCGATATATTTGATCTCGATATCCTTATTTGGTTCAAAACCATGAAGACGTATCAATTCTTCTGCCAGATTTTGAATGTATACTGGCTCTCCCATATCTAATACCATAATTTCACCACCTTTACCGATGAGTGCCGCTTGTAACACAAGTGTGACAGCTTCCGGTATAGTCATGAAATACCTTTTCATATCCTTGTGAGTAATAGTAATAGGTCCTCCCTTGTGCAATTGATCTAAAAAAATCGGGATAACACTTCCTCTAGAGCCTAAAACATTTCCGAAACGCACAGAAATAAACTGGGTATCATTTTTATCATTAAAGGCCTGAGCAATATATTCACCAAATCGCTTAGTTGCACCCATAATACTAACAGGCTTCACTGCCTTATCAGTAGAGATGTTAATAAATTTTTGGACGCCATGGTGTGAGGCAGCCTGGCACAAATAATAGGTACCAAAAACATTGACTTTGATCGCTTCATCCGGATTCATTTCCATCAACGGAACATGTTTATACGCAGCAGCATGAAAAACAATTTCGGGACGGTATCTGGCAAAAACTTGTTGAATTTTTTCTGAATCTCTTACATCTCCAACTATAGAGACCAATTTATTCGCTACTTCTGGAAAACGTTCCTGGATTTCTCGCTCTAAATAAAAAATTTCAGTTTCGTCAATCTCAAAAAGAATAATGCTGGAAGGATTAAACAGTGTTATCTGTCGAGCAATTTCGGATCCAATTGAACCTGCTGCGCCAGTTATTAAGATTCTTTTTCCTTCCAAAAATTGCTGAATTTTATTTATCTCAACCCTTATTTCTTGGCGGTTAATTAAATCCTCAATACGTATGTCTTCCAATTTTTTAACAGTAACTTCGGCATTAGTAACCGAATATAATCTGGGAATAATTTTAATTTCATCAATGCCGACATTTTTTGCTCGAGTAAAAATCTCTTTTACTGATTTCAGGTTCAGGGAATAATCTGCAATAAAGAGTGCTTCGATATTAAATTTTTTTGCCGTCCGCTCTAAAAGAGATAGATCTCCAAGTATAGGTATATTATGAATATAAAATCCCCATTTTGCTTTGTCATTATCTAAAAATCCAATTGGATAATAATTCTGAAAATTGTTTTTGCGCATATCCCGCAATATCATTTCGCCGGGACTACCAGCCCCAATAATAAGCGTCTTTCTTCCCCTTCGGGATCGAATTGGGTGAAAAATTTCTATATAAAGCCTTTTACTGATGCGCAGAAATCCAACAAGAATAAATGAGATAAAATAATCAGTAACCAGAACACTTTTGGGCAATCCAGCTAAAAAATTATTGAGGCCAATAAAGTAAAACAATACAAGTACAAAAAGACTTAAAGTGTTGGCTTTAAGCAAATTGTATAAATCATTAAGACCTACATAGGACCAGGTGAATTGATATAATCTAAAGCGAAAGTAAATAATGTATTTAACAATACTAAATATTATCAAAGTTTTTAAAACGATTCCCTCGCGCAATGAAGGACTTTCAAGAAAAATGCCAAATCTAAAAGCAAAAGAGAGGTAAATCGATAAAAGGAAAATAACGCCATCCAGGATCATGAAAAAAATAGTCCGTTTGTGAGGTGTAGGTTCACCAAATAATCGGAATATAAAATTCATAAAATAATTCTCCACAGCGTTTTAAAAATAATTTTTATATCTGTCCAGAAAGAAGCCTGCTCTATGTATTTTTTGTAAAGCTGAATCTTACGAGGTAAAACTTCACGAATATATCCTTCATGTACATCTTCATATTTTTTTAATACCTCCTCTTCGTTACGGAATTCCAGCGTGGCAAAATCTGTTATACCCGGTTTGACCTGGAGAATATCTTGATATTCTTCTTTAAAATGTATAACATATTTTTCAAGTTCTGGTCTGGGACCCACCAAACTAATATCTCCCTTAACCACATTAATCAATTGAGGAATTTCATCTATCTTATATTTCCTTAAAAATCGGCCAATAGGTAAAATACGTGGATCACCATCTTTTGTTATATTAGGACCTATTTTATCTGCATCGACGACCATAGTACGAAATTTATAAAACTTAAATTTTTGAAAATTCTGGCCAATTCGTTCTTGCTTAAAAAATATCGGTCCTGTGTCATTTAATTTGATTAAACAACTAATAATAATGAAAATAGGTAAACATAGAATTAACCCCATAATTCCAAAAATAAAATCAAAAATTCTTTTAAAACAATTTAAATACAATTTATTCAATTTTATTCTACACAGGTTTCAATTTTTTAATTTCTCTTATTCCATCAGGTCAGTCCTTTATAAAAGATTCCCTGATATTCTATTTTGTAAAATTTAATAATAGTACATGCTAAGCTAAAGAATAATTTATATTTGAGTGTGAATTCCACTACAAAAGCTCTGTACTTATTGCAAAAAATTATAAATTGTTAAAAGTAAAGAAACTCAAGGAGGGAGTAATAAAGATAAAAAACTTAAAAGTTCCTAAAATTTTATTAAATTCACCTGTTTTAATTGATTTTAATAAAATTATCTGGTTGTTCTAATCAATGCGTAAGTGCTTATTGCCAAACTTATTATCGATGTTAAAATTGATAAATAATCTCTAATTATTTCTCTTGTTCTTTTGGGTACAACTACAATGTCACCCTTAAAAACCATAACTTTTGCTCCTTTTTCTATTTTCCCAGTATTATTTCTAATGACATAAATTTCATCCATATCCTTGGCTGTCTCCAAAATTCCAGCCAGTCCGGCATAGTCTGCTGCGGTATAACTAGCCAAATAGGGAAATGCACCTGGTTGTCTAACTTCTCCTTTAACATAAACTCTTCTTTTATTTGTTGGGACGAAGATCCTATCGCCTCTCTGAAGAATCTCTTTTTTCGCTTTAGAACTTTTTGACAACAGATTATATACATATTTTTCGCCATTCCGATATAAAAGGATATTATTAATTTCAGCTCTTCTATTGATAGCTTTTGTTCTTGTAAGGAATTCGAATAAAGTTTCTCCAGAATGAACCTGGTAAATACCCTCAGAACCAACATTACCTTCGATTACTACAAAATTTTTTTCCAAGTTTATAGGTGGAATATATATAATATCCCCACCATTCAAATGAGGGTTAGCATCGAG
>CAYLYM010000095.1:0-14949 GCA_964387645.1 uncultured Calditrichaceae bacterium | reverse complement strand
ACATTACTATTAATGAGAAAAAAATGAAAATCTCTAAATCTTACTGAATGACATTACAGTTTTACTCAAACAATAATAAAAAAATAAAGGCGGTTAATAACCCGCCTTATTGATTTAATAGTCAGATTAAAACTTCTAATTAATTAAACTGAATTCCAAAACTCGTCCCCACTGAAATAGCTACTTTAATAAGAGGGGAATCTTTGGGTACTAATTTTTGTTTTCCCATTACTTTTTCAATGGGAACAGCAACAATATCATTTCCTTTTAATGCGACCATTTTATTAAATTCCCCATTTACAACCAATTCCACCGATTTCACGGCAAATTGGGTTGCCAGAATTCGATCTAAAGGTGTAGGTGTACCCCCTCGTTGAAGATGACCTAATTGTGCTACCCGACACTCAATATTTGTCGCTTGTTCGATTTGATTAGCAATATGATGGCTAATACCACCCAACCGGATTTTTTCGGGACTATCTTCGACAATTTTTTTTACAACCTGATCACCTCCGGCTGGACGTGCACCTTCCGAAACAACGATAATACTAAAACGTTTGCCAAAACGGTTCCGCTGGCGCACCACACGAATAACTTCATTAATATCATAAGGTAATTCAGGTATAAGAATTATGTCTCCACCTCCAGCAATTCCTGATTCCAGGGCTAACCACCCGGCATTGCGCCCCATAACTTCAACAATCATTACTCGATGATGAGCTTGTGCCGTAGTATGCAAACGATCAATCGCTTCGGTTGCTACCCATCGAGCTGTATCGAAACCGAAAGTAGTATCTGTTTCCATTAAATCTTTGTCAATAGTTTTGGGTACACCAACAATATTTGCGCCTTTTTCTGCCAACATTCCTGCAATAGTCATGGTTCCATCTCCACCAACAGCAATAAGAGCGTCCAGACCAAGGTCATGGTATAAGGCCATTGTTTCATCAGAAACATCTTTGGTAATGGTTTTGCCGTTTTCAATAATATAATGTTCGAACGGATTGGCTTTATTACTAGTTCCCAGAATTGTTCCGCCCTGTGTTAGTATTCCAGAAACATCTTCGAAGGTAAGAAAGGTAAATCGGTTTTCAATTAATCCCTGAAATCCATCATAAAATCCAATAACTTCCATTCCGTATTCATTTATAGCAGTTTTGGTAACTCCACGAATAACGGCATTTAATCCCGGGCAATCTCCACCGCCTGTTAAAATTCCAATTCTTTTTTTGGCCATTTTTTCACCTCTCTATTTATTAATTCTTTGTATAAAAAAACTATTATAAAACAATAACTATCTTTAATTCATGTAAAAATTAAAATAAGTTTTTTAGAGTTACCATTCAATTGTAGATTAAATTAACCACTATTTATATTAAAATATTAATCATAATTTTTTCAGGAAAGATAATGAGAGGAATAATTACAATACTAAAAGGTTTATTAAATTTATTTTCAACGACCAAATTTAAATTAAAAGCCCTGCCATTTTTAGGGCAGGGCTAAAAGTTATTACTTTATTCAGGTAAAGTAAAAGCGATGAACAATTTTCCTTCACCACGTTGCACGTAAAATAGCAATGTATCGCCTTTTTTAATGTTGTCCATGATTTTATTGTAATCTTTTAAATTCTTAACGGGTTTTCTGTTAATCTTCAAAATAACATCTCCTGGACGTAATCCAGCTTGTGCAGCTGGACTTCCTCTTTCAACGCCAATGATCACTACACCATTTTTCTTTATTTTTAAATCGAATTGATTTACAAGATCGGAAGTAATATTTGCTACATCAATGCCAATATTTGTAGAAACATCATGCGCCGCAATCGGTTCTTCACCTTCTGGATATTCACCCAAAACTACTTTAATATCTTTTTCTTTTCCATCTCTAATAACTGTCAAAGTAACTTCAGTATTCGGACCTGCTGAAGCTACAAGAGTACTGAGTTCTATACTATTTTTAACCCTTCTATTATTAAATTTAATTACAACATCTCCTTCTTTTAACCCAGCTTTATCGGCTGGACTACCTTCTTTAACTTCCGAAATCAATACACCGTTTGTGCTTTTCAAATCAAACACCTTTTGCAATTTTTTATCAATATCCTGGATAAGAACACCTAAATACCCCCTGATGACACGGCCTTTCTCTAGGATATCGGTCATAACCTTTTTAGCCAGATTAGATGGAATGGCAAAACCAATTCCCATAAAACCACCTGTTTTTGTTGCAATGGCTGTGTTTATACCGATAAGTTCACCTCTCAGATTGACCAAGGCACCTCCTGAATTACCAGGATTTATTGCCGCATCTGTTTGAATAAAATCTTCATATCCTGTAACTAATCCTATACCAGAACGACCTTTAGCACTAATGATTCCGGAAGTAACTGTGTGAGCCAGCTCAGGAGACAAAGGCGAACCGATTGCCAGAACCCATGCTCCCACACGCATCTTATCGGAATCGCCAAATTTAATTGGCTTCAAATTCTTTGCATCAATTTTCAATACAGCCAAATCTGTTCTTTCATCTTTCCCTTTGATTTCTGCATTATACTCAGTACCATCTATCAATCTTACCTGAATATCGTCAGCTCCTTTGATAACATGGTTATTAGTGAGTATAATTCCATCCGAAGAAACAATGACACCAGAACCAAGACCATATTGATGATACTCTTTTTGGCCTTCCGGAGGAATACCAAAAAATTGTCTAAAAAACTCATCCCCAAAAAAGTCCCGGAAAGGCGTATCTGGTATTTTCTTTACGGTTTCAGTAAATATTGTAACAACCGATGGTGTTACATTTTCGGCAACTTCAGCAAATGCATCACTTAGTTGTTCTAATGCTTGAATATCAGAATTAATTTCTAAACCGGGAGGATCTTCTGATTCTCCTGTTACTACTTCAGGCCGTGCATTTGCCTGACTGCGAGTTGTCCAATTTAAACCCGCCGAAATTACTAAACCAATAATAATTCCGGCGAGAATGAATACAAGACCGCAGCGCAACCAGTTTGTTCTTCTCATTTGTCACTCCTTTCTTTTAGAATTCTTTTATATAACTATTCGAATAACCAATTGTTTCATATTAAGTTATGTTTGATAATTTCTTATATTTCGCAACAAATCAGATAAACCCACGTAATTTAATAGTTTTGATTATTCAAAAATGATTCTACCATTTTCGACATCTACTCGAATCGTTTGTCCATTCTCAAACTTGCCTTCCAGAATAACCAGAGACAATTCATTCAGAATTTCCTTCTGAATAACACGTTTCAAGGGCCTTGCACCAAACGCAGGATCGTAGCCTTTTTGCGCCAGATATTCCTTCGCGGTTTCAGTTAATTCAATCTTTAAACCCTGTTCATCCAATTGTTTTTGGACTAAATTGATTTGCAAGTCAACGATTTTCTTGATGTCTTCTTTTGACAAACTATGAAAAACAATAATTTCGTCAACCCGGTTTAAGAATTCCGGTTTAAGCCGTTGTCTTAAAAGCGCCATGGTCTCATTACGAATTTCGCTATAAATTTCTTCTCGATTATGTTCGTCCATTCTTTGAGATTTTTCAAGGATCAAATGGGCACCCAAATTCGATGTCATGATAATAATGGTGTTCTTGAAATTGACGACATGCCCTTTATTATCCGTTAAACGTCCATCATCCAATATTTGAAGAAGAATATTGAAAACTTCCGGATGTGCTTTTTCAATTTCATCTAATAGAACAACCGAGTATGGCTTTCGGCGAACAGCTTCAGTAAGTTGTCCACCTTCATCATAACCAACGTAACCAGGAGGTGCACCGATTAAACGAGATACCGAATGTCGTTCCATATATTCGGACATATCGATTCTTACCATGGCGTTTTCATCATTGAACAGAAATTCTGCTAATGCTTTAGCCAATTCTGTTTTCCCAACACCGGTTGGTCCAAGAAAGATGAAAGAACCGATAGGCCGATTCTTATCTGCCAATCCAGCACGAGAGCGCCTAATAGCATTAGCTACAGCTGAAACTGCTTCTTCCTGTCCAATTACTCTTTGTGCAATGGCGCTTTCAATTTTAAGCAATTTCTCTCTTTCAGTTTCTAACATACGAGATACAGGGATACCGGTCCATCGACTCACAATCTGTGCAATGTCCTCTTCATCAACCTCTTCTCGCAGCATCTTGCGATCTTTTTGTATATCCTTTAATTTTTCATTTGCTACCGCAAGTTTCTTTTCCAATTCCGGAAGCTGACCATATTTCAACTCAGCCACTTTATTCAAATCGCCTTCACGCTCAGCTTTCTCCATCTCATTTCGGAGTTGATCAATGCGTTCCTTGATATCCTGAATTTCTTGAATAACACTTTTTTCCAGCATCCAATGAGAATGGAGTTTATCGCGTTCTTCTTTCAGATTAGCCAGGTCTTCCTGCAGCTTTTGTAATCGGGCTTTAGCAGCTTCGTCTTTTTCTTTTTTTAGAGCAACTATTTCTATCTCAAGTTGTTTGATTTTTCTTTCGATTTCATCTAATGGCTCGGGCATAGAATTTATTTCGATTCGTAAACGGGACGCTGCTTCGTCGATTAAATCAATAGCTTTATCCGGCAAAAATCGGTCAGTGATATAACGATTCGATAAAGTAGCGGCAGCAACGATTGCGGCATCGGTAATTTTTATTCCATGATGAACTTCGTATTTCTCCTTTAAACCTCGTAAAATAGAAATAGTCTCTTCTACTGAAGGCTCATCAACTAAAATTGGCTGAAATCTTCGCTCCAGTGCAGCATCTTTCTCAATATATTTGCTGTATTCATCAACTGTGGTTGCACCAATGCACCGGAGTTCACCACGTGCCAAAGCTGGTTTCAACATATTCGATGCATCAATAGCACCTTCAGCTGCACCTGCTCCAACTAATGTATGAAGCTCATCGATGAACATGATGATTTGTCCATCTGATTCTTGAATTTCCTTGAGCACCGCTTTTAACCTGTCCTCAAATTCTCCTCTAAATTTTGCTCCGGCAATCAAGGCACCCATGTCTAAGGCGACCAACTTTTTACTTTTAAGGTTATCTGGAACATCACCTCGTACAATTCTCTGGGCAATCCCCTCCACTATAGCAGTCTTTCCTACACCAGGATCCCCGATAAGTACGGGATTATTCTTGGTCCGCCTGGAAAGAACTTGCAAAACCCGACGAATTTCTTCATCCCTTCCAATTACGGGGTCCAATTTGCCTTGTCGAGCCAGTTCAGTTAAATCGCGAGCATACCGACTTAAAGCCATATATTTGCCTTCAGGATTCTGATCCGTTACCCGTTGCTTACCGCGTACACTCACCAGTGCTTTAAGGATAGTGTCTTTTTTGATCCCCGCTGTTTGTAAAATGCGGTAGGCTTCAGTCCCCTTTACTTCTGCAATTGCGATGAATAAATGTTCAGTAGAAACATACTCATCTTTCAGATTTTTCGCCTCATTTATTGCGGTATTCAATACAGCATTCAAATTACTGGAGGCATAAACTTGCCCGGGTGTACCATAAACTTTGGGAAATTTATTGATGGCCAGTTCAATCTGATGTTTCAAATCGTCGACATCAACGCCAAGTTTTTTAACTATAGTAGGAATAATACCTTCCGCATCTGAAAGCAATGAAAAGAGAACATGTTCAGGCTCAAGCTGCTGCTGCCCATTTTGAATAACCAATTGCTGAGAATTCGCAAGCGCTTCTTGTGCCTTTATGGTTAATTTATCCAGATTCATATTGAGATCCTCCTTTCCTTCCTTGATTGATATTTTCCGCAATTTTTTTTGCATATACCATGCCATTTTTCAAAGGAACATTTTTTAA
Source organism: uncultured Calditrichaceae bacterium (assembly GCA_964387645.1). Taxonomy (GTDB): domain Bacteria; phylum Calditrichota; class Calditrichia; order RBG-13-44-9; family RBG-13-44-9; genus CAYLYM01. The sequence goes on along the minus strand of CAYLYM010000095.1, from coordinate 9,096 downwards.
TCTTTGATTATATTGGATTTAAATATATTGAAGCTTTAGAAACATTGTATAAGCCCAGGAAGGATTAATTTCTTTTATATAATAATTGTCATAGATTTAAGTCAAAAAGACAGGCCTAAAATCAGGGATGGATATCGAATCTTTCCATAATGGAATAGAGCCGTCTTCTGGAAATACCCAGAAGCTGGGCTGCTTTTGTTTTATTATTTTGAGCCTTTTGTAAGGCCTGTAATACCAGGAACTTCTCGAATTCATCCAACTGAAATCCTTCTTCAGGTATTTCAAAATTATAGACATTTTGATTTGAATTGATGACTAAATCAGGCAAGTCATCAATTGTAATAAATGAATCGGCCATGATAGAAGCACGTTCGATGACATTGTGAAGTTCACGAATGTTACCAGGCCAATCATATTCCATTAACTTTTTCAATGCATTCCGATCTATTCCAAAAATATTTGTTTGTTTAATAAAATGATTTACCAGTTCCGGAATATCTTCTTTTCGTTCTCGAAGAGGTGGAAGGGCAATAGGAAAAACATTCAATCGATAAAACAAATCCTGCCTGAATTCACCTTTTTCTACCATTTCTTCAAGTGGGCGATGAGTTGCGGCAATAATCCGAGTATCTACACGAATTTTTTCGTTTCCCCCAAGTCGGTAGATTTCTTTATTTTGCAGCACTCTTAACAATTTTACCTGGGTAGGCAGAGACATATCTCCTATCTCATCCAAAAAGATTGTTCCTTTTGATGCCAGTTCAAATTTGCCAATTTTCTGCTGGGTTGCGCCAGTAAATGCACCTTTTTCATATCCAAACAGCTCGCTTTCTAACAAATTTTCAGGCAATGCTGCACAGTTTATAGCGATAAAAGGATGTTCTGCCCTTTTACTCTGGGAATGGATAATTTCAGCTACCACCTCTTTACCTGTACCACTCTCACCTCGTATTAACACAGTGGTATCGCTTTGAGCTGCTTTCTTTATAAGTTGATATACCTTCTGCATTTTACTGCTGCGGCCAACCAATTTATCAAAATAAATGGGCTTTTCTTCACGATTTTTAAGAAGACGATTTTCTTCTAATATCTTTTTCTGTTGAATAATACGACGAATTCGTAAAATTAATTCATCCATTTCGAAAGGTTTTATCAAATAATCGTATGCACCTTCTTTAAGTGCTTCGACTGCAGTTTTTTGAGTAGCGAATGCCGTCATTATAATCACTTCTGTATCTCCGTAATTCTTTTTAATCCTCCGTAAGAGTTCCAGACCATCGATCCCTTCCATTTTAATATCTGTCAAAACAATATCGGCAGACTGTTTCGACAGCCAGCTTTCTGCTTCTTCACCAGACAGAACGTAATCTGCTTTTAGTCCTTCTAAGTCAAGAGCAGTTTTGATTACTTTGCAAAATTTTTCCTCATTATCTACTATCAGGATGGGTTTCATATTTAATTCCAACAACTTGTCTATTTCAAAATAGCTCTAAGCAAAATTAAAAAACCTTTCTCGTTACTTTTAATCAAATCTCTATACCTTTGAGCTTCTGTATATTCCGGAGATAATTCAAGAGCTTTTTCAAATTCTGATAAGGCACGTAAATATAAGCTTCTGCTTTTAATTAAATGAAAAATACCAAGGTCATTCCAATAATCCGGGTATTTATTTAAGTTTCCCGTTTCAACTTTGAAAAAAGGCTCATATTTTTCAATGGTTTCCAAACTCAATTCCTCACCACCAAATAGAAATCTCAAATAAAATTCATAAATTTTTTCCTTTTCCGAAGAAAAATCTACTAATTTTAATTGAAATTTTTCGATTTCTGGTAAAATTATTTCATGGTTATTATCTTTCAATAAATCCAATACTTGATTGAATTCTTTCTGCCAAAGTGGATGTTTATAACGTTCTAGGTCTCTAGCTTGTTTAAGATAGATAATAACTCTAGCAGGAACAGCGACAGCTTTAGGATCTTTAACACCTTCCAACGCAGATTTATAAAGAGCCACACCTAAATTGAATTGACATTCATAATAGTTCGGATTTATGTTTATTGCTTCTTTAAAAAGGGTTATGGCACGATCTAAATGCCCCAGAAAAAGATGAGCTAATCCGGTGTAGTTAATTAAATCTGGATATTTTTCTCCCTGTTCTAATGCTTTCTGAAAAACCTTCAATGCCTTGTCAAATTGCTTCGCCTTAAGGAAAGAAATCCCAAGACCATTATAAGCCCGGACAAATTTTGGATCTTCATCAATAGCCCTTTTAAACTGGCGAGTAGCTTCTTCATACAAATTCCGCCTTAAAAATAAACATCCCAAATGGTAATGGGATACAGGATGTTTATATTTATTTAATTTTTGTTCAATCCGATAGAGGGCCTCGAGTTCATCAATCACATAATTATGAAACTCTTGTGTAATTTGATTGAGATATTCATAATTAACATTTGAAGTTTCATTATTAACATTTGGAGTTTCATTTCTCAATTCAATAGAATATTCTTTCAATGTTAAAAACATCCCATTTTCGAATACTTCCGAAATGATTTTCCCTTTTTCAAATACCGTACCTGTGTGAATATGAAATTCACGATCTTCAATCTCTATTTTATCATGTAAACCAAAATTTTCCAATAAAACCACCTATTTAATTTTTATTTCTGAAATTACCAGAAATCCGATCCAAAGAAACGTAACTTATTAAATATTAAAATTTAATGACAATTATTTATTATCAAAAGTATTTTCTGGAAATGGATGAAACATAAAAAAAGGATTTATGATTAAAAGCCATTTTAAATTTTTGAAATATTGTTTTGTTCTATTCTGTAGGTCTTGGATGAGCTATTTTTGCCCAGAATGTTTTAAAATCAAATTCCTTATATGTAGGAGAATTTTGATTATGACATTCTTTACATTGTTCTTCACCAGCTTTTATCATACCAAAGTCTTCTGGTTTTGTTTTGCCTGTTGCAATATCTTTCATCACTTTCATTGATTTGTAAAGACTTCCAGGACCATGACAATTTTCACAACCTACACCTTCTTTAACTAATTTAAGATCTTTTCCTCCAGTTGTTCCATGACATTTTAAGCATTTTTCACTTGTTTGTGGATTATCAATACCAAGTTCTTGGGCAACTGCATTAGCTTTTTCAGAGGTTAATTCCCTATAAGCTTTGGCATGTGCCGATGATTGCCAAATTTTAAATTGTTGGCCACTTTTTTTAGAATTATGACACATTTTGCACTTATTTGCACCTATATATTTGGCGGTTTTACTCTGAGCAAAAACACCATAAAAACTAAGAAATAAAAATATAATAAATAGAGATATCAACCAACTTTTAAATCTCATATTTTCCTCCTATTCATTTTTAAGGCTTGTAATATTTTATAAATTTATGTTTATTAATGAAAAATATTTATTAATTATATTCAATTATCCATTATTCTATTATTCTATAATTTTTTAACTCGTTTTTACGTTTATTGTAATTTTATTCTTCAATATTAAATATAATTTGATTAAAAATTTATAAATACTCATCAGCTTTTATTAAATCAGCCTCAAATTGAAGATGAGTTTTAAATAAAATCTCAAGACTATTCAAAAACTCTTTATTTAATTGTGAATTAAGTCGATAATATACCCATTTATCTCTCCTGATAAATGTTAACCAACCCGTATTTCTTAAAACAGCTAAATGCCGAGAAACTTTACTCTGCGGTAAGTCAAGAATGTTCACAAGATTATTGACATTTAAGGTATTTTTATGTAATAACAAATTAACAATCCTTAGTCGCGTTGGGTCGCTAATAGCTTTAAAAAATTCTGCTAAATTCTCTATCATGTTGGCAACAACAAATTTATATTCTGATTTCAAATTTATCTTACAAAACAGTTTTTTGTCAAGTTCAATATCAATCCACTTTAATTTAAGGATCTTATGTTAAGTTTGAACTAAAGGTATTAGACCTAATATAAAGGAATAGTGAGTAGGTAAATATATTTTAAGACAAATTTAATTATAATGGATATGGTCTAATAGCCTATTTAGGCTGGCTGTTGGATAGAAGTCTTAATAATAGTTTGCAGAGAACAATTGATAAAAATTCAGATTGAGTTTAGTATAAATTCAATTTTTCTACTAATTGTATTTATATTTATCCACATCAATTCATTTTAATGTTAAGCAAATTTCAGGCAGTCATAAAATAGCAATTTTAAGTCTTAGATTCTTGTTTTGTGATGGAATTGATTAGAATGAATAAGCCAGATACAATAAATAGAACCGGCCAATATCTATCCATCATTACATAAAAATATTCAAGTGGTAAAAATTGAAAATAAATGAGAAAGAAAAAAATTCCTATTGCAACAAAGAATAAACCAAAAAGAAAATGTAATAATTTTTTTGTTTTAAAGAAAAACATCATATAAAAAGAAATACCTAAAAATATAAAAACCATAATAATAGTTAATCCTCTACTTATCCAAAATAAATTAAACGTTCCTAATGTTAAGTATATTCCGAGTAGAGATAAAAAACTTCCCCAAAACAATCCTTGTCGCCGAGAATCTGTAATAGCTTTTAGAAAAATGATGATTCCAAAAACCAAGATTCCAATATTCCAGGCCCACCTCCATTGGAAGAGATTATAGTTCCAGTTATGGAGAAAGATAAAAATTCCAACAAGTATTAGAATTATTCCAGAAATTTTTGAATTTTTCATATGTATCTTCTTTATTGATTTTTACTGTGTTTTACAGGGAAGACAAAAATAAGAATTATATAAATAAGAATTCCTAAACCAACAGAAGCCAAAGTTCCTAAAATCCACAAGATTCTTACAATAGAAGGATCAATTTTGAAATACTCAGCTATACCAGCACATACTCCAGCAAGCATTCGGTTTTCCTTTATTCTAAAAATTTTGTTTAACTCCGGAAAATAAATCTGTTCAGAATCTGATTCTTCCCCACTTTTTGCAGGTCTGTTTGCTGAAATAATCAAAACAATACCAATGATTATTAAAAATATTGCCCATATACTGGACCAGGGAATATGCCAGAACTGAATATAGTTAAATAGACCAAATTCCCGTAATAAAAGGGCTACACCAGCTATAATACAGAGCCACGCCCAAAAAATGGTTTTGTCTCTTCTGGAGCTTTCTTCAATATTAGAATCTGATGGATTTTCTGGAACGATTATCAAAGAAGCAATATACAGAATAATTCCAATTCCACCAATAAAAGTAAAAACAACAAATAATATCCTAAAGATATTAGCATCTACTTTAAAATATTCACCTAAACCTCCACAAACTCCACCCACAAATCGGTCTGATTGAGATCTGTATAACCGTTTCAAAGTTTTTGTTTCTTCAGTCATAACACCCTCCAAAATTCAGACTATTAATAAAACGAAGATTTTTTCAATAAGTTACATTAAATTAATGGTTGAATATTTAAAATTTCATACTTTAAAATACCTGCTGGAACTTTTATTTCAACTACATCACCTACTTTTTTACCCAGAAGAGATTTACCTACTGGAGAGGTAGTAGAAATCTTTTTTTGTTTGAAATCAGATTCCTCAGGAGAAACCAATGTATACTCTACTTCTACATTTTTTACTAGATCTTTCAGTCTGACCCGGGTTAGAATGGTTATTTTATTTTTCGCCAGGTCTTCTTTATTTAAAATCTTTGCTCTTCTTAAAGTCTGTTCAAGTTTTGTAATACGATTTTCCAATAATGCTAATGCTTCTTTTGCAGCATGATATTCAGCATTCTCTCGCAGATCACCAAAATCGCGGGCTTCAGAAATTTTCTTAGATAATTCAGGACGTTTCACCTGCTTTAATTCTGCCAATTCGTTTTTCAATTTTTCATACCCCTCTTTGGATAGATAAATATAGTCCGCCATTCAGTTCTCCTCTTAATTTTTTATCTTCTTTTTTTACTAAATCCTTCAACTCGCTCAACACTAAGCATTCCATTTACTTTGCTAATAGATTGGATAATTCGGGTGAGATGTGGAAGGTTCTTCACTTCAATGACCAATTTACCTACGACTAATTTATCTTTAGATGTAAAATCAATATGAAGAATGTTAGTATTATGAACAGAAATGGCCTGTGTTATATCTCTCAAAAAATTCTTACGATCTTCTCCCAGTATGGCTAATTGAACCTTGAATTGTTCTTCCGCTTCCACATTCCAATTAACCGGGATCGTACGATCCTTTTTTTCGATCAATCTAGATATATTAGGACAATTTGTTCGATGTATGGTAATCCCTTTTCCCCTAGAAATGTATCCGATGATTTCATCTCCTGGAACAGGTTGACAACATTTACCAATATGGACTACCATGTTATCAACACCATCCACCTGAATAGCAGAATGTTTTCTTCCCCGCTTTAAAATTTTTGTAAAGAGATTGTATTTGGGTTCTTTTAATTTCTCATCAGTTAAAAATGAGAATATTTTTTCAATCGAAATCTCACCTCGACCAATAGCCGCCCTTAATTGTTTTGCATCATCATAATGTAAATTATTAGCAATTTCTTCTAATTTTTCATCACTTACTTTTAAATGATAACGTTTAGAATATTTCTGTAAAATTTCGTCGCCTAACTTTACACTATGTTCAAATTGCACTTCCCTTAAATACTTGCGAATACGATGCCGGGCTTTGGCAGTTTTTACAAACGTTAACCAATCCTGATTCGGATGTTGATTTTGACTGGTAATAATTTCAACCTGATCCCCACTATTTAACTGATATTTTAAAGGTACTATTTTTCCATTGACCTTGGCACCGATGCAATGCATGCCAATACTTGTATGAACTGCAAAAGCAAAATCAACAGGTGTAGAACCTTTTGGAAGTTTTATTACATCACCTTTTGGTGTGAAAACAAAAACTTCATCTTGATAAAGATTAATCTTTAAACTATCTAGAAAGTCCTTTGCATCAACAGTTTCACCATCATATTGTTCCAATAATTGACGTACCCATACTAATTTATTATCAATATCATCATTTTTTTCTAAATTTTTGCCTTCTTTATATCGCCAATGTGCTGCAATTCCCATTTCAGCGATTCGATGCATTTCCCAGGTACGAATTTGGATTTCCAGCATCCTACCCGATTTATCAACCACTGTTGTATGTAATGACTGATATCCATTGAATTTGGGCATAGCAATATAATCTTTGAATCTCTCATAAACCGGAATAAATAAGTTATGAACAATACCCAGAACATAATAGCATTGCGCAACATCCTCAACAATAATTCTAATGGCAAAAAGATCATATATTTCTTCAAGTGGCTTATTGCGAGTTTTCATTTTTTTATAGATACTGTAAAGATGCTTGGGGCGTCCCTGCACTTCTGCCTTAATTCCATGTTCTTCCAATTCTTTTTTTATTGGTTTAATAATATTTTGAATATAATTCTCTCTTTCTTCTCTTTTTTCATTCAGACTTCGTGCCAACTCAGTATAAGCTTTATTATCTATAAATTTAAATGCCAGATCCTCTAATTCGCTTTTTAAACGTGCCATACCAAAACGATGAGCTAAAGGCGCATAAACATCTCTAGTCTCCAATGCAATACGTAAACGCCTGTTGGGAGCAGGAATATGTTGTAATGTGCGCATATTATGTAACCGATCAGCAAATTTGATAATTATTACGCGAATGTCGTTGGTCATGGAGAGGAGCATTTTACGGTAAGTTTCTGCCTGACGAACTTCAAAACTGCTAGATTTCCTTCCGCTAATCTCAGTAATTTTAGTAACTCCATTAACTAAATTAGCGATATCCCTGTTAAAAATTTCTTCAATATCTTGCAACGTAAATACAGTATCTTCTACCACATCATGCAATAAACCGGCCGCAATGGTGGTGCTATCCATTTTTAATTCTGATAGTATTTTTGCTACGCTCAAGCAGTGTTCAAAATAAGGCTCCCCGGAATCTCGGATCTGATCCCGATGAGCCCAGATACCGAATTTATATGCTTTATCTAACAACTCTCTATTTAAATTAGGGTGGTATCCGCAAATTGTTTCTATAAGTTCATCATAAGGTTTGCTAAATTTTTCTAAATGAGAAATATATTCAGGATCATTTTCGTCTATTCTAATCATATTCTACATCAATCAATATTTATTAACACATTCCCATTTAATTAGATGAAATTTTAATAATTCCATTTTCGAATAACGCTCTCATAATTCTGGGCTTATAAATTAAATCAAATACACCTTCTTTTCCCGGAAATAACCGACCAGTAATGACTCTTAACTGATTTATGATCCTTAAACCTTCTTCAAAGTCCATTTCAGGATTTTGATAAATATCTTGTAGAGTTAAATTAACCAATAGCTGTAATCGACGAATTCTTCGGTTTTCTTCATATAAAGAATTATTTTTAACCATTCTATGACCTATAATATCAAAAAAACTAATTAAAATCTATATTGAATTCAAGTATATTATCTGCTCGAATTTTTCATATATATTGTTTTATATTTTACTAATTTCGGAAAAAATTGTTTACAATAAAAAATTAATATAAAAGTACTTCTTATTTTATTATGAAAAAATTATTATGGATAAACCATGGTTTTTAATTTCTTTTTTGTATTTTTCTCGAAAAAAAGATATCTAAAGAATTTAACAATCCATTTAAGAACTTTAAATATACTTGAAATAAAACAAAATATAAAGATAAAGATTTATTCTTTCATTTAAACTGGCGTCGATAAAACTTTAATTTATATTTGTAATATCCACGATTGCTCATTTATATTTCTTTTTAGAAAATATTTTAATTGTCATTTTTATTAGAAGTAGTCATTTTTATTAGAAGTAAAGGAGGTACGATGCGTTTTGTTGTCCTATTTTTGCTCATCATTTTTCTATTAACTGGTTGTAGCAAAAAAGAATCGAGTCAAACGTCTACTCAGTCGGCACAAAAGGAAACTTCAAGAACCCTTGCACAAAAGCAATCAAAATCTTCCCAAAATGAAATTCTTGTTCAAACGACTTTGCCAACATCTTTA
>CAYLYM010000094.1:0-15259 GCA_964387645.1 uncultured Calditrichaceae bacterium | reverse complement strand
TAACCAGGAAAATCTGATTGGTGCACATGTAAAGGTTGATCCCGGCGAATTGCGCCCCGAATGGTTTCTGTTCAGCGAAAGCCAGTCCCGAATACTCATATCTGTAAAACCTGAACATCAATCCAATATTGAAAGCTTTTTTAAACAGAAACACATACCCTTCGCTCAAATTGGTATTGTGGGCGGGCAAAAACTGATTATCAATAAATGGATCAATCTGGCGATAGAAAAACTGTCGGACATCTTTTACAACACATTGAGAAAGAAAATGGAAGAATAAAAGATCATATCCAATATGTTTAAAAAGGAATAAATTTTCAAATGGAACAACTAAGTATTTTCGATGCACCGCAACTTTTGTTAGGCGATTATTTTAAAGCAATTGAAAAAGCTGAATGGAATTCGATTCCCAGAATAATCGAGTCTATCGATAAATTGAACGTTGACCTTCCAGGATGGGAGGTTAAAAAAAAATTCTGGAAGAGCGAATTAAACCGCATTAAAAGGATACTTAAAAAATCTCCTAAAGAAATAGCTCTTTTTTGGGAATCCTTTCAGGAAAATTTAAAGAAAGACTCTCTTAAAATCGAAGCAAAATATCTTGAAAAAATATTTTTTTCTCAAATAATCCAGCGGCTTGAAAAAGATGCTATAAATTATCTGACCAACACGATGCATCCGGCTTATTGTTTGATTAAATTGGGGAAATATTCCGAAGCCAGTGAAATGACATCAAAATATTGTAATGAAATGGAAGAAGATTCCCTTATTCGGTGTTACCAGGCATTTTGCCTGTTTAAAATGAAAAACGAAGGCAGTGCACGTACGGCCCTCACATTCGCCCTGTTTTTCGATCCGTTTCAGGTTCCAATAGAATTTGTTTTTAATCCAAATATCAAGAAGTTGCTTTCTGCTCTGGAAATCGAATATACTGATCCAAAACTGTTGCTGGCATGTTGGCCTTTCGAAGCATGGATTGATCGTTTAGTGGAAATACCCCCTAATAAGCAATTCGCTAATAAAATTAAGGGAATATATGCTGGAAATGTTTTTCGTAAGGAAATTATAAACAATGTTGATCGTCAGATATATTTCAATCATTTACTTTATCTTGCTGAAGTAGCCCGAAAGAATACCAAGATCATTTCTAAAGAAATTATTGACTTAAGAAAAAAAATGAACAGTGTTAATCCCGAAGCATTCAAAAGATATGTGAAGAGAATTCGATAAATTATCAACGAATAAAAAAGAAACCAACGTTAAAAATGATTGTTAATCATGATTCTAAAATACCTTTCTATTATTTAAAAAAGTTGGATGCAAATAATATTTCTATTTTTAGAATTCTCAATTATCTAAACTTATAAACTATTCTTGTTAAAATTTTTTTTCAAGAATATTTTTAAAATCAATAGAAGAATATCAACTACAAGGTATCAGAAACCTGGTGAAAGTTATTTTGTTGGAACGTGAGACAAAACAACATAATAAACCATTATTAGGCGCGCACACTTCAATTGCCGGTGGACTTCACAACGCCCTTTATTCTGGCCAAAAAATCAGATGTGACGTGGTTCAGATTTTCAGCAAGAACCAGATGCAATGGCACGTTTCTCCTCTTTCTGACGAAGCCATTCAGAAATTTTTCACTGCTCGCAAAGAAACCGGCGTCAACCCTGTGGCAGTTCATGATGCTTACCTCATTAACCTGGCCAGCCCAGATCCCAAAACCTACGGTCTGTCTTTCAAGAATTTCACCAAGGAACTTGAAAGATGTGAAACTTTGCAGATTCCTTATTTAGTGATGCATCCGGGAGCCCATATGGGTGAGGGCGAAGAAGCCGGTATCAGAAAAATTGCTGAATCCATCCAGAAGGCTTATGAGAAATCCGGAGCTCAGAATACCACAGTTTTACTGGAAACTACCGCTGGACAGGGAACCAATTTAGGATATTCATTCGAGCAGCTCAAAGCAATCATCGATCAATCGCATCTGGGGGATCGAATTGCCGTTTGCCTGGATACATGCCATGTATTTGCTGCCGGCTATCCCATCCGGAATGCCAATGAATGGATAAAAACAAAAAGGCTATTCGACCAGATCATTGGACTGGAAAAACTCAAACTTCTTCATTTAAACGATAGCAAAAAGGAATTGGGCACTCGGAGAGACCGGCATGAACGCATCGGCAGGGGCTACATTGGAATAGATGGATTCAGTGCCTTGCTTAATGACCCGGATTTATCATCCATTCCCATGATTCTGGAAATCCCCGGCGGTGATGCCGCTTACGCGGAAGATTTGATTCTTTTACGCAGTTTAAATGATTAAAAAAATACAACAAATCGCTGATTCGGCAGGAAAACATCATCAAATCGCCAGAAGGGTACCGAGCTTCACACCATTTGGGAGTTTACAATGAAAAAATCATAGAATGATTCGCTGATTGACATACAGCCAATTCAGCGAAGTAACCTACACGCCTACAATTTCAAAAAAATTAAAAATAATTTTGGCAATCAACATTTATTTATTAAATTAAGAATGATTCTTAAAATTATTATGAGATATGATTTCAAAAAATTTGAAAAATACTGAACAACGAAAAAAAATTATTGAATTTTTAAGACATTCAAAAGATCATCCTACTGCTGAGATGATTTTTAATGAATTAAAAAAACAAATGCCCAATATTAGTATGGGTACTATTTATCGAAATTTAAATATTTTAATATATCAGGGTAAGGTTCACGAGGTTTATACCGGCGATGCCAAAAGGCATTTCGATGGCAACCCAACTCCCCATTCCCACTTTATTTGCGAGCGCTGCGGAAAAATCTATGATATCGAAAAATCCATATCACAATTTGAAATCGAATCCATACAAAGATCGATTCCTCATCACATATTTCGTTACAAGTTAGAGTTTTATGGTATTTGTTCTGAATGTTCTAAATTATGAAAATACAGTAACTTGAAATATTAATTTTAATTAAAAATATGAGACATAATTATGTTAGGTGTTGGTGAAAAATTCCCAGAATTCAAAAAGTTAGCAACGGTTTCTCTGGAGCATGGGAAAGAATTTACAACCATTACGTCAGAGGATCACAAGAAGGCCAAAAAGTGGATGGTCATGTTCTGGTATCCCAAAGACTTCACTTTTGTGTGTCCGACAGAAATCGCCGAATTTAATAAAAATTATGAAGAATTCGAAAAAAGAAATACCATGCTTATCGGCGCATCTACAGACTCTGAATATGTCCATCTCGCCTGGCGCAAGGATCATAAAGATTTAAAGGATTTAAAATTCCCACTTTTAGCAGATACTTCCAAATCTCTGGCCGAAGATCTGGGTACTTTAGAGAAAGAAGAAAAAGTCGCTTACCGCACCACTTACATTGTGGACCCAGAAGGCATTATTCGCTGGGTTTGTGTAAACGACCTTAATGTTGGACGGAATATCCATGAAGTTATCCGCGTTTTGGAAGCCTTGCAAGTAGGTGGATTAATCCCCTGCAACTGGGAACCTGGTCAACCGACCTTAGAAGTTTAAGAGGCATTTTTATTTACAACATATAAAAAACCCTCCCACGAGATATGGGAGGATTTTTATTTTACTTTAATCCGTTATCATTTATCGGCCATAAAAGGATAACGATAATCTCGTGGCGGTACAAAACTTTCTTTAATGGTACGTGGCGTAACCCAACGAATCATATTTAAATAGCTTCCGGCTTTATCGTTGGTTCCGCTGGCCCGGCTACCGCCAAACGGCTGCTGCCCCACCACTGCTCCAGTGGGTTTATCATTAATATAAAAATTACCCGCCGCATTCACCAAAATTTTATCAGCCACGGCGATTGCCTGACGATTGTTTGCAAAAATCGATCCGGTCAAACCGTAAGGCGAAGTTTGATCACATAAATAAAGGGTTTCTTCATACTTATCGTCATCGTAAACGTAAATCGTGAGCACCGGACCGAAAATTTCTTCTTCCATGGTACGGAAATGCGGATTTTTGGTAACTACAATGGTAGGTTCGATGAAGTATCCAACTGAATCGTCATAGTTACCGCCGTAAATGATTTCGGCTTCATCCGACTTTTTAATGTATTCTATGTATTCCGTAATGGTGTTAAAAGCTGCCCGGTCGATGACTGCATTCATAAAATTTGTGAAATCTTCCACATCTCCAATTTTTACCGTTTTCAACTCACTGATCAAATAGTCCTTCAGATCCGGCCAGATAGATTTGGGAATATATGCCCGCGAAGCGGCTGAACATTTTTGCCCCTGGTATTCATAAGCACCACGGATGAGGGCAACTCCCAGCGCCTCTATGTCAGCACTATTATGAGCAAAAACAAAATCTTTTCCGCCGGTTTCACCAACGACCCTGGGATACCATTTATAATTCTTAATATTATTACCAATGGTTTTCCACATGGTCTGGAAAGTCGCGGTGCTGCCGGTGAAATGGATTCCCGCCAATTCGGGCGAATTCATCACTGGAGTACCCACAGTAGCGCCAGGTCCTGGAATGAAATTGATTACACCATCAGGTAAACCAGCTTCCTGGAATAATTTTATTATGTAATAAGCCGAATAAACCGCACTGGAGGCAGGTTTCCACAACACTACATTTCCGACAATGGCCGGAGCGGACGGTAGATTACCAGCAATGGAAGTGAAGTTAAAAGGCGTTACGGCAAAGATAAATCCTTCTAACGGACGATATTCCATACGATTCCAGGTACCCAGTGGTGAATAGGGCGGTTGGTGTTCAAAGATTTGCATGGCATAATAAGAATTGAAACGCAAGAAGTCCACCAATTCGCAGGCAGAATCGATTTCAGCCTGAAAAACATTTTTACTTTGTCCTAACATAGTAGCGGCATTCAGAACATACCGCCATGGACCAGCTAACAATTCGGCTGCCCGCATGAAAATGGCAATCCGATCATGCCATTCCATGGATGCCCAAATCTCTCTGGCCTTGAGTGCTGCCTCTATCGCCATCTGAACTTCCTTTTCTCCAGCTTGATGATAGTTTGCCAAAACCGTCCCATGGTTATGCGGCATCACACACTGACCGATTTTACCAGTTCTGATTTCCTTACCGCCAATGATTAAGGGAATCTCAATATGCTGACTGCGCATATCGGCCAATTTGACCTTCAAAGCTTCTCGTTCTGGTGTGCCAGGTGCATAACTTTTAATGGGTTCATTGGGTGGCAGTGGAAGATTAAATTTGGCGTTGACCACGACTTTGCCTCCTTTCTGTTTTGCCATTTATTATGAGTTGTCACGGTTTCACTTATCATCCCAGTAGAAAATGTAAGTAAATACACAAAAAATGTCAATTTATTTAAATTAACGTATATTCACAGTGGCCTACTATGAGATGTGTTCTTTTCCTGACAAACGTAAAAAATTTTCAACCTTTTTCTCTTCTAATCAGTTTAGTAAAATTTTATCTCTGGAATGAGGAAATTTTCAAATATATTCGTAATTTTTTTCACCTATAAGAAACTTCTATTCAATTTCAACAACTCGTTTTACATGCTTGAATGAATTCAAATTCTGTAAGACCATTGAGTGCTAACTTTTTACTAATACACTTTTTCAATCGGATAATTTTTTTCATATTACAAACAGAAGAAATATATATGGAGGAAATATGCAATTTCACAAATCTATCGAACAATTTCAGCAAGAAAGGGAGCGTCTTAACGAAATCGTGATGAAATATGCTGGATTAACGACAAAAAGATTTTTCAGCCTTGATTCACAAACTTACCGGGACAAAGGCATTTTACCCACAAAATTTAAAGAACTGCTGGGATTGGTAGCTTCAATGGTTTTACGCTGCGATGATTGTATAACCTATCACGTTATTCGTTGTTTTGAAGAAGGTGTTACGAGCGAGGAATTCGAGGAAGCTCTGTCCATCAGCCTGATTGTGGGCGGATCGATTGTGATTCCACATCTTCGTCGAGCATTTGATACCTGGGATAAACTACAGAAAGAACATCGGGAGTAAAATAAATTCATTGTTTAAATCAATCAAATCCGTTATCTTTGGTATTTTTTATGAAAGAAAAATGAATTTACTCGAGAGAGAAGATAGATAGAACAAATAGTATTGAGCGAAGAACATCGAAAACTCATTCATATGTTTCAAAAAAACGAAATTACCGAGTATTATATTTACCACGCTTTAGCCCGCCGCGAAAAAGGTAAAAATCGCGAAGTGCTCCAGAAAATTTTTGATGACGAACTTCGACATTTTAAAGAATGGAAAAACTACTCCAGCGAAGATGTCAAACCGAGCCGTTTTCTGATTTTCTTCTATTTACTTATGGTCAGAATTTTCGGGGTGGTCTTTGGAGTTAAGATGTTGGAAAAAGGAGAAGAAAAAGCTGAGCGCGCTTATTCAACTATAGTTCAAGTTTTGCCTTCTGCAAAGAATATCACTGAAGATGAAATCAAACACGAGCAGTTACTTATCGATATGATTGATGAAGAACGCATCAGGTACATTAGTTCCATGGTGTTAGGCTTGAACAACGTCCTGATTGAACTTACAGGCGCCCTGGCTGGTTTCACCTTAGCTTTGCAGAATACCCGTATTATTGGTTTGGCAGGCCTGATTACCGGAATTGCGGCTTCGCTTTCCATGGTAGCTTCCGAATATCTCTCCGAAAAATCTGAAGAGGGACATAAGGAACCCTTCAGATCGGCTGT
Organism: uncultured Calditrichaceae bacterium; assembly: GCA_964387645.1. Lineage (GTDB taxonomy): Bacteria > Calditrichota > Calditrichia > RBG-13-44-9 > RBG-13-44-9 > CAYLYM01. The sequence continues at coordinate 8,508 of CAYLYM010000094.1, read as the reverse complement.
TTATACTGGCATCGCTTACATCCTGGCTGTTATTTTTTTGGTACTCCCCTACTTTCTCTTAACAAATTTCTATCTCGCTTTACTACACACACTTCTCATTGCCATTTTGATTATTCTGACTTTTAGCTACTTCGTTGCAGTAGTCAAAGATATATCTTTTGCTCGCTTTTTTGGGGAGATGGTGCTTATCAGTTTAAGAGTGGCAACCATTTCATTCTTTATTGGTTGGTTGGCCAGAACCCTGTTAAATATTGAAATTTAGATAATGAAAGTTGAACTTTTTTGGAAGTTTTTTAGGCTTTTCAATTTGACTGTAAAAAAATTGAGTTTACCTGAGAGATTGCATATCAACTCATCCAAGTAACCTTTTCAGGGGCAGTATTTTTTGGTATTTGTTTATCAGTCAGCGAATGTTTAAAAACCAAGAGATCATGTAAAGTGATATGTTTTAATACATTATCAACACTGTTTTGAATAATTTGCCACAAATATCGTACTGAACACTCTTTAGAATTGCTACAGAATCTTTTAGTCCCTGCATGGTTTTTGCAGAAATTGTCCGAGAAAAGTCTCCCACCCAGAACTTCAAGGACTTCGTCCAGGCGAATCTCCTCAGGCGAACGCTTCAACATATAACCTCCCGTTTTTCCGCGGCTACTCCGGATGAAGCCAGCCAGGCGAAGAATCCGGCACAATTTTGCCACATTGTGTGTCGAGAGTCCCTCCGCCTCGCTAATCTCCGGAATGGTTAAACCATCGGAATTCGACGCCCTAGCAATCCGAAGCAGAATTCTTAATCCATACTCCTCTTGCGCCGTGATTTTCATTCTATCTGGAACCCTTCTCTCTTTTATTATAACTTATTTCAGTCGAACATTTAACTTTATAATAGATACTTTTTTATCTTTGGCTCAATAAAAATCCCACTTTCGTCTTTACAGATCCACATACCTCAATTCTAATCCTTATTCAAATTTCAAATGATAGGTAAAATTTTCTTCCCTTTGTGGATTTTTAAAAAAATCCTAATTCTAATTTGGCTTCTTCACTCATCATATCGGGACTCCAGGGTGGATCCCATACCAACTCTACCTCAACATCTTTAATCCCAACTACGGCTCTTACCTTATTTTCTACTTCTTTAGGCAAAGACTCAGCTACCGGACAATTCGGTGCGGTCAGCGTCATTTGAATGTGGGCTACATGATCATCATCAATGTGAATACCATAAATTAAACCCAATTCATATATGTCAACCGGGATCTCTGGATCGTAACAAGTTTTCAGGACTTCAATGATACGCTCTTTTAATTCTGTTTTAGAGATCTGATTTTCCATAACCTCACCCCTGTGAATAAAGAATTATATCTTTTTCAATCTTTCACTGACTATTTGTCCAATAGCCTCTCTTAATCCCTCGGGTTTAATTTTCTCAATAATTTCTTTGGCAAAAGCAAATCTCAACATAATTTGCGCCTGATCTTTACCAATTCCTCGCTGCTGCAAATAAAACAGCGCTTCTTCGTTTAACTGCCCAACTGTTGCGCCATGGGTACAGCGAACATCATCGGCAAAAATCTTGAGTTGTGGACGGGAATCCACTTCCGCTTCTTCACTTAATAACAAATTTTTATTGGATTGAAAGGCATTGGTCTTTTGGGCATCCTGTCGCACCAAAATAGTACCACTAAAAACGGCCCGAGCTTTATCCGATAACATTCCCTTGTACAATTCATTGCTGTTGCAATGTGGCTGAGCATGATCAATCAGGGTGTGATTATCGATGTGTTGCTTTCCGTCGGCCAGGTAAAACCCATACAGATTGGTCTCACCATGAATATCATTTAATCGAACCTTAATATTATTCCGGACCAATCTCCCACCTAAATCAACACTCAATGAATTGTAGACGGAATTTCTCCCCAAATGGACAAATGTATTGTTAATCCTGAAGGCCTCAATACTTTCTATCTGTATTTTGTAATGATCCACTATAGCATCATCCTCCAGAACAATCTCCGTGACTGCATTATTGAAATAAACACCTCCGGAGAGATGCTGGTAACTTTCCACAATTCTCGCCTGGCTCCCTTTACTTGCGGTAACCAAAGTCCTCGGATGCGTCTGATACACCGTTCCATCGAAGGCAGCAATATTGAGGATATGAATGGGATTTTCGATGACGGCAAATTCTGGAATACGAATAAAAATTCCTGAACGCAGAAAAGCCGTATTCAATGCCATAAATGCATCTTTTTCAAATGGGGCATATTTGGTTAAATAGCGGTTCAATAAATCGTGGTTTCTGGCCATGACCTGTTCCAAAGGCTCAATTTCCAGTTTTCCGTCGGATTGATTTAAATTAGAAAGTGTTTCTGAAAAGCGACCGTTTATGAACACTACCAGATGGCTGTCAGCATCGTCAAATAAAAACTTTTCAATATCTTTGTTACTGACTTCTGGAAGATTCTCTACCAGCTTAAAATCGTGCTTTAACAACGGAGTTACATCGGTATATTTCCACTCCTCCATTCGGGTATTGGGGAATCCTAATTCAGAAAATCGTTGGATGGCCGCTTCACGTATTTTACGTAAAGGAAGTTGAGCCTGCCCATTCACGTTTTTTCTAAACTTTTCAAAAGCAGTTAAATAAATTTCTCTACTATCGCTCTTTTTCATTGTTTTTCCGCATATAAAATTAAATTTCAAATCTCATTTTTGTCCGTACCATATAGCAATTGGTTTTTACGAACCAACCGGCGTCGATGAATTTTGCTCCTCTTTCACCCAATCGTACCCATGTTCTTCCAGTTTTAAAGCCAATTTTTTATCGCCAGATTCGACAATTCTTCCATCATAAAGAACATGTACATAATCGGGAACGATATATCTGAGTAACCGCTGGTAGTGGGTTACAACGATAAAAGCATTTTCATCAGTATGCAATTTGTTAACACCATTGGCAACGATTTTAAGCGCATCGATATCTAAACCGGAATCTGTTTCATCTAAAATAGCTAATTTAGGTTCCAGCATGGCCATTTGAAAAATCTCGTTCCGTTTCTTTTCACCGCCAGAAAATCCCTCATTTACGGAACGGCTCAAGAGTTTATCATCCATTTCTACCAACTTCATTTTTTCGCGCACCATAGAAAGAAAAGTTTTAGCATCTATCGGACCTAATCCGCGATACTTACGAATTTCGTTGACGACTGTCCTAAGAAAATTAGCCATACTGACTCCGGGAATTTCAATCGGATACTGAAAAGCCAGAAAGATACCTTCCCGGGCGCGTTCCTCTGGGGACATCTCCAGCAGGTTCTTCCCCAGGTAAATTACCTCACCCGACAGCACTTCATATCCTTCCTTTCCAGCTAATACATTCGCCAGGGTGCTTTTGCCCGATCCATTCGGGCCCATAATGGCGTGAATCTCACCCGGCTTTACTTCCAGATTAATTCCTTTAAGAATTTCTGTCCCTTCTACAGCAACACGTAAATCTTTTATTTTCAACATTTCCATCTCTCTTATTATTTTTTATTTTTTATTTTTTATTTTTTATTTTCTTTTTTCTTTTGTCTTCCCCTATCCCACACTGCCTTCCAAACTGATTTCTAACAGCCGCTGAACTTCCACCGCAAATTCCATGGGTAGTTCTTTAAAGACTTCCTTACAATAACCATTAACAATAAGCGCCACCGCATTCTCGGTGTCGATACCTCTCTGATTTAAATAAAAAATCTGGTCCTCACCAATTTTGGAGGTTGTGGCTTCGTGTTCAACCTGTGCCGTTTTATTTTTAATCTCCAGATATGGAAAAGTATGAGCGCCACATTTATCGCCAATTAACAAGGAATCACATTGAGAGAAATTTCTGGCATTCTCAGCGCTCTCATAGACCTTTACCAAACCACGATAAGAATTCTGGCTCCGTCCAGCCGAAATACCTTTGGAAACAATCCGGCTCCGGGTATTTTTTCCCACATGGATCATTTTAGCTCCGGTATCCGCCTGCTGGTAATTGTTAGTCAACGCGACGGAATAAAATTCACCCACCGAGTTGTCTCCCTGCAATATCACACTGGGATATTTCCAGGTGATGGCCGAACCGGTTTCTACCTGCGTCCAGGAAATTTTAGAATTTTTTCCAAGGCATACCCCGCGCTTAGTGACAAAATTATAAATACCCCCCTTCCCCACTTCATCGCCTGGATACCAGTTTTGAACAGTGGAATACTTGATCTCAGCATCCTTATGAACAATAAGTTCCACCACTGCGGCATGTAACTGATTTTCATCGCGGATGGGAGCTGTACAACCCTCCAAATAGCTTACATAAGCTCCTTCATCGGCAATAATCAAGGTTCGTTCAAATTGTCCTGTTTTGGCAGCATTAATTCGAAAATAGGTAGACAATTCCATAGGGCAACGCACACCTTTAGGAACATAAATAAACGAACCATCGCTAAATACGGCTGAGTTCAAAGCGGCAAAAAAATTGTCGCCAGGCGGAACCACAAAGCCCAGATACTTTTTCACCAAATCGGGATACTTCTGGATTGCTTCAGAGATAGGACAGAAAATAATACCCAGTTTTTCCAGTTCCTTTTGATAGGTTGTTGCTACAGAAACACTATCCATAACTGCATCAACCGCTACCCCTGCCAGACGTTTCTGCTCCTCCAGCGGAATACCTAATTTATTGAAAGTTTCCCGTAATTTTGGATCAACTTCATCCATGCTTTTCAATGTTCTGTCCTTTTTGGGTGCTGCATAATAATAAGCATCCTGGTAATCGATACTGGGATATTCAACATTAGCCCAATGCGGTTCTCTCATTTTTTGCCAGTGTCTGAAGGCCTTAAGACGCCACTGGAGCATAAATTCCGGTTCATTTTTTTTGGCCGAAATAAATCGGACCACTTCCTCATTCAATCCCTTCGGCGCCAACTCCATTTCAATATCCGTTGTAAATCCATATTTATATTCACTTTTGGTTAATTTTTCGATAGTTTTTCTTTCGTCACTCATGAGATAATTCCCTGTTTTTTCTTCAAAGCGGCCTAATTATAATTTATTTATACAAAATAGTCAAGATTAAAATAAAATCTTTGTCAGTGAAATAGCTTTATTAAATAATTTTTTTATAATTACCTCTAATGTGATCTTTTGAATCACTCAAAGATATATTATAGGATAAAAAATTTTAACAAATTAACAATTTAGACAGCCAAAATATGATTCGTTGAATCTCAAATACCAAATCACCTGATAAATGAATCACATGCGGAATAAAATTAACGAATCTTCAATTAATTATACAAAAAAACAAAATAAGGTTGACCTGATAGATTGGAAAGGAGTATATTTAGGTTTAAATACGACCAAAATTGTCGGATTTTAAAATGTTGAGGTTGAGTAAAAAAGTTGAATATGCTTTGATAGCTTTATTACATATTTCCTGTCTTAAACAGGATGAGGTGGTTACCACCCGAGAACTTTCTGAGAACTATCATATTCCACAAGAGCTCTTAGGTAAAGTGCTTCAAAGATTAGCCAAAGCCGGATTTATTCGCTCCATTCAGGGCGTAAAAGGCGGTTACCACCTGGAAAAACCGCTGGACAAAGTTAGTATGGACCAGATTATTTTAGCTGTCGATGGTTCTTTAAAAATCGTGAACTGTGCAGAACATGTAAAGCAGTGTAATTGTCAACAGAAGGATTTCTGTATCATCAAGGACCCAATGGATATCATCCAGCAGAAGCTTGAAACATTTTTCCGTACGATTACTCTAAAAGATTTGAAAGAAGAAATGGAACGAGAAACATCGATTGTTTAAGATGAATCTTGTGTCATCTGGAGAAGATCAAAAATATTTAACCTAAAAACTGGAGAACACATCAATGGCAAAATGGGTGAAATTGGAATCCATAGATGATTTCCAAGACAAAGTCAAGGTGTTTGTAATAAATGATAATCCAATCGCAGTTTTCAAATTAGAAGATGGTTATTATGCCATTGACAATACCTGTTCGCATGCGGAAGCTTCTTTGTCAGAAGGAGAAATTGAGGATGGAAAAATTGAATGCCCTTTGCATGGCGCATTATTCGATATTCGTACAGGGAAGAATTTAAGTTTTCCTGCAGTCACGCCAGTGAAAGCTTATCCAGTAAAGGTTGAGAACGGCTACTTATTTATTCAATTAGAAGAATAATTTTCAGGGGATCAACATGCAAAACCCGGTAATGGAAAAAGAAACCGATAAATTGGTCAGTTTACTCAATGTGGAAAAAATCAGGGAAGATTTTCCCATACTCTACAAGGTATTTCCTTCGCGAAAGGGCTCATCGAAACAACTGATTTATTTTGACAATGCGGCGACCACTCAGAAACCACAACAGGTCATCGATGCATTAACGCATTTTTATAAAGAATTGAACGCCAATGTTCATAGGGGAATTCATAAATTGGGCGAGGCGGCCACGGCGGCTTTTGAAGAGAGCCGTAAAAAAGTAGCACGTTTCATCAATGCTGCCAGCGACCGGGAAATCGTTTTTACCCGTGGCACCACCGAAGCGATTAACCTGGTGGCGCACGCCTGGGGCAGAAAATTTTTGAAAGCAGGCGATGAAATTTTACTCACCGAAATGGAACACCACAGCAACTTGATCCCATGGCAATTGGTTGCACAGGATACTGGAGCAAAACTACGCTTTCTACCCTTCCAAAACGATGGTACTCTGGATTTCTCGAATCTGGATCAATTGTTAACCGAAAAAACCAAATTGGTTGCAGTGATACATATGTCAAACGTCTTTGGCACCATAAATCCTGTGCGCGGTATAATCCAGAAAGCTCACAATTTGGGCATTCCGGTATTATTAGATGGCGCCCAGAGTGTCCCTCACCTCCCGGTGGACGTTCGAGAATTGGATGTAGACTTTTTGGCCTTTTCAGGGCACAAAATGTGTGGCCCTACCGGCATCGGTGTGCTTTATGGCAAAGCCAAATTACTGGAAGCGATGACACCGTATCAGAGTGGCGGTGAAATGATTAGATCGGTCTGGTTGGATCGCGCGACTTACAATGAAATTCCCTACAAGTTCGAAGCCGGTACACCCAATATTGCTGGTGCCATCGGTCTGGCAGCAGCAATCGACTACCTGGAAGGAATTGGAATGCAAAAAATAACCAAATATGAACAGAAAATTACTACCTATGCTTTATCCAGGATGAAAGAAATTGAAGGAATGCGAATTTTTGGCGAAGCGCCCGAACGGGGCGGTGTTATCTCCTTCTACCTTGGAAATATTCATCCGCACGACATAGCCCAATATCTGGATAAAGATGGTATTGCTGTGCGAGCCGGACATCACTGCGCGCAACCTATCATGCGCAAGTTAAATATTTCCTCTACAACAAGAGCCAGTTTTTATTTCTACAATACATTCGAAGAAGTAGACCTTTTTATCGAAAGTTTGAAAAAAGCACGGGAGTTTTTTGGCGATGGAATTTGATGATCTTTACCAGGAAATCATATTAGACCACTATAAACAACCTCGCAATTTCGGAGAAGGCAGCCCATACTATACGTCGGTGGAATTGGATAATCCCACTTGTGGCGATCATATCCGTTTAATGGTTCATATCGATGATGAGAAAATCATCCGTGATATCAAATTCACCGGCAGTGGTTGCGCCATCAGCGTGGCTTCTGCTTCCATAATGACGGAAGAACTCATCGGTAAAAAGCTTGATGAGGCAGAAAATATTATTAAGGACGTGTTGGAGGTGCTGCGGGGGGAAAAAGATCCAAATATACTTAAAGAACACGGTGATTTAGCAGTACTGAAAGGTGTCATTCGGTTTCCCGTTAGGGTCAAATGCGCTACATTATCCTGGCACGCCATCCAGGATGCTATTAACAAGAATAAAATCGGTAAAAAAGATTCTGGATAGAAAACTTACCACGTCACAATATATTTATTTCAGATTAGATTTTATTGATGACTAACGTTAAAGTTCAACTGCCATTTTTAAACGAAAAGAAAAAATGGTTTGTTTTTTATATCATTGTGCAGACTTTTTACGTACGATTATAAAAAATAAATTACTTTTAGTTTTTCAAAAAGATACGTAATTCCTTTTATTATATAAAAAGCTAGATCTTCACAGTGAAATAAATGTTAAAAAAGTAAAGATTTTATAACAAGTTTTTCTGTATTGTGAACAGACATACCTCTTCGACTAGATCAATAACACAGTTACAATTTAATATTAGCAATAAAAAACTTTCAATATGCTTTATTCGATTCCAATAACCCGTTGTGCTAATAAAAAAGGAGATTGGCATTGGCATTATATTTCCTTAAATTAAGATTTATAAAATTAACAAAAACAAGGAATAATGCCATGCACAATCTCCGTAATAAGTTCGACAAAATTTTTGCTATTGTCAAACATTCTTTAAAGAATTCCATTGACAAAAATGGTAATTTACCTCGAA
>CAYLYM010000093.1:0-15421 GCA_964387645.1 uncultured Calditrichaceae bacterium | reverse complement strand
CGATACATTTTTTCAGATTGATTAAGAGCTTCTTTCATTTTTATTAAATCGGTTATATCGCGCGTGATTCCCACAATGCCGGCAATATTTCCATCCTTGTCCCTAAAAGGCACTTTGGTGGAAGATACCCAGCGTTGTGATCCATTCGGGTATGTCACTTTTTCAATCTTCCCAATTAATGGTTTCCCGGTTTGAATGATTTTCTGTTCATCTTCATAAGTGGTTCTGGCATGGTCTTCGTGGAAAAAGTCAAAATCCGTTTTGCCTATTATTTCTTTTTGTGAGGAGATACCAAGTTTTTCAATTTGGGCTTTATTATTGCGAATAAAGCGGCTCTCTCTATCTTTGAAATAAATAGTGTCGGGAATATTGTCCATGAGGGCGTGAAGAAGCCCTTGTTCAAAGCGCAATTGTTCTTCTAATTTTTTCTGCTCTGTAATATCTAACATCTGGGAAATCGTATATATCTGCCCACGGCGATTTTTAACCACAGCCGATCGAATCTCAACCCGACGTATACTACCATCTTTTCGTAAGATATTGAATTCATATATCGACGGAACCTCTTCGCCTTGTTGACGTTTGCGGTATCTTTCAGTGACAATATCTTTACTTTCCTTATCTAAAACTATTCTAAAATCTTGACCGGTGAGTTCCTTCACAGAATATCCCGTAATTTCAGCAAAACGTTTATTCACATATATAAAGCGATATGAATCATCTATTAAAACTATACCGGCGTGTGAGTTTTCTACTATGGTTCGAAACTTTTCCTCATTTTCCCGAAGCTTTTCTTCTGCTTTTCGCTTTTCTGTAATATCACGTGCAACCACAAGAATACCCTGAATTTTACCATTTTTGAAAATAGGGACGGAATAGACTTCAACAGGTATTCGTTGGCCTTTGCTGTTTACAAATTCAAGTTCATATTTAAATTGGGAAATATCACCTTTATGCCTTTTCAGTGAATTCTCTTTAACTTGCCCATGATATTCCTGTGGAATAAATTTTATAATATTTTTACCTATCACATCTTTTTTGTCAAAACCGACTGTTCTAAGTGCGGCTTTGTTGGCATATAGTATGTTTCCATTGATATCCTGCATAAAAATAAAGTCTCTGGCAGTTTCCATCAGTATGCGGTAACGTTCTTCACTTTCACGACGTGCCTGTTCGGCTTGCTTTTTCTCGGTAATGTCTTGAACATGAATAAGGGAGCCTTTTTCGCCCTCAGATGATTCCTGGTAAGGCATAATCCAAGTTTCAATAAATGCTTTTCCCGTTTTAGTACTTGGAAATAGCTTTTCAGATCTTAACTGATCATAATTAATTTCTAGGATACTCTTAATAGGAATTCCTTTTTTTAGTTTTTCTTTTATCTCGGACGAAAAGTAGGGGGTATCAAACAAATTTATCCGCTTGAATTCACTTGTCTGGGCAGCTCCCAGTATTTGTAAAAATTTTTTATTTACTTCTAAAAGGTTGCCTGAAGCATCGTAAATGGCAATACCGATAGGCGATTGGTGAAAAATACTCCGAAATCTAACCTCACTTTTTTGCAAGGCAAATTGTGCTTTTTTTTGGGAATCCTGCAATTGCTTCTTCTCAAAAACATTTTTGATAATATAAGGCAAGCGCTGGATATGTTTTGTGGTTTTAATAACATAATCCCAGGCTCCATGTTTCATGGTTTCTACCGCAATTTCTTCAGATCCCGTTCCGGTGACAATGATGACCGGTATTTCAGGGTATTTTTCCTGAACCAGTTTAAGAATCTCCAGTCCTTCGAAACCTAAAATGTTAAAATCGCTCAAAACCACGTCAAAATTATTTTCCTGTAGCCTTTTCTCAAATTCCTCGCGATTCGAAGCCTGAATAAGTGTAAAATGGTCGTTACTCTTTTCTAAGGCATGGCGTACTAATTCACGATCAAGTTCATTATCGTCAATATAAAAGACGCGTATTTTTTTGATCATAATAAAGCTCCTTGCATGACTTTCCTCTTTTTAATATGAATGTACGATTTGAATATTCATATTTTGGCCCTGATGTATTGGCAATTTCATTTTTAATGTCAGCCAGAAATTGTTTATTTGCCGGATCAGATTAAAAAAGCCTTCAAAAAAGATGGGTTTGACCAGATAACTGTTCGCATTATTATCATAATGAATTTTCAGATCACTTTTTTTCTTTGAGGTAGTGTGAAAGACTAAGAGCCTGCTTATCAAAATGAGCGTGGATTTAACAATTTTAAATACTTCATATCCATTGATTGCGGGGAGTTTAAGGTCCAGAAATACAAGGTCGGGCAGAGGATAGCTTTTGCGATCGCTGAATTTCCCTTCCCCAAAAAGATAATTCAGTGCTTGCTCTCCATTTTCTGCTATATGGATATTGTCGGTTAATTTGGTTTTTTCGAAAGCATTCAGGGTAAATTCAATATCCATTCTATAATCTTCTTTTAAAAGAATTTGGGCTGGCCACGACATTATGGCCTTCCTGATCGTTCTTTGTAAGTTGTGGAAGAGAATATATTTAACTTTTTTGCTTTGAATGTGATTTATTTTAAAAACATAATTTCAATTTTCTTAATTTTGCTCCTTTCTTTTAGTCTTTTAAAAATAAACCTGTAATCAAATTGTTTTGAAGTTCTGGTCCTGACATGATATTAAAAATTCTTACATTCTCTAATAATATTTTATATTATCGAAAATATTTGTTCTTTTTAAGGTGAATTTTCATCAATTAAATACTGGAATTTTAAAAAACCCGGGTATCTGAAAAGTAAAAACCCCGGGATCAAACTGTACCTTTAATCCTGCTTTCCCGGCAGCTCTACATAGAAAATGCTGCCAATCCCTTCGCGAGATTCTATCCAGACCCTTCCTTTCAGTAAATCGACTGCCTTTTTCACAATGGCCAGCCCAATCCCGGTACCTGGATATGCATCCTGGCTGTGCAAACGCTGAAATATGTTGAATATTTTTTTATGATACCTTTCGGCAATACCGATTCCGTTATCTGAAACGGCAAAAATGATCTTTCCTTTTGTTTGTTGGATTTTCAATTGTACTTCTGGTGGTGTATCTGGTTTATGATATCGAACGGCATTGGAAAACAGATTAAGAAAAATTTGTCTTAAAAGCGTGAGATCGCTCTGAACAGTGGGGAGATGATCCGGCAGGATAATGGTAGCCCTAGCTTGCTGGATCTCGCTAGACAGGTCCTGAAGAATGGACTTAAAGAACTCTTTTAGAGGAATGGGTTGGAAACCCACCGCACGGCGACCAACTCGAGAATAAGCCAGCAAATCCTGGATTAATTGATCCATACGCTGGCTGGCTATAACGATATTATTGAAATAATGTTTACCACGATCATCCAATTTATCCTGGTAATCTTCGGAGATGATTCTGGCAAAACCGTGAATTGCCCGTAAAGGCGCTCGTAAATCGTGCGAAACAGAGTAGGCAAAAGATTTCAACTCTTCGTTGGCAGCTTGCAGTTGAGCTGTACGTTCGAGTACCCGTCTTTCCAGATCGGCTTCGTGTTTTTTAACCTGTTCGTACAGCCGGGCATTATGCAAACCTATAGCAATTTCAGTGACAAGCGTTTCCAAAAAAGAAGCATCCACTTCAAAATCACGAGGTTCAAAGGCTCCCAGTACTATTACGCCGATAATATTATTCTGACTGATGAGAGGTAATGCAGCAAAAGATTGCCATCCCGTTAATTCATATCCTTCTAAAGAAAATCGATTATCCTTTTTTATATCGAAGGAAAATACTGGTTGTTTTTCTTGAACAACCAAACGGCAGAGACTTTCACTGATTCTGTGAACTGTAGAATTATTCAAATCAAGATCGATCTTACTAAAATGGTAATTTCTTAAAACAGGTTGCTCATTATTTGTCAGATAAAACATGACAACATCTGGCTTAAATGATTCCTGTAGACCTGTAACTGCTGCTTGGATTACCTGATCCAGATCCAGGCTGGAACTAATTTGATGAGATAGTTTGTAGACTCTGGAGAGTTCCTGAACACGCTGTTTTAAAGCTTCTTCGGCTTTCTTTACATCAGTGATATCCAATACGGTCCCGGCAAGATAGAAATGTGATTTATCGTCATTGGCGATGATATCTACTGTCTCTCGTAAATAACGCACCGGTCCGTGGGAAGGGTTGGTACGAAATTCTAAAGATTGGGATTTATGGGTTTTTAGAACCTTTTCGTGGGATGCTTTAAGTCTGGCAATATCATCCGGATGAACCAGGTGATAATATTCCTCCAGTGTTGGTGTTTCTAATCGAGGAACGAGGTTCAGATTGTAATACATTTGTTTGGACCACCAACCTGTATCCGTTTCCGGGTAATATTCCCAGCTACCCAGCCGTGCCCTGGATTGCGCTGCTTCTAAGGCCATCTGGCTTTTCCTTAATGCTGATTCAGCTTTTTTCCACTCTGTAACATCTAGGATGGAAACCAATGCTCTGTGTCTAACTGGTTTATGTTCAGATACCTCTATCGAAAGACGCAGAAGAGTATTACGAAGCTCTCCTGTAAAAGTTTTTACAACAGTTTCTGATTCAAACTGCGTTTCCCCCCGGGCCAGGGTAATAAGTTCTTCTTTGAAACCAGAGAGAGATTCGGGTGTAAAAATTTTATCCAGATTCCCCAATAGTTCCTCTTTGTTACGGGCTTTGTGTAAGTATAGTGCGGCGTTATTCACATCTATAATCTTTACCATTCGGATACACTTTTGTACTTCAGAAGGATTTTCATCGAAGTATCTTTTAAAGTTAGTAACCCCTTTTTCTCTTAATTGGTTTAAATATTTATTAAGTTCACTAAAATCTCCTTCCCATAAAGCAATAGGGGCCTGTTCGAATAAATGCCGGTAACGAGTTTCACTCTCCCGTAGTGCTCTTAAGATGCGCTTGTAATCAGTAATATCCCTCACAAAAGCCGCCACCATGGGCTTATCGTCCATATGCAGTATGCTGATACTGACATCTAAATCAAGCACTTTCCCATCCTTGCATTTATGTTGAGTTTCAAAACGTTCGCGGCCACCTGTAATAAGTTGCTGGATACGATGTACTACTTCTTCAGAGGGTATTTTGGCTTCAATCTCTCTGATGTTTTTACCGATCAATTCTTCCCTGGTGTATCCAATCATGTCACAATATGATGGATTCACATCCACAATGATGCCATCGGGATTTTCAAGAATGAAGCCATCTAAAGAAGTTTCTAAAACCTGATTAAAGAAGTTTAGCATTCGTAAAGCCCGTTGGGTATGGGTGAGGATCCTTTTAGACCTCTTTTGCTCTGATATATCGCAGGTAACAAGCACAAATCCCAGCGGATGTCCGTCGGTATCTCTGAGAAATGATGTATAGGCCTCCACCGGAAATTCGCTACCATCTTTCTTCGAACAAATGAATTCGATTCCTTTTTCAGAACCAATTTTCAGAGCCTCTTGTAGATGTGTTTCAATTAAATGTTGCTGATCAACCCGGATCAGTTCCGCTACATTCTTACCGATGATTTCTTCTTTGCGATGGTATCCATACATGCGCAACAACGCTTGATTTACATCTATAATCGTGCCTTTTAAATTGGTAATGATAAGACCTTCTCTGACTGAATCGAATATTATAGATAATATTATATCCTGATGTTGAACGAACCTGTCAAATTCTTTTTTGCGAAGTTGATCTTCCAATTCTTTAATGCGCTTTTTAAGTTGATTGATTTGAGCTAACATATCTTCTGAAGATTTTTTCATTGAAATACCTCAAAAATAAATTCAAAAGTTAAATAAAATAAAAATAAACATTTCTGAAACATATTACAAATAACAAATGGAGAAATGTATTTTGAAAAATTATGGGTAAAAGGTGTTTCTTTTTTAGATCCTGTTTTTACGGGATAAAGACCAACACAATGAGATTAGCTTTCCCAAAAGGATACACTTTTATGTTAAAAATTTATGAATGAGAATAATTGAAATAAGTCTTTGACGTTTTAATATTGTGAGATGGTAAAGATCCCGAATTTAAATTTATGGATATTGTACCAAATCCAATGAAACCGATACAAAACACATATTTCACATGCGATATTATTGTTCATAGTACAAATATCCTATGTTGTTAAATAAACAATAGATATAAAATTCACATGATATAAAATCAGTAAAAATTCCTAAAAATAAGAAATAGTAGTTGTTGTTTTATCATTAATGAGACATAATTCACAAGCAATTTTTTGAATATGAAGAAATACAATGTTTCTTGTTATGAGAATATTGGCACAATAATTGCTAAATGGGATGTCTTGTTTTGATGATGAAAAAATAAGGTGAGAGCGACACATGGATAGTAATTTTATTCTGAAAAAATATTCGAAAGATTCTTCTCAAATCATTCCGATACTTCAGGATATCCAGGAGAAATATGGATATCTTCCGGAAGAACAATTGCATCAGGTGGCTCGGCATGTTAATGTTCCAGTCAGCCGGGTTTATGGTGTAGCGACCTTTTACAATCAATTTCGTTTACGGCCGTTGGGTAAGTATGTGATTCGGGTTTGCCGCGGCACCGCCTGTCATGTAAAAGGATCATTAGACATTCTACAAACCCTGGAAAATGAATTGGGAATTAAGGCTGGTGAGACTACCAAAGATCTAAAATTTACTATTGAAACGGTCGCCTGTATAGGAGCTTGCAGCATTGCTCCAGTTATTGCCATTAATGATGAATTCTACGGCGGATTAACGGTTAAATCATTACAAAAATTGATAAAGAAATTTAAAAACAAAGAAAAACAGTGAAAAGAGCCATGAATACTTTTATCGAACAGTGTTTTGAAAATTGTTATCACAGTCCAGAAAAACCCTGCCCACAATTTATTGAATGTTTACACTCCGGCCCGTTTTGCGGTGAACCAGAAAGTAGCAAACAAAAGCTGGATATGTTAAAAAAAGAATTGCATTTAATCAAACATCCCGTTCCTGTGATCATGGTTGGGATGGGAACCTGTGGTTTAGCGAATGGAGCGCAAAAAGTTTATGATGCTCTTTCTGAAGAATTAGATAGACGCCAGATAGAAGCTCGGCTGTTGGCTACAGGCTGTGTGGGTTATTGTTCGCAGGAAGTCATTGTTGATATCAAGCTTCCTGATTATCCACGAGTTAGTTATGGGCGGATAGAACCAGAAGATGTTCCTTATTTAATCGAACAAACTATTATTAAGAAAGAACCTGTCTGTGAGAAATTATTAGGTGTTTACAGGGATTTTGGCGCTAATGGGTGGGACAATCTTCCGGATATAAATAAAATTGATTTTTTCAGGAAGCAGAAGAAGGTGATTTTATCCAATTGTGGCATAATTGATCCGGAAAGCATTGATCAATATCTGGTTCGCGGAGGCTATCGGGCTTTATCCAGAGTGCTTCACCAGATGACACCGGAAACAGTGCGTCAGGAAGTTTCGGCTTCTGGTTTGCGTGGGCGGGGAGGCGGAGGATTCCCGACGGGAAAGAAATGGGAATTCGCTGCGCAGGCGGAAGGTGAACCCAAATACCTGATTTGTAACGCTGATGAAGGCGATCCAGGCGCTTTTATGGATCGGGCTGTGCTGGAAGGCGATCCTCACCGGGTTGTCGAGGGTATGATCATTGCTGCTTATGCAATTGGTGCCAGTCAGGGATATATTTATTGCCGAGCCGAATATCCTTTGGCCATTCAACGGCTCGAAAAAACCATTGCCGATGCCAGGGAATATGGCTTGTTAGGCAAAAACATTCTGGATAGTGGATTCGATTTTGATCTTAAGGTTAAGAAAGGCGCTGGAGCTTTTGTGTGCGGCGAAGAGACGGCTCTCATCCATTCCATTGAAGGCAAACGTGGAATGCCGCGTCCCCGACCACCTTTTCCGGCTGTTTCGGGCTTGTGGGGTAAACCAACCGTTATCAATAATGTCGAAACTTTTGCCAATGTACCAGTTATTATCGAAAAAGGGGCAGATTGGTTTGCAAGTATTGGTACAGAGAATTCTAAAGGCACTAAAATCTTTGCCCTCTCTGGAAAGGTAAAAAATACCGGCCTGGTTGAAGTGCCCATGGGAACTACTCTGCGAGAAGTAATATTCGATATCGGTGGTGGAATCCCCAATGGTAAACAGTTTAAAGCGGTACAGATAGGCGGTCCTTCCGGAGGAACTTTACCGGAATCTGTTATCGATACGCCAATTGATTACGAGCATCTTAAAGCCGCTGGCGCTATGATTGGATCGGGCGGTCTGGTTGTAATGGACGATTCGACCTGTATGGTAGATGTGGCCAAATATTTCATGACTTTTATTCAATCTGAATCCTGTGGTAAATGTATCCCATGTCGGGAAGGGACCAAAAGATTACTGGAAATTCTAGAAAGGTTAACGGCAAGTTACCGATCCGAAAAATCTCCTGAAGATACTTTGAAACGTTTCCAGGGCATGATTTATTTAGAAAGACTGGCAGATGTAATTAAAAACACCTCCCTTTGTGGGCTTGGACAAACGGCGGCCAATCCGGTGTTGAGCACATTAAAGTATTTCCGTGATGAATATGAAGCTCACTTATACGACCGTAAATGTCCGGCTGGGCATTGTCGTGAACTACTTACCTATCGTATAGATACTGAAAAATGTACCGGTTGTACGCTTTGTGCTCGGAAATGCCCGGAAGGTGCCATTGTAGGCGAACGTAAAAAAGCACATTATATTATTGAAGAAAAATGCATACGATGCGATCAATGCCGGCAAAATTGTAATTTTGATGCGATTTACGTAGAATAACCGAAGGAGACGTAAATGAAAATTAAAATAAATGGAATCACCTGTTCGGCCAATCCCGGTGAAACGATATTAGAGGTAGCAGAAAGGGAAGGTATTCAAATTCCAACACTGTGTCATCTGAAAGGGTTTACACCTACAGGATCCTGTCGTATCTGTACTGTTGAGGTAAAAAACGGTAATAACAACCTGGTTCCGGCGTGTGCTTTCCCGGTTTTTGATGGTATGGAAGTAGAAACCAATTCGCCTAAAGTGCGGCGTGCCAGAAAAACTATTGTGGAATTGCTTATTGCCAATCATCCGCAAGATTGCCTGATTTGCGTCCGAAACGGTAATTGCGAATTACAAACTCTGGCATCACAGTATGGTGTGAGAAGTTTTCGTTATTCTGGTGAAATGCGGAAGATTAAGCCGGATGTGGCCAGTCCGGCTATCGAAAGGGATCCGGAAAAATGTATTTTATGTGGTCGATGCGTTCGGGTTTGTCACGAAGTACAACAAGTGGGGGCAATTGATTTTGTGAATCGTGGTTTTCGAACGTATGTAGCACCGGCTCTGGATAAAAGCCTTAATACGGTGCCTTGTGTGTTTTGTGGGCAATGTATTCTAGTGTGTCCGGTGGGAGCGCTTCGAGAGAAAAGTCATCAGAAGTTAGCCTGGGAAGCTATCAACGATTCAGAAAAATTCGTGGTAGCGCAGGTTGCACCAGCTGTCAGAGTTGCTCTGGGTGAAGAATTCGGCATGGAACCAGGCAGCATTGTAACTGGTAAAATCGTGGCGGCTCTCCGACGAATGGGAATCGACAGAGTATTTGATACCAATTTCGGTGCTGATTTAACGATTATTGAAGAAGCAACCGAATTGGTGAACCGTTTAAAAAATAATTGTAAAATTCCCATGCTCACTTCCTGCAGTCCAGGATGGATAAAATTTGTGGAACATTTTTATCCAGATTTGCTGGATCATCTGTCTACCTGTAAATCGCCGCATGAAATGGAAGGTGCTTTGATTAAATCTTACTACGCACAGAAGATAGGTATCGATTCAGAGAATATTTTTGTTTTGTCAGTAATGCCATGCACAGCCAAGAAGTTTGAGGCTCAGCGACCGGAATTAGGCAATGGTTATCCCGATGTCGATGCTGTCATTACTACCAGAGAACTGGCTCGTATGATCAAAGTGGCCGGAATTGATTTCGCCAGGTTACCGGATGAAGACTTCGATGATCCTATGGGAGAATCCACTGGAGCTGCCAGTATTTTCGGTGCTGCAGGTGGAGTGATGGAAGCGGCTATCCGGACCGCTCATTTTTATCTTACCGGTGAAGATTTGAAGAATGTGGAATTTACTCCTCTTCGTGGCATTCGGGGGATTAAGGAAGCAGAAGTTGAGCTCGGTGAAACGCGGTTAAAGGTTGCAGCCGTGAATGGACTGCATAATGTTGGCCATATTCTGGATCAAATTCGCAGGGGTGATTCGCCTTACCATTTTGTGGAGGTTATGGCCTGCCCTGGTGGATGCGTTAACGGCGGTGGCCAACCATTACCTTCAGATCCAGAAAAACTTCGTAAACGTACTGAGGGCATTTATCAAATTGATCGGATGATGCCCCAGCGCTGTTCGCATCACAACGATTCTCTCAAAAAGATCTACCAGGAATTTTTAGGTGAGCCGAACGGACACTTGGCGCATAAGTTGTTACACACTCATTACGTGAAGCGAGGAGTGCAATAGTGGCGGTGGTCTGGACGATAGAAGAACGTTGCAAGCGGTGTTACACCTGTATCCGGGAATGTCCCGCCAAAGCCATTAAGGTGGAGAGAGGACAGGCCAAGGTAATCGAACATCGCTGCCTGGGATGCGGACATTGTGTCCGTGTCTGTTCGCAGCATGCCAAAGCGGTATTAGACGGTGTTTCTCATACTGTTGAAATATTGAAATCGTCACAAAAAGTGATAGCCATGTTAGCGCCCTCCTTTCCGGCAGCGTTTCCGAATAGTAAACCGGAGAAATTAATTGGGGCCTTAAAGAAATGTGGTTTTTCTAAAGTTGTCGAAGTTGCTTTTGGTGCGGATTTGATCAATAGAGAATATAAGCGACTGGCTGAATCGGATGAGAAAGATTTAAAGCGACCGGTGATTGCCAGTTCCTGCCCGGCAATTTGCCAATATATTGAAAAATATGCACCGGAATTGGCGGATAATCTTGCGCCGATAGTCTCGCCTATGATTGCCATGGGAAAGGTTGTTCGCCATTTTTACGGAGAAGATGTTAAGACTGTTTTCATTGGTCCCTGCACTGCTAAAAAGGTAGAACAACGTGAGCCGGAAGTTACCGGAATTGTGGAAGAAGCTTTGACATTTAAGGAAATGGAAGATTTGTTCTCGAAATTAGGCATAAATCCAGAAGATGCCGAGGAAGACTGGTTTGATCCTCCACATGCTTATTTGGGTCGAATTTATCCCATCTCTGGTGGATTGATTCGCAGTTCCGGCTTGAATTTTGATTTGATGGAAAATGATATCATTCTGACTGAAGGAAAACACCGCATCATGCTGTTGATTGATTCTATACGTAAGGGTGAGGTGCGAGCTAATATGGTGGATGTTCTCTTTTGCGAAGGTTGCATCAATGGACCGTTTATGAATGATAAGGTGAATTATTTTTACCGTAAACAGAAAATTGTTGAATTTACCGAGTCGCGGCGAGATAAAACCAGTTACAGTGAGTGGCAGGAAAATATTCGGAGCTGCCAGGAAATCGATATCCACCGAACATTTCGGGCAGAGCCGGTGGAAACGGGAAAACCTTCTGAAGAGGAAATCCGGAAAATATTGGCAGAGATTAATAAATTTGATGTATCTGACGAACTGAATTGTGGTGCATGCGGTTATAGTAGCTGCCGGGAATATGCCGTGGCAGTCTATGAAGGATTGGCTGAGAAAGAGATGTGTATGCCTTATTTAATTGAAAAATACGATCGCACCCAAAAGCAGTTGAGGCGATCTCTGGAGGACCTGGCTGCTGCACAGGAACAACTGATCCAGTCCGAAAAGCTGGCTTCCATCGGACAGTTAGCCGCTGGCGTTGCCCACGAGGTGAACAATCCGTTGGGTTCGATCATTCTTTTTGCGCATCTCTTATTGCAGCAAATGGGTGAGAAAAGTAACAATGCCGAAGATCTGAAATTCATCATAGAAGAGGCCAATCGTTGTCGCAATATTGTTTCAGGCTTGCTCAATTTTGCTCGCCAGGGAAAATTGAAATTGAACAAACATTCGCTTCCAGAAATCATCAATAAACTCATTCATGCCGTTCGGCAGAAACCAGAATTTCAAAATGTGCAGATTCTTACAAATATCAGTCCAGATATTCCTGAAGTAGAGATCGATTTGGATCAGATTTACCAGGTGTTTTTAAATTTAGCTCAAAATGCGGCAGAGGCTATGCCACAGGGCGGAACTTTGACAATTAGTGCAGAACCTGATTCAAGGACAAACCGAGTTAGAATCCAGTTCAAAGACACTGGCGTCGGTATTCCACCAGAAAACATGAAAAGACTATTCACCCCTTTCTTTACCACAAAAAAAATTGGTAAAGGTACCGGACTGGGTTTGGCTATCGCCTATGGTATTGTTAAAATGCATAAAGGAAACATTCGCGCTGAAAGTGAAGTAGGAAAGGGCGCCATTTTCACTATAGAATTGCCAATAAATCATTAGAATAAACAAATATGCAAACAAAATTTGAAGGAGTTTAAAATGGCAAAAAAAATCTTGATTATTGATGATGATGTAGACTTTGTCGAAATGAACAAAGCGGTTTTAACCAAAGAAGGGTTCGAAGTGAAAGAAGCATACAATGGTACTGAAGGTCTGGAATTAGTGAAGTCTGAAAAACCGGATCTGGTTATTCTGGATGTCATGATGTCTAGAGCAGATGAAGGATTTGAGGTGGCCAGGGAAATTCGTAAAGATCCTAAAACCCGGAATTTACCAATAATTATGCTAACTTCTGTCAATCAACAACCTGATTATAATTGGAAATTTGGCCCAGATGAAGAATGGAATCCGGTAGATGAATTCCTGGAAAAACCAGTAAGTCATGATAAATTGCTGCAAAAAGTGAATGATTTGTTGGCCTGATTTAACAAGAGGAGGGGGGCAGGTAATTTCTCTGAGATTACCGACCCCGCTCACGAGTATTGATTTAATAAAACTCTACTAAAATAGAGATTAGTAAAAAAGAAGAGAGTTCATATGAGTAAGAAAGTTTTAATTGTTGATGATGATGTTGACTTAATTGAGATTTTTAAACCGGTCTTAAAGAAAAACGGATTCCAGGTAAAAACAGCGAATAATAGTCAAGAGGGTCTGGAGGCATTCAAAACGTTTCTTCCCGATGTAGCTCTCATCGACCTGGCCATGGAACATTTCGATTCAGGTTTTACGCTTTGCCACAAGATAAGAAAATTACCTGAAGGGGAAAAAGTCCCAATTTACATCCTCACAAGCTTGGGGCAGGAGACTGGTTTTCGTTTTTCTACTGACACTGCGGAAGAGCAGAACTGGATTAAAGCAGATGGTTATCTAGAAAAACCAATTTCACCAAACGATCTTGTTGAATTTCTTAAGGAAAAATTATTTAAATAAACGATGAAAATTTCTCCAGCTAAAATTCTTGTAATCGATGACGAATTAGGGATGCGAGAAGGCATTCGGCGCATTCTCATGGGAGAAGGTCACCAGGTAGAAGTGGCAGAGAATGGGCAGGAAGGGCTTGCGAAAGGACTGAAACAGGAATATGACCTGTATTTCCTGGATCTTAAGATGCCCGATTTGGATGGGACAGAGGTTTTGCGCAAAATTAAAGCTAAATATCCTGAGGCCATCTGTGTTATTATCACGGCTTATGCTTCGATTGATACAGCTGTAGAAACGACACAATTGGGCGCTTACAACTATATGGCCAAACCGTTTACCCCGGACGAATTGTTACATTTAACTAACCGGGCATTGGAACGGCGCTGGTACATCTTAGAGGCCCGTCGACTGCGAGAAGAACGGGAACGACGATTGTTAGAAGTAGCCCGGGAAAAATCCAGGATTCGAACGATCATCAACGCCATCGATGATGGCATCCTGGTTTTGAACCAGCAAGGCGAATTGGTCTTTTTTAATCCACGTTTCTTGCAATTATTAGATATCCAGACTGAATTAAAAATTGGCGAACAGGTTGTACAGATACTTCCTGCGCAAATGGCTAAGCAAATCCAGGAGATTTTAAACAATCATCAATATTTTAAAGCCATTCGGCAAGAAATTGTAATTAAACCACCTGCAGAAATGGTTGTGATGGTGAACACTACGCCGGTATTGGATGAATCGGGCCAGCTTATTGGCGTAGTGTCAGTTTTTCGGGATATTTCTCAACTCAAGCAGTTGGAATTGTTGAAATCTCAATTCGTTAACATGGTTGCCCATGAATTGAAAGCTCCCCTTGGTGCTATTCAGGGCTATCTGGAAATGATCATCAATAAAACTTTAGGGGATGAACCCGAGATATACGAAAAGTATTTAAAACGGTCTCTGGAACGTTCACGGGCTTTATTGGATCTGATCAATGATTTATTAAACATTTCACGAATCGAGGCGGGAAAAGTCAGAAGAGAAATTGAACGAGTATGTCTATCTGAACTGGTTCAGGAAGCTGTAGAATTTTTCCGATCCGAAGCGGAAAAGCGTAGTATAACCATAACTCTGGACCTTCAACCCGATCTATTTGTGGATGTGGATAAGGAAGAGCTATTACGTGTTTTGAATAATCTGATTTCGAATGCCATAAAATACAATAAGGATAGTGGAGAAATACACATCTCCACTTCAAAAAACAAACATTACGTCAGTATCCGGGTAAGGGATACCGGAATTGGCATGAAAGAAGAAGAAAAGGCCAGGTTATTTGAAGAATTTTTCAGAGCTAAAAACCAGTATACGCGGGGGATTACCGGAACGGGTCTGGGGCTTTCGCTGGTCAAGAAAATTGTAGAAAGTTACGCGGGAAAAATAATAGTGGAAAGTGAATTTGAAAAAGGCAGCACTTTTACAGTATTTCTGCCGGAAAGCTTAAATTCCAGCAAAAATAAATAGAGTTTTTAATCTTATTATAGGGGATTAATTTATGGAGTTCATAAACGAAGAAAAAATTGAAAAGGTTTTAAATAATCCGTTAAATGCTGATCCAGGCTATCAGCTTGAGGTTTTAGAAAAATCCAGGAGCTTACAAGGATTAACTATAGAAGAAACGGCCGCTTTACTCAATATTACGGATCCAGAAATTGAGCAGGTCTTGTTCGAAAGTGCGCTGGAGGTAAAAGAGAAAATCTACGGTAATCGAATTGTTTTATTTGCTCCCCTCTATTTGACTAATCATTGTGTCAATAACTGCCTCTATTGTGCGTTTCGCAAAGATAATAAGGCGTTAAAGCGAGTTACACTTTCCATAAAGGATGTTCAGTCAGAAACATTTGCGCTTTTAAAGCAGGGACATAAACGGATTTTGCTGGTGTGTGGAGAAC
>CAYLYM010000092.1:0-15588 GCA_964387645.1 uncultured Calditrichaceae bacterium | reverse complement strand
GAATGCCGGGACCAAAACCCGGTGCCTTACCGCTTGGCGACACCCCAATCAAATAACGGGTTTTGCTATAAATACCTGACCGTACTGCTCAAATTCTTCCTTAATTTCTTTTAACTGAATTGACTCATCAAACAGCCCGTATAAAACCGATCCACTTCCACTTAAACTTGCAAATGCTGCACCTGCCAATTTTAACTTTTCCTTTGCCTCTCTCAATTCCGGATAAAAACGAAATACGACCTTTTCTAAATCGTTATAAAAATAATAGTTTAAATCTTGCAAATCTGCTATCTTTAAAATAGCAACATCAAATTTAATAAGTGATTTGAAATTAGTCAAGTTTAATTCAAAATTTTTATACACTTCAGTGGTAGAAATATTTAAATATGGATATACAATTAATATCTGATAATCTTTTAAAAAATCGATTGGCACAACTACTTCCCCTCGACCTTTTACTAAAGCGGTTTTCCCGATGATGAAAAATGGAACGTCAGAACCGATTTTTGCAGCTAAATGTATCAAACGGCTTTTATTAAGATTTAAATTAAAAATATGGTTAAAAGCTTTTAAACATGCGGCTGCATCACTACTACCTCCTCCTAATCCTGCTCCTACCGGGATATTTTTTTCTAAACTTATTTCTACTCCTCCTTCAAAACCATAAGTCTTCTTCATTAGTAGAAAAGCCTGATAACATAAATTTTGCTCATCAGTTGGTATCTGTGAATGTGATGTCATTATACGAATACCATGAGGAATTTTTCGAATGGTTATAATATCAGAAAGGTTTATTTCCTGGAAAACAGATTCCAAATTATGAAAACCATCCGATCGTTTACCCACAATGCGTAAACCAATATTAATTTTAGCATTAGCTGCTATTCTAAATTCATCGGTTTCGATAAATTTACTCATACCTCATTTTTTTCAATTTTTTTATATCTATGCCAAATTTTTTAATTTTGCGAAAAAGACTCTGTCGCGAGATTTGTAATTTTCTAGCAGTTTCCAGAATTTTAAAATCACATTCTTTAAGGGTCTTAATAATAATGTTTTTTTCTTGTTCGGTTATCCATTCTTCTAAGCTTTTATTAGTTGGCTTATTTGATCTACCACTGCTTAGTGCTTCAATTTCCTGTTTAACCATATCTCGATCAACAATATTGCTAGTACACTGTATGATCAATCGTTCAACAAAATGACGAAGTTCCCGAACATTACCAGGCCAATCGTATTCAAAAACTGGTTTTAAAGCTTCTCTTTTAATTTCTGCCACCCTTTTTTTATACTTTTTGTTGAACAAATTTGTAAAATAACGAATAAGCAAAGGAATATCTTCAGGTCTTTCGCGCAAAGGTATCAAACGAAAATTGACCACATTGAGACGATAATAAAGATCTTTACGAAATTTGCCATCTTCAATTGCTTTAGTAAGGTCTTGATTTGTAGCAGAGATAATTCGGACATCTACTTTTATTGGGTGTAAGCCACCAATAATATCTAATTCTCCTGTGTCAATCACCCGCAGCAATTTAGCCTGTAATCCGATATCCAAATCACCAATCTCGTCCAGGAAAAGCGTGCTTCCGTTTGCCAGTTGAATTTTTCCAATCTTATCTTCATAAGCATTTGTAAAAGCTCCTTTCCGGAAACCGAACATCTCCGTTTCTAAAAGATTTGGTGGTATAGCAGCACAATTAACTTTTACCATCGGCTTACCTTTCCGCCGGCTGCAATTATGGATAATTTTCGCCAGAACATCCTTTCCGGTACCACTTTCCCCCAACAGTAAAATATGGGTATCAAAAACTGCTATACGCTTAATATTTTCAAATATTTCTAACATCTTAGGGTGGCGAGTAATAAATTGCAATTCTTCGCCTTCGGAATAAACGCTTCCTGTGGGGACGGGCTGGTAATAATCATTGACTAAACTAACGAAATCATTCATGGTTATATTTTTTTCTTTCCCAAGATAGGAATAACCGGGCACTGGAAAAGCGAAAATCTCATGATCTGCTTTAGTAATAATTACTCGGGGGCAATTAATATTATAGAAATGTAATCGGAAATCATCGTCCAAAAATCGGAATACATCATATTCCAAAATAATCAATTCCACATGAAATCGTTGGTCTAGTTTGTAGTATTCTTCGAGACTTTCTTTAAACACTACTGGACCAAAAAATTGGGCTTTATTTTGAAGAATTGCCTCCCTAAGAAAAGATGATTTTACAATTGCCAGGATAACATTGTCCAATTGTTTTTCTCCATTAATTACAGAACAGAAAACTCAAATTCATTTTGCAAACAGTACTCAAGAAATTCTGGCAAGACTTGAAGTGTAGTTTTTATATGATTTGAAGAATCGTGAAAAACTACAATATCACCAGGTGCCAGATTTTTTTTTAAATGGTTGAGAACTTTTTGGGGATCCCATTTAAAATCGTTACTCATGAGAGACCAGAAAATTAGTTTTTTATTTAATCTATTTAAAACGTTTTCCAATCTGGGGCCAAATATTCCATGAGGTGGACGAAATAATATTGAACGACGTTTAAATTGTTTAAAAATTAGCTTATCTGTTAACTCAATCTCTTTCTGCATCATTTTTGTCGGAATAAACATGTAAGGATGGTGAAAAAATCCATGATTTCCTAATTGATGTCCTTCAAAATTCAATGCATCTAGGTATCGGCGATTTCGATAAATCATTATGCCTGAAAGGAAAAAAGTGGCTCTTATTTTCAATTCGGATAGAATTTGAAGAATTTCACGAGTACCTTGTGGGGAGGGTCCATCGTCAATTGTTAAAAAAATAGTTCTTTTATTTTGAGGTATCCGCCAGATGATATTTTTTACTGTTGGAAAAATCCAATTTGCAGCCCATTTATATGTAGACATATTAACTATCCTTCCAACTAAACTTGTGAAAAAAGCCCCTAAATCCAGCATAAAGAATATAGGGCACTTGAAAAATTTGAGCAATTAAAAACAGAGGAAAAAGATCTTTTCGGTTGAGTACCTGCAGTCCTTTGTGTATAATCAATGCTTCAGGAAATATCTTAAGAAGTATACCTAAAATATAAAGCTTGAGTGGAAGATATCCCAGCATACTCAATGGAAATAAAAGAAAAGTTAAACTGTAAAAAATATAAATAACGAAAAGTATAAGAAAAATAAGCTTAGATGGATAATGAAGTGATTTTGAAGCCCAACGAGATCTTTGATTCAGAAATCCTTTTACTGAATTTAAAGGAACTGTATAATTAATTGTTTCTCTATCTAAAGAATATTTGACTTTCCAGGATGTTTTATTATGAATATTTTGCAATAAGAGATCATCATCTCCAGAAGGAAGATGTTCGTGCCCGTCATAGCCGCCAGCATCTTCAAAAGCCTTTTTCCGATATGAAAGGTTACTTCCATTACAAATAATGGGAAATCCATTTTTCAAACTGCCAACACCACAGAATACTATCCCGGCAAATTCCAATGTCTGTAGCTTATGAAAAAGGTTCTTTTCAAAATCCGGATGAAAAGTAATTAATCCAGCAACCAGACCAGTTGTTTCGTCATATTGAGCAACCATCTTTTCCAGCCAGTTTTTCTGAGCAATAGAATCCGCATCGATGGTAAATATGATTTCTCCCTTCGCTTCTTTCAGCCCGAATTTCAAGGCTTGCTTTTTATAAGTGGGATGTCGTCCATCATTTTTATAAATCAGCAATCTGAATTGAGGCTTTTCCTTAACAAAATTTTCAACAATTTGACATGTATTGTCAGTAGAATTATCGTCAATTACAAGAACTTCATATAGATGCGAAGGATAGGTTTGCTGTAATAAACTCATTAAACAATTCTGGATATGTTTTGCTTCATTTCGTGCAGGCACCAAAACCGAAACAAACGGCTTAGCAGGGTTATTCGAAGTCCGGGATTTTCGAACCAGTCCCTGGAAAAAAAATAAAAGAATGCCTGTATAAACTGTCCCTGTAAGTATAAAAATCCATATCATATGATCAATCTCGGTTATTTTATGGTAAATAAAAATAATTTTTAAGAAGAAAAAAACTATTCACATGAAATTAAACACCAACATTCCAATTAATATAAATTCAAAATATATAAATTAACTCTAAAATTTTCAAAATCTTTTCGCAATTTTGTTTTTGTGCATTGCTTATGATTTGTAGCTAAATAGATAATTAAGTATTAAACGTCAAAATTTACTGAAAAAAATTAAAAAACCAGGGTTTGGCTAAAACAGTTATAATGAAATTAATCTTATGGTTTGATATTTGATTTTAGAAAAATATTTTTGCACTAAGTTTAATAGTAATTTAAAAGAAGAGAAATATTGGATCAATTAAAGCAAAGAAAAAATATTATTTAATGAATAAAAACAAATTATCAACACAAATTTGAAACTCTGCTTACCTTTTTGAATTAGGTCCTACAAGTGTCAATTCTGGTTTAAGTTTGAAAATTACCAGACTACCAAAAATTGCTGGTAAAAAGAAATTAATAATAAAGATTAAAAGAGCAGCATTGAAAGCTGCTGCTTTGGTTACCCCAAAGAGCGTAAAATAAACAACAGCGGCGCTTTCTCTAATTCCAAGGTCAGCAAAAGAGATGGGTAGAATCATCTTTGTAAAAAGAATAGCGCTAACTGCAATAAAGGAATAAAAAATAGACGTTTTTTCAAAAGCAGTAATCAGTATATGATATTGAATTACGATTGTGATTAAAAGTAAAAAACTAAATCCCAACACTTTGAATATATCAGATTTTTTTAAGTGAGTGGGTCCTCTCAATAATGTCTTTCCCCAACTTTTTATGGAAAACATCGAGAATTTCTTTAAAATAATTGTATAAATAAGAACAGGCTTGAATAAAAATAACCATAAAAAGAAAAGAGTTATCCCAGTCAATATAAGTAAGAAAATCAGTAGTAGAAGAGGAAATTGAGTTCTTGTGAATAAAATAAAGTTCAGTGAAATTAAACCTGCTGAAAATACAGTAACTATATTGGCAAATTTATCAAAAATGTTCAGTCCGGTAATAATTTTTCGATCATATTTCTGGAAGAAAATGGCTCGAGCCAATTCACCCAGATTTCCTGGAGTAATAAAACCAAGAGTAAAGCCGAAAAGTAATGAAAATAAAGTATCTTTGTTTCCTACTTCTGGATAATAATTTCGCAAAAGGAATCTCCACCTTAAGAATTGAATGTAAAAATTAGGAATCAACAGGAACAAACAAATAAAAATATTGTGCCAGTTGATCAGACGAAATGCTCTCAGAATGTCTTCACTATCGTTGATTCGTTGATAAAGAATTATTAACAACGTACAACCCACTGCTATTTTTAATAAAAGAAAAAACTGCTTTCTTGACATCTTATTTCTCGATTAAGCTTCAAATTTGATTTAATTAAAAAACGAGATTCTAATAATGCAATTTGATATTGTATATGTATAAAATTGAAATTTAATTTATCCTGTGTTTTCTATATAAAAGAACCAGTTAAAACTCCCTCAAGATTTTGATATGGGGGTCTAGTGCATCTCTTAAAGCATCCCCGAGGAAAGTAAATCCAAGCACTAATAGCATTATTGCGATTCCTGGAAAAGTGGTTAAATGATAGGCTTGCAAAAGATACTGACGTCCTTCGGATAACATAGTTCCCCAACTTGGAATAGGTGGTTGTGTTCCAAGGCCTAAAAAAGATAAACCAGCTTCAGAAATAACCATGGATGCAATTCCTAAAGTTGCCGTGACTAGTACTGGATTAATAACATTCGGTAAAAGATGAAAAAGAATAATTCGTGGTGAAGAATAACCCAAAGCTTTTGCTGCTTGAATATATTCTTTTTCTTTTTCTTTGAGTACTTCGCCGCGTACTAAACGGGCATAGGATTTCCAACCGACGATGCACAATGCAATAATAACATTATTCAAACTGGGACCAAGGATGGCCATGATGCCAATTGCTAACAATATTCCGGGAAAAGCCAACAAGATATCGGTAATTCTCATCAAAATTTCATCTACCCAGCCACCAAAGTATCCTGAAATCGCCCCGAGCAGGGTACCAAGAAGAGCAGAGACACTAACAGTAACAAAACCTACCATTAAGCTGATCCGCGAGCCATAAATAATGCGGCTTAATATGTCCCTTCCTAAATCGTCCTGACCCAACCAGTGGGCAGTAGAAGGACCTCGCAAAGCTTCTTCGATATGCTGTTCGTATGGATCATAAGGAGCCAAATATGACGCAAAAAGAGCTACTAAAATGGTGATAGAGACAATTACCAGACCTACTAAACCTAGTGGATTACTTCTGATTCTTTTGAAAACGTATTGAAAAAGAGAAAATTGATAATTTCCCATAATTTAAAATTTAGATATTAAGAACTATTAAATAAAGTAAATTTTTAAGCATTCTATTCAGTTATCGAAAAAACATATTAAACGTGGTTTTTATAATTTTTTATTGGGTTTATATAGTAAACTAATCTTTTAATGGATCAAACAAATGAGTAATATAGGTTTGATATTGAGATAATGAATAAAAAAGTCAACCTTTAATTAAGCTCATCCTGATTTTCTAAGACTGTTTTCTTTACAATGGCATGGTGATGACGTTAAACCATTGTATCTGTGAGTCCTGGTCCATCTATCTTGTGCCCAGACTGAATCTTTGCTTTGCTACGACCTTCGTTTATACTGAATTGCTAAACTCTATCCTTTAAAATAAATCTATCTTATATTGAAATCTCATCACTTTGATAAATACAAAGCCTTTTATGTTCGAAAATTTAATTTAAAATGATAAAAAAAAATAAAGATTTGCTTTTATTTTACGATAATAAATTAAAGTAATGTTATAATTACAGGCGCCTTTTATGATCAACACATTGTTTCAGAAATGGCAGGAGAAAATTGCTCAATCTCCCCATACTGATGCTCTCACTTTGTTCCAAAAAAAAGATCTTTTAATCAAACTTATTCAGGTGCTTTTTTCTCCGAAAAAAGAGATTTATTACACTTTACCCGAAATAATTAATTTAACCGAAAGTAACTGTCTGGATTATAGAGCATTTACGAATGCCTTGTTTTTATTGAGAGACACCCTTATTTATCATTCTAGAAATTTATCTATTTCTTCTTCTGAACTTCACCAAGCGTTAGATACTTTAGAAGAAATCATTTTGAAAGTGGGTGCTTATTTTTCTCATTTAAGGGCTGATTTAAACTCATCTTATTATCGTAACATTCACTCGATAAATGCTGAAAGCATAAAGGGTAACATTATTCATTTGGATGAAGAATTCAGAATTGAAAAAACGAATTCAGCACTCTTAAACAATTTTGGTTATGAAAAGCAAGAAGTTCTTGGTAAACCTTTACATATTTTATTTTCAGAATCAAGCAAGACCATAATTCAAAATGCCTTGATTCAACTTAAGAAAAACTTACGTTTTCAATTAGACCTGGAAGTGGAAGCAAGTAAAAAGAACGGACAACGTTTTCAGGCATTGCTTAAAATCTCACGAATTAATATCTATGGTGTGCCACCCAAATTTATTGCATACATAAAAGATAACACCTATATACATGAAACCAAAAGCATGCTGAATTTACTCAGTATGGCTTTAGAGAGTGTTGGAGAGGGTATCATCATTTTAGAGCCGAATGAGCAAGGAAATATTCTTTATGTTAACGCGGCAATGGAAAAGATGAGTGGCTTTGCCAGACATCAGTTGCTGGGAAGGCCTTTTAAAATATTACGAGATTCGAGTGCCACAGATGAATTGGAGAAAGACATTATTAAGGTCTCGTTATCAAAAGGTTGGAAGGGTGAAATCACCAATAGACATAAAAATAATCACATTTATTTAGTTAACCTGCATACTCAGCCGGTTAAAGATGAATACGGCAATGTTGTAGCTATAGTAGGTATCGAAAGAGATATTACCAAGCAGAAGGCTCGGGAAGATCAGATTATCCATTTAAAACAGTTCGTTGAACGAATAATCAATAATTTACCGCATTTTGTTATTGTTACTGACATGTCCTTAAATATCCAATTCTGGAATCAGTTTCTTGAGAACGAATCCAAACTGAAAGCAGAATCTGTTATTGGGAAAAGTATTTTCGAGGTATTTCCATCATTAACTCGTTTACATTTCGATATTGCCGCAAAAAACACAATAAAAACTGGAGAATTTTTCTCGAAAAAATTTTATGCAGATCTTTTTAATAACGGCGATCGTTATTACCAATTAATTTTAACTCCTATTTCCACTGATCAGGGTATCCAATTACTCTGGACAATTCTTGATATTACCAAAGAGGAAATATTAAAAATTCGGATCACATGGCAAAATGCACGTTTAAAATTTCTGGAAAATTTCTCTCAAATTTTAAACACCAGTTTAGATCTTCGAACAATTTTCCAAAAATTAACAAACGAACTTCGAAAGATTTTGCCCCATAAAACGCTTTCTTTTCTGATTCCTTATAATATTGAAAAATTGCAGTTTAATCTATTTTTCTTCTCAGCTGATGGTATAGATTCGTTTCCTGAAAATTATGCCATTGATTTATCTGAAGATACATCTTATCAAGAATTGATCCAGAAAAAAGAACCTCAAGTACATAACTATTATTCTTTAGAGGACAAATTACAACAGTTTGAAGAAGAACCTGAATATACTGAGAATATCCACCAACTAATTCGAATACCTGTATGCTTTGAAAAAGAAATACTGGGTATTTTGAATATAGGTCACGAAGAAGCAAATTATTTTAAACAAATGGATATAGACTTTCTACAACAAATTGCCAGTCATTTAGCCATTGCTATAAAAAATAGTTCATATTTTAATTTAATCGAATTACAAAATAAAAAACTAAACATCATTAATAACATTTTGAATTTCCCTCAAATTTCTAGCAGTATTGATAAAATTTATAATGAGGCTGCAAATGGCTTTTCAGAAATATTAAAGAGTGAATTAATTCTTCTATATAACTCCAGAGATGGGAATAATTGGAATTTAATTGTAGCCACAGGAAATTATGAACACATACCAGCAACATTTTGTTTATCTCTCGATTCATTAAAGAAAAAATCTATTTTTTGGAACAGATTCAATCCTTTTTCACCGGATATAAATGATTTTATCGAATTTAAAAATTATCCATCCGGTTTATTTATTTGGGAAATTTCCTCTTCTCACGGTTATTTCGGTTTATGGGCATTAAACAATCGCATATTGGATCAAATCGAAGCAACATTTATCTTATCTCTGGTTCAGGATATTTTTAAACAAATGATGATTGCCATCGATCATATAGATTTATTTGAAAAGGTCAAACAGGCCGAATCTGAATGGAAAATTACTTTTGATAGTGTCAACATCGGATTAGCGGCAATAGATAAGGATTTTAGAATTTTGCGGGCAAATAAAACTTTTCTCAAGTTATATGATGTCAACATTCAACAAATTATTGGTAAGAATTTTATCGAGCTTTTTGGAGAATATCTTAATTTTGATTCCAATGATTTTTCCCAAATTCATAAGAAAAAATTAACTGAATTTAGAGAAGAATATTATGACAGACGAATCAATAAAAAATTGGCGTTAAAGTTTTATCCACATTTTGATGCAGCCGAGGACTTTCAAGGTGGAGTTTTCACACTACAGGATGTAACAAAACAGCGTGAGCAAGAAGCACAAATTCGATTTCTTTCTAAATTCCCAGAAACCAACCCTAATATTGTTATCTGTACAGACATGAATGGTCAGATAAAATATATAAATCCAACAGCCAGAAGATTTATGCAAGAGTTCAATCTGTCAGAAGAAAATTTACAAGATCTTCTGCCAGGCAACATCCAGATGATTATCGAAAACTTTAATAAACAAAAGGTAAGCCATCTCGA
Source organism: uncultured Calditrichaceae bacterium (assembly GCA_964387645.1). Classification (GTDB taxonomy): domain Bacteria; phylum Calditrichota; class Calditrichia; order RBG-13-44-9; family RBG-13-44-9; genus CAYLYM01. The sequence goes on along the minus strand of CAYLYM010000092.1, from coordinate 5,627 downwards.
ATTAGAATACAAATTCAAAGACAGAGTATTTGAGTATTTTATCTACAGAACAATGGACGGTAATCAGTTTTATTTTTATGGCATCGATATAACTGATAAGGTTGAACTCCATCGACAATTACTTCAAACCGAAAACATACGTGCCGTTGGAGAAATGGCTGCTGGTGTAGCCCATGATTTTAACAATTTGTTGGCTACAATTTTAGGTCGAACACAATTATTATTGTTAAAAAATTATGATCAAAAAATAAAAGATGAGTTAAAAGTAATTGAAAAAGCAGCATTAGATGGTAGTGAAATAGTAAGGAGGCTTCAAGAAGCAACTCGGGAAAAAAGAGACGAAAATTTCCAGACGGTTGACCTAACTGAAATTATTAGAGAAAGTATCATTTTTTCAGCGAGTAAGCTAAAAATAAATAATCAATTAAAAGGCAAACACATTAAAATGCATACAGATTTACAAGATAACGTACTCGTTAAAGGGAACCGTGTTGAATTAAAAGAAGTGTTCACTAATATTTTACTTAATGCTTATGATGCAATGATTGATGGTGGTGATTTATTTGTCAAATGTAAGAATGATGATAACTTAGCTCATATTGTGATCCGTGATACTGGTATAGGAATGTCAGAAGAAGTAAAAAACAAAATTTTCAATCCTTTTTTTACAACGAAAGGAGAACGAGGGACTGGTCTTGGATTAAGTATCGTCTACCGAACAATTACATCTTATGGTGGCCACATAAAGGTTGAAAGTGAAATTAACAAAGGAACAACTTTTACCATCACGCTACCACTTTCGGATGAACCTGTTGATTCTGAACAAAAGAAAAAAATCGAAATTGAGGTGAATAATGGAAATTTGAAATTACTTATCGTGGATGATGAACCTGAATTATTGTACACTATGGCAGAGATTCTCCGCTTAAAATTTAAATCGGTTGATATTGCCGATAGTGGTAAAAGCGCATTAGCTAAAATAGAAAAACAAACATTTGATGTAATTTTAACTGACCTGGGTATGCCAGAAATGTCGGGATGGGAATTAGCCCAACAAATTAAAAATATTCAGCCAAATTCCCGCGTAATATTAGTTACTGGATGGGGGGATCAAGCCAAAGAGGAATTAAAACATCATCCTTATGTTGATGAAATTTTATCTAAACCATATGAATTGCAAAATTTGATCGAAAAAATCAATAAATTCTCGCAGTCGTAATCAACCCATCCTTGAGTTTGACATTCAGAATCTTCCGTATCAGCTTTTCTTATTATAGATACAGAATAATTTTTTTGTTTTTGAATATCAAATTCATTCAATGGAACCCATATTTTTAACTCACGCCTTTTTGGTATCATTAAAGCAGTGAATTTTTGAATAAATTCATTTACCCTGATATAACATATTTTTTATTGCTTTATCCATTTTGTAAAAATGGCTATATTATTTAATTTTAATTTGAAGTAAAGACAAAATGAATAAAGTATTTATGGAATCAGTTTCGAGAAAATTATCATCTGAAAATTTACCTGGTATGTTGTTAGTTCTATTCTGTGCAATACTGCCCTGGTCGTTGGCTGGTATGCAGATTGCAGCAGGTCTGGTGGTAGTAAGTAGCATAGTTTATCATATCAGACGTAAAATATTTCCTATCACATACCATCCTTTCTACATCTTTCTGGTCATTTATCTCTTCAGTCAATTGATAGCAGCTTTTGCTAGCCCGGATTATAGAATTTCCCTCCCTTCTTTTCTGGACACAGATTGGTTTATCTTTTTATTTCCGTTTCTAATTTCCCTGCCGGTAAATAAAAAGTGGCGAATTATTGCTTTAAGAACCCTATTTGCATCTTCGGCTTTGGTAGCTATTTACGGGATTATTCAATTTTTTATTGGAGTAGATATTTTCCATGGTAAGGTCCTGAATCCAATGGGTCATTTCTACAGGGCAGAAGGAACTTATAATTTTTATTTAACCTTTGCAGGTAATCAGACCATGATTCTGAGCCTTGTTTTATCTTTTTTTTTAATGGAAAGTACCTGGAAACCGGTAAAATATTTTTATCTGGCTGTTTTAACTCTGATTTTCCTGAGTATTATTGCTACTTTCGGAAGAAGTACCTGGATTGCAACTGTAATCATCATATTATTAGGAAGTTGGCTGATAAATCGCCGGTTATTTGGTATGCTAACTGCCGGATTTTTACTTTTCGGTTTTGTCGTATCCTTTTTAAGCCCGGAGGTTTATGAACGGTTGCTCAGTATTTTTAATCCTTCACATCCCAACAACATTGGTCGATGGAATCTTTGGCGAACAGCCTGGGCGATGTTTAAAGATCATCCATTACTTGGCATCGGACCGGGATTTTTTAATGACTTATTTCCCATCTATAAGGTACCTGGTTTTTATGATGCTGCGGGTCATGCCCATAACGATTACCTGAATTTTGCAGCGAATAGTGGGATTATCGGTTTAACGAGCTGGCTAACCATGTGGGTTGCCTGGTTTTACTATACCATAACAGAAATTCGAAAAAAAACACTGGCAAAATCCGATATTCAGATATTATTAGGTTCTATTCTGGCAATAACCGCTATACTTATTGCATCATTTTTTCAATGTTATTATACTGACCTTGAGAATAATATTCTCTGGTGGACGTTAGCTGCGTTTGCTTTCATGGTAATTCAGCAAAATAAAGTGCAAGTTCGAGATTAAATTTTCAATTAACCTAGGACACTGGCTCTATTATTTGTGATTTTGCTGAATATTCGTTCCAGTCCTATTAGATGTTTATTAAGATTAAAATTTTTCAAAACTGTTTGACGGGCTTGTAGCGCTAATTTTTTTCTGAGCGTCGGGTTCTGTATTAATTTTTGGATCGCCAAAGCCAAAGCGGATGCGTCAAAAGGCGGTACCAAAAGACCGTTTTCTTCATGGTGAATGATTTCAGGTACTCCGCCGGCTCTTGTGCCTATTGGAGCAACCTCCAATGCCATGCATTCAATGAGTGATAAACCAAAAGTTTCTTTACGTGAAGCTAATACGCAAATATCGAATGCTGAAGCGACCAAAGATATATCTTCCTGAAATCCAGTAAATATAACTCGATCTCTCAGACCTGATTTTTCTGCCTGCTGTTTTAAAAAATTGGCATAACCTTTTTGTCCGAAAGTCTCGTTCCCGACAATCACTACTTTCATATAGTCTAAATATTCCCTTAATTGGCTTACTGCCTTCAATAAAATATGTTGACCTTTCCCTTTTTCCAGGCGGCCAACTATACCTATGACAATATCGTTTGTAGAGATGCCCAGATTTCGACGGGCTGCCTTTCGCTTTTTTTCAGATGGTTTGAATTTTTCTACTGGTATGCCATAATATAGACGAAAAACATTTTGTTGGGGCATCAAGGTATTGTTCAACACTTGCTGGCGCATCCGATCAGTAATAGTAATTAAACCATCTAAATTACTGTAAACCCAGCGATGGAAAATATCCTGTTTTTTCCGCTGGGACTCCATTTGTTGCGTAAAAATGATATGTCCCCTCCCAGCAAATTTTTTCACCAATATAAGCGTGCTTAAATCCATTGATTGATGAACATGAATGATATCGATTTGATTCTTTTTGACAATTTTAGAAAGTGTTCGAGCCGTTAAGAAATCCATATAGCGCAGACGAGGATTTATAGTGATGATAGGCAAACCGAATTGATGTATTTTTTCTGCTATAAAGCTGTTAACAGGGGCCACTGTCCATATCAGGTGTCCACGGTGCATTAGATAATAGCTAATGTTAGCCATATACATTTCCAGGCCTCCACCGGATTGACTGAAGCATACTTCCAGTATTCGAAATTTTTTTTGACCTGTCAATTTCTGGTTTAATACTTCCATTGAGCGATCACCTTACAAGGAAACATTCTTCAGCTTCGCTTTTATGGCTGGCACCTTTTCAATTTCAGAAAGCACTGTTTCCGGTTCAATTTGTTCCATACAGATCATCAGATTACAATTACGTAATCCGCAAAATCGGCAAGGAACATCGGCCACGATAAAGCGGTGATTTGGATCGTTGAGTGGATTCCACAATTCCGGTGGATCCGTGGCAAACAAGCAAACTGTGGGGGTCCCCACAGCAATGGCCATGTGCTTGGGACCATTATCATAAGAAAAATGTAAATCAATCTGGGACAGATAGGCAGCAAATGTAGAGAGCGGCCACATGGGTAAAATTTCAATATGATTTTTAGCCAGATTGGCCGTTCGTTGAGCATATTCAAGTTCTTCTGGAGAGCTGTTGAAAAAGACTATTGCATGATGGTTTTCAATAAGCAAGTCGGCCAATCGAGCTATTTTTTCAGCAGGCCAGGTGCGAGCTTGACGCTTACCTTTTGGTGTAATATTCACCAACAATCGTTTTTGGTCAATTTTAAGTGAATTAAAATAACTTTGAACACGCTCCATATCTTGGCGAGTAAATGTAATCCTGATTCTAGTAGTTTCTGCATGTACACCAATTTGCCTTAACGCCTGACATTTCTGAATCACTACATATTCTCTGTTCTGGTTGGCATTTGATAATAAATTATAAGCCCATTGTCTCCTACTTAATTTCCAGCCCAGCCGGTAGGTAGCACCGGATAATCTGGTCAGGTATGCTGTTCCCGGAGTTCCTTGATAATCGATCACAACGTCATATTTTTCAGAGCGAATTTGAGGGAGCATGCGGAATACTCCCATTAAATTTTTAGACGAATAAGGATAAACCAAAACTTTCTCAAGCTCTGGCAATCCTTTGAGAAGGGAATCTAAGCCCGGTGCAGTCAGGAAATGAATCTCCGCTTCGGGAAAATGCTGCTTTAAAACGTGTACTGCGGCAGTGGTAAGAACTACATCTCCAATGGCGCGTAATTGAATAATCAAAATTTTTTTAACCTTCTCTCGATTGATCATCATTTTTTTTTATTCTTCCACTCTAAATCCCATCTGGCGCTTTGTCTTCTCTCAACAAATGTCTTAAACTTAGGGAAGCCCATTCCGTTGAAACAAACTTCTTATTAATTATTTCAAAATTTAAAACAAAAAGTTTATCATTAAAAGACAGTTTGCGTAAAAATGTTATACTGAACGAAGTGAAAAAACTCTAATTTTTCAAAAAATAAAAAAACCTTCAATAATGTTTCGGATACCCCTTTGATTATGCTCAGATTTACAAAAATATTACCTTTTAAATTAAATGTATCAAATACAAGAAATAATTATACGATTCTTTTGATTTTAATTGGATTTAGAAAAAGTTAATTATGGTAAAATTATTTTAATCTGTTAATAGCAATCTTTTATTGAATCATTTGAAAGAAAAATTTTTCTAATTCGAATTTTTTATTCTTGCTAAAATATTAAAACCTAAAGATTTGTTATTTAAATATTTAATCAAAATAATTAATATAAATGATGAATAATTTATTCACAAATTATATTGGTGTATTTATTTTTTTTATTACCTGCATTATTAACCGCAGAGTTTGTATGTTAAAAAAGTTATTGTAAGATATATAGAGTCTCCTCCTCCTATGAAAAAAGTTTCTACTCCAATTAATTTATTTAAACCTCTTTGAAC
>CAYLYM010000091.1:0-16008 GCA_964387645.1 uncultured Calditrichaceae bacterium | reverse complement strand
CCACCACAACCTTCTCTAAGAGATCCTCTTTAGAATAATATTCTATTCCATATCCTACTATAGCTTCTGATAAAAAGCCAACTACACTACCTTCGATAAATCCTATTCCCCGATTTATGAAGGTTATTTCACATTACGGAACTCAACCATAACCGCTAAAAACCTGAATATGGGATTGCACCCAAATTAATAATCTCCTACAGTAGATTTAAGCGTATTGAATTCATATATTGGAAATGGTTGAAAAAATCAAGTAGGAATTCAGAATTTTTGCCAGTAAAAATTGCAGTATCGATTTTCCAGAAGAACCGTGAATTTATTTGGTAACATTAAATTGGATTTTTGTCAATGCATCTCCATTATTTGACATTAAGAAGACAGGTAGAATTCCTTTCGGCACATCTTCAGGATGGAAAAATCAGTGCCAGTTATACACAAACGAAGAACGAACAAATTTTAGATATTGTTTTGCCACAGGGGCAAGTTCGTCAATTGAGATTATCGGCTGATGCAAACTACCCCTATATTTTATCAAGGGAGCCAGGTAAACGGGCAAAAAACTCCACTGATGTTCTTGCTTCACTGATCGGAAAACAGATTCAATCAATTTCCATCCGGCCAGGCGATAGAGTCATTTCCTTCCATTTTAAGAATTCCGATATTCGCTTTGTCGTCCAACTTTTTCGCAATAATAGCAATTTTTTTATTGTTGATGAAAAAGGCTTTATTAGAGAAGCATTCAAGAAGAAGAAAAAATACTCAGGGCAGCCCTATCAACCCAAATCCAGTGGATTAATCGATCCTGAGGAGATAAAACCAGATGAATTTATTCAGATAATAAAGAATATGGATGATGCTCCACTGTCCTATGTGTTAAAAATAAAGTTTTTATATCTTACTTCTACTTTAGTCCATGAGATTCTCTACCGGTGTGGCCTGAAACCCGAGACATTCACAAGAAAACTTTCAACAGAGCAATTATTAATGGTTTTTCAAGAAATTCAAACTTTGGTAAAAGCCTGTCAGGAAGATGCGCCGAGGGTTTATCTTAACAGCGATTTCCCGGAAAGATTTGTTCTTACTGAATTTAAAACCTTACAACATCTTCCAGCCCGAACATTTCTTGAGATTAATGAAGCTCTGGCTTTTTTTATTTTCAGGCGCAGGAGAGTGGAAAATTTTCAGAATAAGATTGATAGAATTTCAAAATTGCTGGATGAAAAAATTGAACATGTGGATCACCTCATACAGCACCTTAAAAATCTGCCAGCGGAGAGTGATAAGAGCCAGCGATATAGAAAAATAGCCGATCTTCTCATGAGCCAGTTAAATCAGATTCCCGAAGGTAGGGAAGAGGTTGAATTAGTTGATTATTTCGATCCGCAACAAAAAAAGATCCGCGTTCGATTGAATCGCAATTTGACAATTGTAGAGAATGCTCAAAAATATTATGAGAAAGCTAAAGTGAGTGTTCATCGTCAAGCAGAATTGAAAATCCGTTTAGAACAACTGGCAAAACAAAAAACGCTACTTCACCACCTAAAAAATCAATTAACTGAGGTGAAAAAAGAGAAAGGGCTGGACAAAATCGAAAAAAAATTAACTTCAATCCACATTCTTCAGCCTTCCAGCACCCGGCTGCCGGATTTTTCTGTTCCCTATAAGCAATATTTTTATCAAGACTGGGAAATTTGGGTTGGAAAGAATGCCCGCTCAAATGATGAAATGACCTTTAAACTTGCTCATAAAGAAGATTTTTGGTTACATGCCCAGGGCGTTAGTGGCTCTCATGTTATCATCCGGAATCCGAAACGTGACAAACAGCTACCGAAAGATATTTTAGAATATGCAGCTGCGTTAGCTGCTTTCAATAGTCAGGCCAGACATAGTAGTTATGTCCCGGTCATGGTCACACAAGTGAAATATGTCCGAAAACCAAAGGGATCCATACCGGGAGCAGTTATTCCTGAAAGAACGAAAACTATTTTCATTGAGCCCCTGTGCCAGAAGAAATAAAAAATTCTTAACAATAAATACTCATTGCAAATTCAATTTTTTGATCTCTTCCAAAATACCTGTATTTTTAAATAAATTGTGATGTGAATTAAAGCATTAATTAAAAATCTTTCTTTTTGCCTAATTACAATTTTATCATTATTTTGATGAAAAAGAATAAAATTGAATAGATATCGCATTTTGACAGGATCTATTTGTCAATGCGCTTTCGGTGTAACAAAATGAATTTTAAAACTGAACAAAACAAAAATTAGTTTTCTAATGAATTTTTTTACATTACTTTTTAGCAGATTTGTTTAAATTGAATTTTTCATTGATTTTGTCAGGCTATAACTGTTGTTAGGGTTAATGACCGTTGATAAGAATTATGTGTTTTTTTACCATTAATTATCAAACGACTTGAGGGGGCCGTGATGAGTGAGAAGAGTTATGATGTGGCGGTCATTGGTGGAGGCATTGTCGGATGTGCAACCGCCATGGCCTTAACCAAGCAAAGGAACATTTCTGTAGTTATCCTTGAAGCAGAATCCAGATTAGCTGCGCATCAAACGGGCAATAATAGCGGTGTTATTCATTCAGGTCTTTACTACAAGCCTGGTTCTTTAAAAGCAAAAAACTGTGTATCTGGTCGTGAGGCTATGTACAAATTTTGTGAGAAACACGGCATTGCTCACGAGAGATGCGGTAAGGTTGTCGTTGCTACCAGTGAAAAAGAAATTCCTACTCTGGAAATGCTTCTGGAACGAGGGATTGCTAATGGCTTAAAAGGATTGAAACGACTGAAGCCTGAAGAAATAAGAGAATACGAACCACATGTCTTTGGCATTGATGGTCTTTTGGTTCCCGAAACAGGCATAGTTGATTTTAATCAGGTTACAGAAAAATTTGCTGAGATTACACAAAACCGTGGTGGAGAAGTGAGGTTAAATACCCGTGTTATTGGATGTAAACGTTATTCAGATGAATTGGTTTTAGAAACTACACAGGGAGAAGTTCACTGTAAGAATCTGGTGAATTGCGCAGGATTGCAATCTGACCGAGTCGCCAAAATGTGCGGCGTTGAACCCGGTTTAAAAATTGTTCCCTTCCGAGGCGAATATTACAAATTGGTTCATGAGAAAGAATACCTGGTAAAAAACTTAATTTATCCGGTTCCAGATCCTGAATTTCCATTTCTCGGGGTACATTTTACGCGAATGATCCATGGTGGTATTGAAGCAGGACCAAACGCTGTGTTGGCTTTTAAGCGGGAAGGTTACACCAAAACCAGTTTCTCATTGCGAGATACATTGGAAACGTTAACTTACGGCGGTTTTATAAAGCTAGCAAAAAGATATTGGAAAACAGGTTTTGGAGAGATGTATCGGTCGTTTATCAAGGGAGCATTCGTTAAAGCTTTACAAAGGTTGATTCCCGAATTGCAGTATGATGATGTTTACCCTTCTGGCGCTGGTGTGCGAGCCCAGGCTCTGGAACCCACTGGAGCTTTAGTTGACGATTTCCGTCTGGTGGAGGCAGAAAGAATGGTCCATGTATTAAATGCACCTTCCCCCGCAGCAACAGCTTGTATTAGTATCGGTGAAAAAATTGCAGAGATGGCAATAAAAAATTTCAACCTTTAATTTTTTATTTAAAAATATCCAAAGGAAAATCAATCCCCGCTGTTTGTCATTCAAGATGGCGGGGATTTTTCGTTGAAAGATTTTCAGGTTTTACGATTACCAAAACAGATGAATGTTTCAGCTATTATTTTCCACGACGGGCTCTGGCAAAGGCAATTAATTCGTCAGCAGATAAGCAATTTAATACGTCTGATTTTTCTTGCCACCCTTTCCGGGCTATTCCTAATCCATAAATGACATCGTCCAGACCTTTGATGTAATGGGCATCAGGATTGATACTGATTTTAACGCCTTGCTCCTTTGCCAGGCGCAGAAACCGCCAATCGATGTCCAAGCGATGCGGATTGGCATTCAGTTCAATAGCCACGCCCAATTCAGCCGCTTTTTCGATAATTTGATGCATGTTTACCGGATATCCTTCACGAGCCAGTAATAGACGTCCTGTAGGATGGCCTAAAATGGTAACGAAGGGATTTTCCATTGCCCTGATTAGCCGATTGGTGGCTTCTTCTTCGGTCATGTTAAATCGAGAATGGATGCTGGCAATAACAATATCAAAACTTGCCAGAACTTCGTCATCATAATCCAGGCTCCCATCTGGCAAAATGTCTAATTCTATACCAGATAAAATCCTGAAATTAGAAAAATGTTCATTCAGTTCAGAAATTTCTGTCTGCTGTTGTTTAATTCTTTCTTCCGACAAGCCGTTTGCATAATGGGCACTTCTGGAATGATCACACACTACCATGTAGTGAAACCCTCTTTCCTGGCAAGCTTCTGCCATTTCTTTAAGCGAATGGGCACCGTCACTATAGTTTGTATGAACATGGATTATCCCTTTCAGATCTTCTTTTTTAATAAGTTCAGGTAATTTTGAATGTACGGCTTTTTCAACCTCATCTTTTCCTTCCCTTAATTCGGGTGGGATAAATGGCAAATGTATGGCATTGTAGATGGAAGATTCGTCTGGGCACTCTATTGGTGTGGAATCGTTTTTGACCAGGTAGTTCTGAGAAAATGTGAGACCTATATTTTGTGCGTGTTGCTGAAGCGCTCTGATGTGACCCTCGGTACCTGTTGATTTTAATAAAATTATCGCATAATTCTGAGGAGTGGCAAACCAAATGATTGCTCGAAAACCACTCTTTAGCAACAGGGTTATTTTTGTATCAACATCTTCAAAGATTTTTTCAGTTTGCGGTAATTTAAAAATTTGTTGCTTTATTGCATTTTTAGACGAATTGTTCGTTTGGATAACCAGTTCAATTTCTTGAATGGTTTCTAACCACCGGCGAAGACTGCCAGTAATCTCACATTTCTCTACATCTGAAATCTGACTCACCACCCGAACAAATTCATTTGCTTCATTTAAAGCCCGGGAAAGTAAATGCCGGTTAGAATACCTTTTTAAAAACTCAATACCTTTTAAAATTTTTTCTTGTGTCTTTTGTCCAAATCCTTCTAAATCTCGTAATCTATTCTCTTTACAGGCATATTCCAGTTCACCAATAGTGGTTATGTCCAGTTTTTTCCATACAGCCTTGATTTTTTTAGGACCCATTCCAGGGATTTTTACCATCTCTAACAAACCTGTCGGAATTTCAGCTTTCATCGCTTCTAATTCTTTTAATCCGCCTGTTTCTACAATCTCTTTAATAACATCGGCAATTCCCTTCCCGATTCCTTTTATCTGTGTGATCTTACCACTACGAACTAATTCTTCGATATCCACAGAAAGGCTCTGAATAGTTCGCGAAGCGTTTTGAAAAGCCCGTATTTTATAGGGATTTGCTCCTTTGAGATCTAGTAGTAATGCCATCTCATCCAGAATTTTTATGAAATCGTTTTTCGTTGCCATGATGACAATCCCGTGTTTTAGTTTTTAAATAATTTACAACAAACTTGATTACCAATTTTTCCAATTTTTCCAGAAGAATGCTGAATGTAGGTTTAGTATTTTATGTATCATTTGATCCGGGTTGTTTTTCTATATGTTTTCTTAAAACCCAACGTCCCAGATAAACAATAGGGGTGTCAAGGACAGCGATAAGAATCTTGAGAAAATAAGTTGTGAACAATATAGAAAAAATGATATTCAATTTAAAAACACCGTAGAACGCAATAAACACGAAAACAAAGGAGTCAATAGCCTGGCTGATCCAGGTGGAAGCATTGTTTCGCAACCATAAATATCTACCTCGGGTTTTCTTTTTCCAGAAGTGAAAAGCCCAGACATCATGATGTTGTGAAATTAGGTAGGCGGTTAAACTTGCCACAGCAATGCGTGGAATAAAACCAAAAATTGTTTGCATGGCTTCCTGAGAAAAATCGCTTTCATGCGGCTGAAACTGTAGAGAAATTTGCATGATTATGGTCATAAATATCAAAGCAAAAAATCCCAACCAGACGCCTTTACGGGCTTCAGATTTGCCATATACTTCGCTTAACAAGTCCGTGGCTAAAAAGATGCTGCCATAAATAACATTACCTATAGTAGCGACAAATCCGAATAAATCGATTAATTTGATAACCTGGATGTTACAGATGATAATATCGACAGCAATAATAACATAAAGCGCCTTTTTACCAAAAAAATAAATAACAATGAGTGCAGACAAAAAGTCAACAAAAATGAGGATTAACCACCATAATTCGTTAGACATATTCCAACCTATGATTGAATATGGTTGAGATTCCAACAATTACCAAATTATTCAGTTCAAAAAATATGAATGATGTCTTAAAAATTAAAGTGTTTTCCCAATTATTTAAAAAATGAAAAAGATAAATTAATCAAACAAAAAAAGTTCAACAATATTTTAAAATAAGATTAAAATCGGGCGTAAAAAACGAAAAATTTCATCTATTTCAGAATGGAAATAATAAAAAAAACATAAAATAAGTTGCTGAACTGTTTAAAAGATGATTGGCAAGGTTGATAAAAAATGGTTGTGTTAATTTGGCCCTATTTGGTTTATGAAATATAATTGCAAATTTGCAAAAAGGTGAACGCAATAAAAAGAGAAAACTTACTCCCATTGAGAAAAAAATGGTGCAATTCCAGGAGAAAAAATTTCAAATATATCTGGAGAGATGTATTCAACCCAGACTACGAAGACGTTTTAGATAATTCTTGCATTTTTTGAATTTTAAAACAAATATGTTCTTCTCTTTGGTAAAAAAATTTGTAACTTGATTTTTTGAGGTATCCATTACAGGCTAAATAAAATTAAAAAGTTTATTCAACATTCCAAGCATTCTTGTTTTGACTTTTTTCCTGCCAAAAAAATGAATTAGCAATAGGAAAAATTACCATAAAAATTTAAATTTTAAATCAGTATTATTTTATGGGACTATGAGGCTGACGATTCCAAATCAATTAACGATATTACGATTTTTTTTGACACCTGTTTTTGTTTTCTTTTTTATGCGTGGCACTCCGATTGATCAATTGGTTGCTTCAATAATTTTTACAATGGCTTCGATAACGGATTGGTATGATGGATGGTTTGCCCGGCGGTTTGGTGTGATCACCAGGTGGGGGCAATTTATGGACCCTCTGGCAGATAAATTTTTAGTTTCTTCTGCTTTGATTATTTTTGCCCTTCTGGACTATGTTTACTGGTGGATGGTCTGGATTATTGTTTTTAGAGATATCCTGGTTACTCTTATTCGCATCTACGCTTTGCATCGAGGTTCACCGATCGTCACACATGCCCTTGCCAAATGGAAAACCTTTATACAGATGTTTACTATTTTTATCATTCTGATCTATATAAACTGGTTAAATTACTATGGTAGTGGTTCAAGCCATTACCATGCAAATTATTTTGATATCATTGGAATTTTAATGATACTGGTCACACTTCTTACCATAATCTCGGCAATTCTTTATATTCACGAAAATTGGCAGCTTATATGGCGAATGCTGAAAGAATTTTTAACATTTCCTTTCCGACAATAAGGTCTAAGACTTGTTTGATTTTTTTTGATCTGATTTAAACATACCTATTAAAAACGTCTATTATTGTTAAGTATAATATTCAAATTTTTTGAGACTTTGACTTAGAGTTTTAGAGCATTTATATAATAGGACAGGTTACTTCTTTTTCTGATATATTTTGAGTTATTCGATGAGATAAAAAACAGAGGAAAATTTTAGCGTTAACGTTAGTTTGATATAGGATAGATTTTTTCTAAACCATCATGGTTCGACAGGCTTGTCTGGACCTCGGACAGATCCGTCACTTCTCTGTTCTGTACAGGCGAACAGAGGTTCATCATAACAGTTTAAAGAAAACAGTCTCAAAAAAGTCAGATTGAGCTCAGTCGAAGTCTAACTGTCCTTATATCGAACGCATAATAATATTAGCTTTTTTGAAGATTGCAAATCTAAAATGAAAGGAAAATTGAAAGAGTTATAAATGTTTTTAGAAGCGGTGATTACTAAAATATTTAGTCATAATGATTTTATTACCTGGCGAAACAAATTCTACTTCGTCCATAAATTTATGTATAATGTAGAGTCCACGACCACGCATTTTATATTGTTTATTTAACTCCCTAATGGATTGTGAGTTAGACTTATAATCAAAACCTTCGCCCTCATCCTTGATATGAATAGTAATGTGGGTAGGATTAACCATAAAAGATATTTCAACGGTTTTATCAAAATTAAAATGATTTCCATGTTCGATAGCATTAGCAATAGCTTCAGATAGTGACATTCGAATAGCATTAATTTGCTGGCTGGCAGGTCTATATGAAGAGATCTTTTTTAATATATAAGAGATTACTCTTTCAATATATTGAGCCAAGCTTGGAATAATGATGGTGTATTTTTCATTCCATTTAACAGATGGATTATTTTCTATAGGTTCTTCAGGATTATCATAACAAAGGAGTGAAATAAGTTTTTCGTTTTCATTCAATTTGTTTAGGTCCCGTATGATGTAGCGGTATTTACGTTTTAGAGCTTTCAGTGCTTTTTCAGCCAGGGGATCATCCATGATGGCAATAATAGGAACTGTGAACCTAAGTTTATTCAGTCTTTCTTCTAATTCAGTTATGTCTGAATCTATCAGCATTACTTGACTTATAATTAAGTCCACAGCATTGTTTCTTACAAAATCGATGGCTTGTGCTGCGGTATTTACTAATTCAACAGGATAAGATCGGAAAATAAGATAATTAAAAAATTTACTTAACTTACCTGTATGATTATCTACTAATAATATTTTGCCTTTTTTTTTCATTTTTAATAAATTTTTTTTAGAAGATAAATAATATTTAGGATAAGCTTGTGATTTAAGTAAAAAATTTAAAAATTTTTTCATCCAAAAGATTATTTTATGTGTCGTAGCTTCTTTCGATTTTATTCATTCAAAATAAGTTAAAAACAGAATAGTTATGAGTTATGGAAATAAATTTATCGCGATCACTTCTATAATTTTATTCATTTATTATGGCTTGTCGGGGTGGAAACCGAGACCGAATTGCATCGCAATTTTTAGTTTCTGAAGGTTTTACCCTTGTTAATAACATGATAGGAGGGATGAGGGACCCGCAATGCAAAAGGTTATCCAATGGATAAATGAAAAAAAGGATATGTAAAAATGAAGATTCGCGCGATCTTGAAATCCACAACAATTGAAGAAATTGTAAAAAACTATCCAGAACTAATCCGGCCGCTAATGGAACATGGTATAAAGTGTGTTGAATGCGGAGAGCCGCTATGGGGTACCTTAGAAGAAAATGCCAAAGAGAAAGGGATTGAAAATCTGGATGAAATAGTAGATGAACTTAATCAAATTGTTGCATTAAATAATCAGAATAAAAATAATGTTAAAAATTAGGATAGCTGAGTGAAAGGGATTGTTAAAGCCTATTTTGTCGGTGTTGTTTCAAGTAATAAATTATTAAATGCTTTAAGTTAATCAAAAATAAAGGAAATTGATATGAAAGCCAATATTGGTAATATCGACAGAGTCATCCGTATCATCGTAGGTATAGTTTTATTATCACTGATGTTTTGGGGGCCGAAAACATATTGGGGACTGATCGGACTTATTCCTTTGTTAACGGCAATTTTTAGATTCTGTCCTGCTTATGTTCTGTGTAAAATTTCAACGAAAAAAACTGAATAAAATATTTGTTATATTTTTGCCATTGAATATTTTTGTAAAATGATTATAAATGTTTTTTAAATTTAATACTTAACGCTATTTGTAAAGGTATTTTCAGATCTCAATACCTTTAAATTGGTTTCCCCTTCGCTTTTTGCAATAATTACAGCACCACAACTATCGCTCCATACGTTTGTTGATGTTCGCAACATATCCAGAATACGATCTACTGCCAGGATTAATCCAACACCTTCTAACGGTAGTCCTACTGCACGAAGAATGATAGTAATCATGACCAACCCTGCCATGGGAATACCTGCAGCGCCGATACTGGCCAGTAGGGCGGTGATAACAACAATAAATTGTTGAAAAATCGAAAGTTCAATGCCGTAAGCCTGCGCGATAAACATAGCTGCTACACATTCATAGAGTGCTGTACCGTCCATATTTATGGTAGCTCCCAAAGGGAGCACAAAACTGGAAATTTTATTGGAAACCCCGGCGTTGGTTTCTATAGCGTCCATCGTTAGCGGAAGGGTGGCAGAAGAAGAAGCAGTAGAGAAAGCGGTCATGAGAGCAGCAGACATCGCTCTAAAATGGGCCAATGGATTGATTTTTCCAAGAAAAAATAAAAGTGTAGGTAAGGAAATAAAAGCATGGATAAAAAGACCACCTATCACAGTAATCATATAAGTGCCCAATGGGATAAAAACGTCAAATCCTGTTTGAGCAACAATTTTGGCCATCAGTGAAAATACACCAATAGGTGTGAACCGAATAATAAAATGGGTTAGACGCATCATTACTTCGAACATGCCCTGGAAAAAATTGGTGAGTTGTTTTCGGTAAGGTTCGGGTGTTCTGGTAATGAAAAAGCCGAAAAGTAAGCAAAAAAATATAATTGGGAGCATTTCTCCATTCACCATAGCTGCCAGAGGATTGGTTGGAATAATACCTAAAATGGTATCTCCGATTTTTTCAATATTGGCACTTAAGTCAGAGGGGATACTTTGCAGTCCTAATTTAGCACCAACACCAGGTTTAATAATATTAACTAAAAAAAGGCCGGTAATAATTGCCATCAAACTGGTGGTAATGTAATAGAAGAAGGTTTTTAAACTTAAACGCCCGAAACTTTCCGCGCTTCCAATGCTCGTAACCCCAGAGATTATTGAAGAAACGATGAGGGGAACGATGATCATCCGGAGTCCACGTAAAAATATTGTTCCTAGAAAGGAGAGCTTGTTAATAGTGAAATTTTCAAATCCTAAAAAACTTGAAAGAAATCCGATTAAGATTCCAAGCGCTAAACCGATAAAAATTTGCCAGTGTAACTTAAGCTTCATTTCTCAATCCTATCTAAGTATGAAGTTCCAGAAATTTATTAGACGTATATATAATAATAAAATGGCATTTGAGAAAGATTTTTTTTATATCTTATTTTAAGATAATAAAGCAAATTAAAATTAAATTAATGATGAAGGAAGAAATTGTAAGATTTTGACATATTTAAATTTAAAAGAGAAAGTTTGCAAACAGCTTGAAATACTTTCAATAATTCTCTATATTTATCGCCTGAAAATCGGGGCGTAGCGCAGCCTGGTTAGCGCGCCTGGTTCGGGACCAGGAAGTCGGAGGTTCGAATCCTCTCGCCCCGACAGAGATTAGCCCACTGGTCCTCCTTCAGTGGGTTCATGTTATTTGTTTTCATTTCAAATGTTAGAGGAGCAACATAATGGGATATCCATTTGCAGAAATTGAAAAAAAGTGGCAATCCCGCTGGGAAGAAAGTAGAATTTACAAAATTGATTTGAGCAAAATCGAAAAGAAATTGTATACACTTGTTATGTTTATTTACCCATCTTCTGACAGGCTTCATTTAGGACATTGGTTTAATTATGGTTCAACAGACACCTGGGCCCGATTTAGACGTTTGAATGGTTATAATGTGTTTGAACCAATGGGTTTTGATTCTTTTGGCTTACCTGCTGAAAATTTTGCAATTAAAACTGGTGGACATCCCCATGATATTACCGAAGAAAATATCCGGATTATCCGAAATCAGTTAAAAGCAATAGGCGCTATGTACGATTGGGACATGGAAGTAATTACCAGTCGACCTGAATATTACCGATGGACACAATGGGTCTTTTTGCAACTGTATAAGGCTGGATTAGCTTATCGGGCAAAAGCTCCAGTAAATTGGTGTCCATCATGTAATACAGTTCTGGCCAATGAGCAGGTAGTTTCTGATGGACGATGTGAACGGTGCGGAAGCGAGGTTTTCAAGAAGAATTTGACACAATGGTTCTTTAGAATAACTGCTTATGCAGAAAGATTGCTTGAAGGATTGAATAAATTAGATTGGCCCGAACGAACAAAGTTGATGCAACAAAATTGGATAGGAAAGAGTGTAGGCGTTGAGATTAATTTTAAGCTAGATGATGGTTCAAATCGCAATATTAAGGTATTTACGACTCGTCCTGATACGCTTTATGGGGTAACCTACATGGTTTTAGCGCCGGAACATCCTCTGGTAGAAGAAATTACCACACCAGCGCAAAAGGCTGCTGTCGAAGAATATGTTCGTAAAACTTTAAGGGAAACAGAAATTGAGCGAACCTCCACAATCCGAGAGAAAACAGGTGTTTTTACCGGTGCTTTTGCTATTAATCCAGTAAATGGGCAGCGTGTTCCAATCTGGATTGCCGATTATGTGCTTTATTCTTATGGAACCGGGGCAGTAATGGCAGTGCCTGCTCATGATGAAAGAGATTTCGAATTTGCTACTAAATATGAACTTCCCATTCAAAAGGTGATATTAGAACCAGGCACAAAAGTTGAAGATGTGCTAAGTGAAGCCTATGTTGAACCCGGGATAATGATTAATTCCGGTCAATTCAGTGGTTTAGACAGTCGAGAAGGAATTGAAAAAATTGCAGATTGGCTTGAAAGCAAAGGACTGGGGAAACGCAAAGTTAATTATAAATTACGGGATTGGTTGATTTCCCGACAGCGTTACTGGGGGGCGCCTATTCCAATCATTTATTGTGATGAATGTGGTGAAGTTCCTGTTCCTGAAGAAGATTTACCAGTTGAACTGCCCTATGATGTGGATTTTAAACCTACCGGTGAATCCCCCTTGAGTTACCACGAACGATTTTTGAATACCACCTGTCCGAAGTGTGGGAAAACTGCCAGAAGAGAAGCAGACACTATGGATACTTTTGTGGATTCATCCTGGTATTATTTGCGTTACTTGTCTCCAAAATTGGAAGACAAACCGTTCGACAAAAAATTAGTTGATGACTGGTGTCCGGTGGATATGTACGTGGGTGGCGCCGAACATGCGACCATGCACTTGCTTTATGCCAGATTCATCACCATGGTCTTGCACGATCTGGGCCATATAAGTTTTGATGAGCCATTTCATGCACTTCGACATCAGGGCGTAATAAAAGGTCCTGATGGGCTTAGAATGAGTAAATCCAGGGGTAATGTGGTTAATCCAGAAGAATATCTTGAGAAATATGGATCGGATGCTTTTAGATGTTATTTATTGTTTGGATTTGAGTTTGAGAAAGGTGGCCCCTGGAGTGATGAAGGTATTGCTTCTCTTGATCGGTTTTTAAATAGAGTATGGCGTCTTTATGAGAATTGTTCCTGGGTTTTTGAAAATAGCGGTAATAATAAATCTTTTGGTGACGCAGAAAGAAGTTTGAATAGAATTCTTCATAATTCAATTAAAGGTGCTACTGAAGATACTGAGAGATTTCACTTTAACACAGCTATTAGTAGAATCATGGAATTAGTAAATGGATTATATAAATATACGACAGATCGACCCCGAGAAGAACAAAATGCAGAATTTTTAAAGGAAGTTTTAGAAAAACTAAATATTTTAATTTCTCCTTTTGCACCACACCTGGCAGAGGAGTTGTGGGAAAAAACTGGCCACAAATTCAGCATTTTTGATCAGAAATGGCCCACTTATAACCCTAAAGCTCTGGAAGATGACCTGGTAAATTATGGTGTCTTGATTAATGGAAAAGTTCGAGCGCAAATGCAAGTACCTCGTAATTTAAGTAAAGAGGATATCGAAAAAACAGCATTGAAAACCGGTCGTATTCCAGAGCTTTTGAAAGGTAAAAGTATTCGAAAGATTATAGTTGTTCCTGGTAAAATTGTTAATATTGTTACAAATTAAATAGAAAATAATAATTATTCATAAGGTATTTTTGTGGCCCCTACACTCCTTTGATCTTATTCGGAGTTAGGGGCTTTATTTTTAATGTAGTTAGAAACGAATTGAGATATGTTGGTTTATTTCATTCAACTGAATATAAATGTTAGACAATATTATTCCATAATGACAATAAAATGGTTATGTTAAATTAATTCAAGTTTTGTTTATGGATTTTTCTATCATTTTTCGAATGCCACCGATGTTGGACTGGTTAAGTTTGTTTTTGTTGGCCTTATTCATTTTTCTTGTAATTTTAATATCTGAAATTATTCGAAAAAAGCTGAATTGGTCACAGGAAATTACTCGCAAAATAGTGCATGTTTCTGTTGGTATTCCGATGTTGCTAACCCTGATTTTGTTGGAAACAGCCTTCCCGCTGATTTTAATTTCCACTTTTTTTACTATTTTTAATTACATTGCTGTACGAAAAAATTTGTTTCCAGCTATGCACATCGACAGATATAATTTGGGGACAGTTTATTATCCCTTGTCCTTTCTTATATTAGTGATCATTTTCTGGTCAATTTCAAAAATTTTCATTTTCGCTGCGGTTATGGTTATGGCCTTTGGTGATGGAGCAGCGGCGATCGCAGGCAGATGTGTAAATAACCCACATCAATATAAGCTAATACATGATCAAAAATCTCTGGAAGGTACTCTTGTTATGTTTTTAGTCAGCACGATTTGCATATTCCTCACTTTTATTTTTTATCCTTCTCTTATTTCAATTTGGTCTCATGGTCTGGCAAAACTACTTCTTTTTGCAGTCCTTACCGCTATTATTTCAACAGCAGCAGAAGCACTGGGCCACAGGGGGAATGATAATCTATTGGTTCCTTTAACAACTTCGATAGTTCTTTTTTACTTACTTCATGCAACTAATGACCAAGTTTTCCAGTTTGTATTGGGAATGATTTTAGGCGCTGTTGTTTCGGTCGTTTCTATTAAATTTAATTTCCTCTCTCCAAGTGGCTCAGTGGCGACATTCATTCTGGCATCTATTATTTTTGGATTTGGCGGGTGGTCCTGGGCAATTCCTATTCTGGCATTTTTCATTCTCTCCAGTTTATTGTCTAAAATGGGCAAATCCAGAAAAGCCAGGTATGATCTTATTTTTGAAAAAGGAAGCAAGCGGGATTATGGACAAGTTTTTGCAAATGGTGGAATTGCGGTTTTATTAATGGTGAGTTCGTTGTTTTTGAATGATCCCAGGATTTATCTGCTTTATCTTGGAGCCTTGGCTGCTGCCATGGCCGATACCTGGTCTACGGAAATTGGTATTTTATTTGGAAAAACACCTCGTCATATCCTGAAGTGGACTAAAGTACCAGCGGGGTCCTCAGGTGGTGTTACCTTTTATGGATTCTTGGGAGGTTTTTTGGGAGCAATTATTCTTGCATTCATCGGTTCAATTTTCTTTCATGATAGTTTAAAGGAGAATAGCATCACGTTCATTTTTCTCATCACCATAGCTGGATTCTATTCCAGCATTGTTGATAGTCTTTTAGGCGCCACAGTACAGGTGCAATACAAGTGCCTGAACTGTAATATGATTACAGAAAAAAAATTCCATTGTCCCAATAATCAAGGAATTACACATCGTGGATTCGAATGGATAAGTAATGATATGGTGAATTTTATCAATACAATTTTTGGGGCACTGACTGTTTATGTTGGTATATTGCTTATTTAATATTTATAAGCAATATGGTAAAACGAATAATTGATAAGAAAAAGTGAATTCAATGTTTCGCACAGTTAAGAGAAAAATCAGATTTCGGCTAAGCTCAGCCCAACCTTTTTAAAACTGTTTTCTTTAAGATATTATTGTAAGCTTGGGCGAACCATATCACTTATACTTTATTTTAATTTCTTAATGAAGAAATAAGAAATGTATGCGATTGTTAAGAAATGATAAATAATCGGGAGTGTTCGGTGAACGCTACTTTTACAAATTGCTAAAACCCGATAGATTTCTCCTAAAATAAAAGGGAAAATT
>CAYLYM010000090.1:14584-16083 GCA_964387645.1 uncultured Calditrichaceae bacterium | reverse complement strand
TTAAAAATAACAAAATATTGTCCTAAAAGCCTTATTTTATAAGGAGGGATAATGAAATTTTAAATTATTTTGTACAGCAATGAGCAACTAACTAAATTAAGTAAAGCGTATATTAGTTTAAAATAACACAATGAGTTGATATGTAACAGTTTTAGTAAAATGGAGTTTGCTATGAACAAATTATCAAAAATCAGTACAGTGATATTTTTACCTGTAATAATCATACTGTTATTTTTTACAATTTATGCTCAGCAAGCGCTGCCTTATAGGATTGTCGATACGGGTCAATCTAAATGTTACGATAATATAAAAGAGATTTCTGCTCCTAAACCAGGTTTTCCTTTTTACGGGCAGGATGCCCAGTTTATTGGCTATCAGCCATCTTACACTGATAATGGCGATGGTACAATTACAGATAATATTACCGGTTTGATGTGGCAAAAAAGTGCAGATATGGATGGGGACGGTGATATTGATTATAATGATAAAATGAGTTATAAAGAAGCACTAACCTATGCCAAAGAATTTCGATTGGGTGGATATGATGACTGGCGATTACCAACGATTAAAGAATTATATTCTCTTATAATGTTTTATGGAATTGATCCCAGTGGTTTTGAGCAGGCAGATTTATCACGTTTAAAGCCTTTTATCGATACGAGCTACTTTGATTTTGCTTATGGAGATGTGGTTGCAGGTGAACGGCTGATAGATGCTCAATATGTCTCGGCAACTAAGTATGTGGGTACCACTATGAATGGAAATGAAACTGTATTTGGGGTTAATTTTGCGGATGGACGGATTAAGGGATATCCTGTTGGTCGCATATCAGGAAGAAAAAAAAGCAAGCGATTTTATGTGAAATATGTAAGAGGAAATCCAGACTATGGCAAAAATAAATTTGTTGATAATGGGGATGGTACTATTACTGATTTGGCGACAGGGTTGATGTGGACAAAATATGACAGCAAAATTGGGATGAACTGGAAAGAAGCGTTGGTGTGGGTTCAACAAAAAAATGTGGAAAATTACCTAGGATATAATGACTGGCGTTTGCCTAATATTAAAGAGTTACAGAGTATTGTTGATTATACTCGTTCGCCTGCAACAAGCAATTCAGCAGCCATTGATCCGATATTTGACTGCTCGGTTATCATTGATGAGGGAGGTAAGAAAAATTATCCCTTTTACTGGAGTAGCACTACGCATGCAAATATGATAAATGGCAGGAATGCTGCCTATGTGGCTTTTGGAGAAGGACTAGGTTGGATGAAGATACCGCCATATTCAGGGAATTATAATCTTTTAGATGTTCATGGCGCCGGTTGCCAGCGCAGCGATCCAAAAGTAGGTGATCCGGCCAATTATCCTTATGGCCGTGGTCCACAAGGAGATGTGATTCGGATTAATAATTATGTACGTCTGGTGCGAGATGCAAATGTAGCAATGGGGGTTGGTAAAAATGAAAATTCAGAACCATAAAAATTTGAATCAGAATT
>CAYLYM010000090.1:0-14484 GCA_964387645.1 uncultured Calditrichaceae bacterium | reverse complement strand
AAATAACTTGTATAGTCTTAAAGAATTATTTTCTCCTGAAACAAATAAAATTTTTAGAAAAAGAAATAATAAAAAAAAGCATCCATTTTTTAAATTCTTTTTATAAGATTAAAAAACAAAGAGAATCTCTTATAGGTTGGGGTATAAGTATATTTAATCAAATTTCACAATTATTTCCAAAAACCTATTTTATCCAAAGAGAAACCGCGACTTAATCCAACAAAGCGAAATGAAGAGTTTTCTTGTTGGGATAAACTTTCTGTGCCAGCCTGGAAAGGTGCAAAGTTTATGAGAGATTTGTTGTAGTAAAAATGCTTTTTAGAACAAAATAAATCATCTATGTTTAAAGAAAACTGACAATAGTTGGGTGTTGTTATCCTCTTCTAATGGACATTTAATGGACATTATTCCAGGTAATTTTATGAAAAATGGTTTTTCACCCTGTTTGCCTGATATGGTCAGGTTTGCAAGGGCCCCGCCTGACTGTTTCTGGCGAGGCCTGTTTTGTTAAGAAGAATATTTCGGATTTACTTGCTAAGCACTCGATTTGGATATTTGGGCTTATGCGGCTTTTTGGGCGGATGAATTTCCAGTTCTTTTAATATAATTTCTATGGCTTTTTCCAGTTGCGGATCGCGTCCAGCGACCATTTCATGGGGTTTATTTTCTACCTCGTAATCAGGGTCAACACCGTAACCTTCTACATCCCAATTACCTTCTACGTTCCAGAGTCCGAAAGTGGGCGCTGTAACGCGTCCCCCATCGATCAAACCGGGATTGCCGCTAATGCCTATTAAACCGCCCCAGGTACGTTTACCAACCAATGGACCCAGACCGGCTTTTCGGAAATAATAAGGAAAAGCATCTCCACCAGAACCAGACCACTGGTTTATTAACATTACCTTCGGTCCAGTATGTGCTATAAATGGCGTTTGCCAGTCCCTGAAATCCCGGCGAGCCCAGTAATTATAGATTGGTCGATTGAGCAGCTCGACAAAACGATCTGGAATTTGACCACCACTATTGAAACGTTCATCAATAATCAATCCCTCTTTATGATACTGAGCAACGAATTGCCTGACTAGCTCATTTTGTCCATCAATACCTGTATTTGGCACATAGACATATCCAACACGTCCTCCCGTTGCCTCTTCCACTTTTTTCCTGTTGCTTTCTACCCAGGCCAGGTAGCGTAAACGGAATTCACTGGAAAGTGTTTTCACCAGAACATCACGAGCACCATCCATGTTCGGTTGGGAGTTTACCGTAATGGTTACGACTTCACCTGCCAGTCCCTGAAATGCTGCCCAGGGATCCTTTCTCACGTCCACCGGCACTCCGTTCACTGCCAATAGATAATCTCCTTCATTGACCTGAACACCTGGTTCACGCAATGGTGATCGTACATCCACATCCCATTCTGCCCCTTCGTAAATCTTTTTAATTCGGTAGGCATTGTTCTTTTTATCTAATTCAAAATCACATCCCAGTAAACCGACAGAGATTTTCTTCCCCTGTTCCAGATCACCACCACTTACGTAAGCATGAGAAGAATTCAATTCTGAAATCATCTCACCAATGACATAATTGAGGTCTCTACGGCTATTGATATATGGTAATAATGCCTGATAACGTTTCTTAATCGCTTCCCAGTCCAGACCATGCATGTTAGGATCGTAGAAATAATCCCGTTCGATCCGCCAGGCCTCTATGAACATCTGTTGCCATTCCTCTTTTGGATCAATCCAGGCCTGTAACTTATTGGTCGCAATTTTTCCATCGCCTACATTTTTTCCTTCTGCCAGATCAATGATACCATAGGTGTTTTTGCTCTTATAAATTACCTTTTTACCATCAGCAGAAATATCAAAATTATCGATTCCAGAAATTACTGTTTTTTCTTCACGTTTATCCAAATCGTAATAAACCAGAGTACCAGAAGGTTGTCCGGGTTTATCAGCACCTCTGGCTGGAAATCGTAAAAACACCACTTTGCCTTTGACAGCTTTAAGAGGTCCGGTATTTTTTACTTCAACTGGCAGTTTTACTGCCCTCTTTTCAAATCCTTCAAAATCGATGTTAACAGGATTTTCCTCTTTTTTGGACTCTTCCTCTAACTTTTTTGAATTTTTGTTAGACTTTTTTTTATTTTCTTTCTCTTCTTCATTTTTTTCTTCTGTAACTTCTTCCTCATCATTGCGAGGTGCCAGTGGCGAAAGTACATCTTTGCGTAAAGTTACTGCATAAATATTGGTGGCATTAGGATATACCCAAGTTTCATCGAAATCGCTGTAAACAGGTGAAAGAGTCCTATTAGAATAGAAATAAAGATATTTTCCTTCCGGATCAAATACTGGATGGCTATCCGAATAAAAATCACTGGTAACTTGATGTGTTTCTTTCGTTCTTGTATCGTAGATCATAATGACGCCATTCGCATTTTCCATATGTTTAGAATAGGTCAGCCAACGGCTATCCGGAGACCAGGAATAATCATGTATTTCAGTAAAGTCGTCCTTATCTACAAATTCTATTTTACCTGTTGACAAATCTAATACATATAGACTTCCAGTTTTATCACTAAAAGCAATTTTCTTACTATCGGGGGACCACACCGGTTGATAACGGAACACGGATCCATTCTGCGTCATGCGTCTATCTCCACCCTTTCCGTCAGCGTTACGGAGGTAGAGTTCATATTCACCAGTTTTATCGGAAAAGAAAGCAATGTATTTTCCGTCAGGAGACCAAGCTGGATAGCGTTCGGCAACGCCAGATGTATGGGTCAAATTACGCACGGTACCATGTTTTTCAGGAACGGTAAAAATTTCTCCACGTGCCTCAAAAAGCGCTCTTTTTCCAGTAGGTGAAAGTGAGAAGTTTCGAATATATTTTTCCACATTTTTTAATTGAGGACGTACACGTGGGAGATCTGCTGGAACTTTTACTGAAATTGGAGAATATTTTTCAGTTGCCAAATCCAGAATATAGAGCTTGCCGCCGTTTTCAAAAACGATAGCCGTCGGTCCTATACTGGGCCACTTGACATCATATTCTGTAAATCGGGTTACCTGGTGGAATTTCCTGGTATTTACATTATAGGCCCAAATGTTCAGTTTTTGATTTTCATCGCGGTCCGAAAGAAAGTAAATAGTGTTCTGGTGCCACATGGGCAATGCATCGGTACCAGCGAATTCGGTGATTTTTTCCGAATAATTTTTCTGGAAATCGTACAACCAGAGGTCACTGGCCATTCCGCCACGATACCGTTTCCAGGTCCGAAATTCCCGGGAAATGATTTGAAAAACCAATTGATTACCATCTGGACTGAAACTGGCTAACTCACCGTAGGGTAGAGGCAACACTTCTGGCATTCCGCCATCGATGGATTGTTTAAACAATCGGTTAAATCGCCGAGAAGGGCTATACATTCTCGACCGATACAAAATATGTTGGCTGTCTGGATACCACTCTACTACCAGATCGTCCTCGGGATGATGTGTTAGCCGTTTGGGAATTCCACCTGTAGCAGGCATTACGTACACGTCGATATTGCCATCATAATTGCCACTAAAGGCAATCCATTTTCCATCCGGTGAAAATTTGGGAAACAATTCAGGTCCTGCAGGAGAGCTTAACTTGCGAGCGATGCCGCCTTCAATAGAAACCGTCCAGAGATCATTCGCATAAACGAATACAATTTGATCTTCACTCGCATCTGGAAAACGCAACATGAGAGCATCAGGTTGCTCCAGCACTTTTTCTGCTAAAACCAATTGATAGATAAAAACAATCAGAATTAGTAAAAGAAAAGAAAATTTGTTCATTTAAAATCCTCCTGATTTATTTGATTAGAATAAATATCTGTGGCTATAAAATGTGGGATTCTTTCAGCAATATATAGGTTGGAATTATGACAGTAAAATTTATTCAATTTCACCAATCTCTAATCTGAATATTGAGAATTCAGCCGTTTTATTTTTTGCCTTAAGTTTTTAGATCTAAGGCAACAAATACGATAAAATACTATTAATTGTTACATTCAAAAAATTTTAAAAACAATAGTTTTTTAATATACTCTTTACAAAAGAATATTCTTTAACAAGAAAAAGTGAAAAAATTTAGTACAATACTAAATTAAGATTAAACTTATATCAAGCGAGTATCAAGCGAGAATATTTCTTTGAATTATGATAGATTTATCACAAAAATACAATGATTGGACTTATTACTCTTTAAATTTCCTAAAATTGAATAGACCACATTTATAATATCAGAAATATTTTCTTTTGTATTCTTATCCTAAAATTAGTAAAATAGTATTGAGAATTTAACATAGAACAAAAGAAAGTTCCTTCCTTTTAATTTGAATTGAAGGGTAATGAATATGTAAGAAGGAGGTTAAAATGATTGTTACAATTGTTCATGTTCAGGTAAAACCCGAACACGTGGAAGATTTTATCGAAGCCACCAGGAAAAATCATCTGGCTTCTATCAGGGAGCCGGGCAATTTAAGGTTCGATGTATTGCAAAGCAAAGATGACCCTACTCGATTTGCCCTTTACGAAGCGTATGAATCTGAGGAAGCAGCTGCTGCTCACAAAAAGACCGAACATTATTTGAAGTGGAGAGAAACGGTAGCCGATTGGATGACCAAGCCCAGGGTGGGAGATCCCTACAACGTTATTTTTCCTGAAGATAGAAATCTCTGGTAAGAATCCTTCTAAGATGAATTGTTTTTTTTGCATTGTATAGAGACTATTCTGTTTAAAACAAATTAATGGGATTGATCATGGGAAATGTTTCATCTTATTATCAATTTTCTTTTACCAGAACACCGAAGATTATTTTTGGAGCTGATAGATTCAAAGAAATTAGCCATATCATTCAAGAAATGGGTAAAAAAGTTTTAATCGTCACAGGTGTGCGATCGTTTAGACAATCTGAAAACTGGACAGAATTGCTTAAACAGTTGAATCATTTTCAAATTTCCTACGCGGATCTGTGCGTATCTGGGGAACCTTCACCGGAACTGGTGGACACAACTGTTCAACAATTTCGTAGAGAAAATTTTGAAGTGGTTGTTGCTATTGGCGGTGGCAGCGTAATTGATGCCGGGAAGGCCATTTCTGCCATGCTGCCAGTGGGAGAATCAGTCGTAGAGTATTTAGAGGGTGTGGGAAGTGGAGTGCAGCATCCCGGTCTGAAAATTCCTTTCATTGCCGTGCCAACGACTGCAGGAACAGGAAGCGAAACTACCAAAAATGCCGTTCTCAGCCGTGTCGGTGAGGACGGCTTTAAAAAATCTCTTCGCCATGATAATTTTGTTCCAGATGTAGCTTTAATTGATCCTAGATTAATGTTATCTTGCCCGCCTAATATAACAGCTGCCGCGGGTCTTGATGCTTTTACTCAACTTTTAGAAGCTTATGTATCCACTCAATCATCTCCCATAACCGATTCTCTGGCATGGAGTGGTATGGAATGCATCAAGAAATATCTCATTGCCGCATACACCAATGGTGCTAATGACTTGATGGCACGTAACGGGATGGCCTACGCCGCCATGCTGTCGGGTATTACATTAACAAATGCTGGCCTGGGAATTGTTCACGGTCTGGCTTCACCAATCGGCGGTTTTTTTGAAATCCCACACGGGGTGGTATGCGGCACTTTGTTAGCTGCAGCAATAGAAGAAAATATTCGTGCATTGCAACATCATTCGGATCCTCTCAACAAAACAGCCCTGGAAAAATACGCTCGTGTCGGTGAGTTATTATCCGGTTCGAAAAGTGAGAATGTAACAGAAAATTGTCAACTTCTTATTCAAGAACTCTACGAATGGACTGAAATGCTGAAAATGCCAAAGTTAAATCAGTATGGGATTCAGGAAAGTGATTTAAATAAAATTATTGAAAAAACCGGGAATAAAAATAATCCTGTTCAACTCAACAAAGATCAAATACGCAATATCCTGCTTAAAAGATTAAAATAAGACAAGGAGTTCTTGCAGTTTAATGAAAAAAGACCGTCAATTAATTTATTCAAATAACTCGTTGTAACTCGATGTTCTCGGTGGGTAAATAAACGATTACTGTAAATTATCGCTCATCTGATAATCTATTGGAATGGGGAAGGAACAGATATATTTAGACCGGAGTGACCGACATTCTCATTTCGGTCAAAGTGAAGAAATCGTAGTGAGATTTGCCGGATCGTTCTGTATAGACTTTTGCCGGAAAGAAGTTTTAACAAATCATCGATTCGTTCTACTATATTGTTTCATTCGACTTTACCTCCTGACGCCTTTATTGCTAATGCAAAATTTCAGCTAAAACGATTATTTCTTCTTATATTGTATTTTAAACTTCCACAAAGTGATGGATTGATGAAATTTAGCTCAATATTTCAGCCAAATCTTTCCCATTCAAAACGTGATTCATCACTGATGGCGCACTATCCCTTGAACTTTTTTACCCAGACGAAATACAACGGAATCCCTGCTAAAACAGTCAGTATAGCAATGCCCGATTCCAGTGGCCGATTAATGAAAGCCACAATCAATAAGAAAAGGCTACTTACCAGATAAAATAATGGTACCAATGGATAGCCCCAGATTTTTACGGCGATCGATTCGCCGATTCTTCGCTTCCTTGCCAGGAATATACCAGCAATGGTTAACCAGGGAAAAATACCCAGGGCAAATCCCAAGTAGATGAGTAATTGCTCAAAAGTACCCAAAATCACCATAAGAGTGGCGATGAAGCCTTGAATTGCAATGGCTTTTCCTGGTACACCAAATTTTGGATGCACTTCTGCGGCAAAATGGAAAAATAGTCGATCGTGGGCCATGGCAAAATAGACCCGGGGACCCAGAATGATAAATGCGCTGAGTGAAGAAAGTAAAGCCAGACTTATCAACAAACTGAGTAATTGTGTGAATCCCTTACCGAAGACATGCACTGCCGCTGTTTCTACAACTGTAATTTTTCCCTGTAATACTTGGTATGGTGCAGAGCTAAAAATGAATAGATTAATAGCCAGATATAATAGCATTACTATGGTGGTACCGGCAATTAAAGAAATTGGGATTGTTTTTCGCGGATTTTTTATCTCCCCTCCAATGTAAGCGCTGGCGTTCCATCCGCTATAGGAAAACATCACCAACATCATGGCGGTGCCAAAGGCCATACCCTGGAATGAACTTGTAGAGAATGAAAAGTTCGGAGTTGGTAATTCACCTCCCAGTGCCAGACCTGCACTTGCCAGACCTAAAACAATGAGAATTTTCAAGGCGGTGAGGCTGTTTTGAACTTTTGATCCAAACCGAATACCTAAATAGTGTACTACAGTTAATGATATAATGATGCCAATGGCTATTATTTTTTTGACAAAGATCGGTTGGGTGAGCGCGGTTATTGGCCAGTGTATCTTCAAACCAGCAAAAAGATATTCAGAAAAACCGATGGCCGAGGCAGCTATAGGTGCTGAGAATCCCACGAAAAAACTGGTCCAGCCGGTTAAAAAACCCAGAATCGGGTGATACAATTTCTTTAGATAGACATATTCTCCTCCTTCTTCTGGCATTCGTGTGGCCAATTCGGCGTAGCAAAGAGCTCCGGCAAGTGCGATGAATCCACCAAATATCCAACAAAGCAGAACCCAGCCCGGATCGGGTAAATTAGCAGCCATAATGCCAGATGTTGTAAAAATTCCTGATCCTATCATGTTGGCGATAACAATACTGGTGGCGGTAATAAGGGCGATCTCTCGTTTTATTTGATGATGTGATTGGACAGATCTTGAGTGCTTTATTTTCATTGTTTCTCATCCAATATGAGTTTAGAGAAATGTTAATAAAAAATCATGATTTAACAAAATAAAATCATATTTCGAAGAATAAATTTTATTGTTTTTTACTATAGGTTTAATTTATTTTTAATGTGTATGGAGTTCTATGTCTTTAGTCAGGGAAGATCAGAAAAACTTTTTAGCTTAATTATGCTTATAAAAATGGTGGGAGAAAAAGATGCAGACTTTTAGCCGCAGGCAATTTTTAAAAACTCTTGGTTTTAGTAGTTTGGCTTTATCACTTTCGAGTATTGCATTACATTGTCAAAAGCAGACAAAGTTACCCAATATTGTTTACATCTTAGCGGATGACCTTGGATATGGAGATTTATCCTGTTTGAACGAAAACTCTAAGATTAAGACTAAGAACATAGACAGATTGGCTCGGGAGGGGATGATTTTTACCGATGCCCATTCCGGTTCGGCAGTTTGCACACCCACCCGGTATGGGATATTGACCGGTAGATATGCCTGGCGAACTCGGCTGAAGTCCGGGGTACTGTGGGGATATTCACGAAGTCTGATTCCGCCTGACCGATTGACAGTGGCTTCGTTACTTAAAAAACATGGCTACCGAACGGCTTGTATTGGGAAGTGGCACCTGGGATTAAACTGGTCTACTACAGATGGTCGTATTCCTAAAGATAGTTCTAAAGAAGAAGGAGAGAATGTAGATTTTACCAAACCCATTCAGGGTGGTCCTACGGAGCTGGGATTTGATTATTTCTTTGGAATTTCGGCCTCGTTGGACATGCCGCCTTATGTTTATATTGAAAATGATCGGGTGACTGCTCTGCCAGACCATGAAACCGAGAACAAAGATTACCAGGCCTTTTGGCGGAAGGGGCCAACGGGAGCCGATTTTAAGCATGAAGAAGTGTTAAATAAGATAACTGAGAAAGCGGTTGAATTTATCGAGAGGCAATCGAAAGAAAAACCTTTCTTTCTTTATTTTCCGCTCACTGCGCCTCATACTCCCATTTTACCCACTGAAGTGTTTCGAGGGAAAAGCGGGACCAATGATTATGGCGATTTCGTTCTGCAAGTAGATTGGTCAGTGGGTCAGGTGATGAAAGCTCTTGAGAAAAACGGATTGAATGATAACACTCTTTTCATATTAACGAGCGATAATGGGTGTTCTCCCAGAGCGGATTTTGAAGAATTAAAAAAGTTTGGCCATAATCCTAGCTATGTCTTTAGAGGTCATAAAGCGGATATTTTCGAAGGGGGGCACCGAATTCCTTTTATTGCCAGATGGCCTGGAAAGATTAAACCGGGTTCTAAATCGAATGAAACAATTTGTCTTACTGATCTGATGGCTACCTGTGCAGCAATCGTGGGTGTAACTTTACCGGATAATGCTGGTGAAGATAGTTATAATATTCTTCCTGTTTTGTTAGGTGAATCGTATGAAAAACCGTTACGAGAGGCGACTGTGCATCATTCAGTGAATGGTTCGTTTTCTATCAGGCAGGGTAAATGGAAATTAGAAATGTGCCCTGGATCCGGTGGTTGGAGTTATCCCCGACCTGGACGTGATGATATGAGTGGGTTGCCGCCTATTCAATTGTATGATTTAGAGAATGATGTGGGAGAAAAGATAAATGTTTATGACAAATATCCAGAAGTAGTAGAGAAACTGACAAATCTTTTAACGGCTTATGTGAAAAATGGACGCAGCACTCCGGGGACACCACAAAAAAATGATGGCCCGGAATGGTGGCCGCAATTAACCTGGATAAAAAAACAGGAAACTTTTCTTTAGCAAATCGCCTTGCATTCATCTTAGTAGGGGATTTCAAAATCTCTTTTTCTAAAGATAGATTGTTTGTTTAGAGAAATGGGTGAATAAATGTTGAGTTTTAAGGCTCCTTTTTAAGTTCATAAAAAAATGAATTGATACTAATGATTATCGTCTTTTCTCTCTTTTTTTTCTTCATTTGTTTCTTTCTTTTCTTCTTCTTCTTCTTTTAATAATCCTAAAGTTTTTAACTTCTTCATTATTTCCTGTGGTTTAACAGGTTTGATTAAATAAGCATCGCATTGTTGAAAGGCTGCTCGAACTACATTTTGGCGATCTGCCAGAGCTGTAGTCATAATGATTTTTGCTCGTTGTGACTCAGGGATATTAAATTTATTTTCCATTTCTCGAATTTCCTTCAAAACATCCAGACCATCCATCCCTGGCATTATAATATCCAAAAAAATTAAATCATAATGATTTCCTCCTTTCATGGCTTCTCGTACCATTTCAAGGGCTTTGGGTCCATCAATAGCAATATCACATTCACCCAGATGTGAAACATATTTTTGCAATAATCTTTGGTTGATGAATTCGTCTTCGGCAATTAAAATCCTCATAATATGACCTCTGTTTTTAGCTTCTGTTAAAATTTTAAATTATCCGACTAAGTTTAGTTTAAACCGAGTACACATCCTTCTAAAAATTCAATTTTATTTTTTTAATAAACTCAATAGAAGGGGGGCCAGATTTTCTGCCGAAACTTCATAATGTTCGGCATTAAGTTTTTTGGCTTCGCCTGGCATTCCATATACTACTGAACTTTTACGATCCTGAATGATTGTAATTGCCCCAGCATTTTTTAATTCTTTTAACTCCTTAGCTCCATCTTTTCCCATGCCGGTAAGTAGAATGGCAATGGTATATTGGGGTCCAACTTGAAGTAAAGAGCGGAATAAACATGAGACTGAAGGTCTGGAACCATGTATTGCGTCATCTGTACTTAAATGGAGCCTTCCGTCGGTTGAAACAATTAAATGGTAATCGATAGGAGCAAAATAAATATGTCCTGGTAGTGGTATTTCATCCTCTTCAGCAATTTTGACATTTAGTTTTGTGGATTTGCTTAGCCATTGAACCAATCCTTCTAAGAATCCTTCCGTAATATGTTGAACAATTAGTATTGGTGCTGGTAAATCTGCTGGTAAATGAGATAGAAACTCTTTTAGGACGGGAGGTCCACCTGTTGAAACCCCAACTGCTATATATTTTATTTTACTTTGTAAAGGATGTATTGATAGGGTTTGAGTAGTCCAGTTCTTAAATTTCGAATCTTGATTAGAAAATTCTGTTTTGATGATTTTAATTTTTGATAATGTTTTAATTGTATGGATAAATTCATGCCATTCTTTGTGGTTTCTATTATTGAACGGATATCTAGGTTTGGGTAATATTGAGGTAGCACCTGCTTGAATAGCCTCAAAATTTAAGTGAGCATCTTCTGGGCTGTAGAGGTTACTAACGATCACGATGGGAATAGGATGTTTTTCAAGGATACGTCGAGTAGTTTCCAACCCATCGATTCCTGGCATATTTAAATCCATAGTAATTACATCGGGTTTAGAATGTTCCAAAAATTCAATAGCTTTGAATCCGCTATCAACCTTTCCAATAATTTCAATACTGGGATCACTCTGGAGAATATGCTCCAGACAAAGTTGGATAACCGGTGAATCATCGACAATTAGAACTTTGATTTTCTTTGCCATGGCTTATACAAATTTTTCAATCAAGTTTAAAAAACCTGATTGGTTAAAATTTTGTTTCACGATGTAAGCACTGGCTCCTACAGCTAAACCTTTTTCCCGATCCTCCCGAGAATCGAGGGAAGTGACTAATACTACTGGCAACTGAGCGAATTTTTCATCTTCACGAATGGCTTTTGTCAGGGCAAAGCCATCCATTCGAGGCATCTGGATATCAGAGATAATGAGATTAAATGCTTTCTCTCTGAGTTTTGTCATGGCATCTATTCCATCGACTGCAGTTTGAACCTCGTAACCAGCCACTTCCAGTATGTTTTTAATTAACATCCTGGTAGTAATGGAATCGTCAACTACTAAAATAGATTTTTTGGTCTTCTGTCTTTCGTCAAAAAATTCAGGCTGATAAGATGGTTCCCCGTTACCTTTGATTGCCGCCTGTAGGAGTTCAGCCGCATTTAAAATAGGCACCACGGTTCCATCACCTAAGACTGTAGCTCCGCTAATAAACAAAACCCTTGCCAGTTGTTTTCCCAGAGGTTTAACCAGTACTTCCTGTTCTCGGATAACCTCATCAATAGAAAAAGCCACATGTTTATTATTTGCTTCCAGGAGCATAATTATAATGAATTCTCTCTCATTCTCTTTTGTGTCCTTTCTCGGAATTTGAAGCAAATGGGCAAGATCGACCAGTGAAACCGGTTTATGGTCAATCAAAATAGTTTTCTGATTTTTTAAGCGTTTAATGGATGTTTTTTTTATCCGCATGACTCTCTTGACATGAGTCGTTGGGATAACAAATGTTCTATCTGATACTTTCAGTAAAATTCCTCGATAAGTTGCTAAAGTGAGTGGAAGTGTAATAATAAATTGAGTTCCAATATCCTTCTTCGTTTCGATAGTGATAATTCCACCTAATTTTTCTACTTTTTCTTTGACGATTGTCATCCCTAAACCTCTACCAGAAATGTGAGTAACCCTTTCACTGGTAGTGAAAGTGGGATGAAAAATAAGAGCTAAAATCTGGGCAGGAGTTAATTTGTCCGCTTCTTCTTTTTGAATGAGTTCTAGTTCAATGCCAATTTTTTTAATTTTATTCAGATCTATGCCTGCCCCATCATCTTCCAAACGAATTTCTACTTTTCCTCCCCCAATTTGATTGACAGAAAGTTTTATGAGACCCTCTACCGATTTATTTTTTTGCAGGCGTACCTCGGGACTTTCAATGCCATGATCGATGGCGTTACGTATGAGATGAATCAACGGGTCTTTTATCTCTTCAAGAATTCGTTTGTCAATTTCTACCTCACCACCTGTGATTTCAATTTTTACTTTTTTATTTAAAGACCGTGCAATTTCTCTTACTGTTTTGGGAAAAGTTTCGAATAACCAGGAAAAAGGAAGCATGATTGCCTTTTTAGTATCTTCAAGTAGATTGTCTACTAAAAATGATACAAAACGTCGATCTTGTTCAAACGATCTAACAATATCAATCAATTGACTTTCTAACTTTTTTAGGTAGGCCTGCTTCCAGCTTATAAATTTTTTTGATTTTTCGATCTCTATTGATTCAGATGAATGATGTGAATTTTTTTTAGAATATTTATTTATAATGTAATTATAAAACTGTTCATTTTGTTTTCTCATGTATTCAAATTTTCTTTTCAACTCCCGTAGTTTTATAGCGAGTTGAAAAGTAATGAGTTTTACTGAAACCATTTCCTCTGCTCGTAGTAGAAGGCTATCTAATTTGGCTTGTGAGATACGAACTGTATCGGATGAAATATGATTTATTCCAGCAGGTTTAGGTCTTTTAATTTTTTCTTCAGTTTGAATTGGAAGATCATTTTTAGGTTCTTCAACTGGTTCGGATTTTTGAGGGGAATAAGGTTGGGATTCAGAATCAATATTTAATCCCTTTGGCAAAAGATCATTATTAGCCTGTTTGGGTTTAATTTTTTTATTAACACTTTTTTCTATAATTGGGATTAAATTTTTTAGGGAAGTTACTATTTGTTCAGCTTTTGAAGTATCGGTATTGGGATACTCAAGAAATAATTGAATGGTATCCAAAGCCTGATGTAATGTATCAAATATTTCAGTCGGCAGATTGATCTTTTCCGAATTTAAATTCGACTTTAAACCAGAGAAAATATCTTCCAGAGCCTGACAGATATGTTCGATTTCGTTTAACTCAATGGCACGGGCTGCCCCCTTAAGACTATGAGCATCTCGAAAAATAGTCTCAATAATTTCCCCATTCACGTTTTTATCGGGTTCCTGCTCTAATTGAAGTAGACTATTGGCCATTCTGTTGATATATTCTCGGGCTTCAACCTGAAAAGTTTCAAGCAATTCTTTTAAAAATTTTTCATCGTTTCCAACCAAGAGGCTGTCTCCTGTTTAAATCCGATATTTTTCCGCTAATTGAGTCAGCTTTAATCCCAATTCTTTCAGATTATGTGCTCCCTCTTCCATTTGTCGCATGCTCTCTAAATTTTGAGAAGTAGCCTGTTGGATATCCTCAAGCGCCTGGGTTACTTGTTCCACTCCGACCAACTGCTCTTTATTGGAATTTGCTATCTGCAGAAAGGTGTCCACAGTATTTTCCAATATTTCAGCTAAAGTTTTTATGGAGGAGCCAGATTTCTCCGATAACTTTACACCTTCTTCTACAGCTTTGCTGCCTTGTTCAGTTGCCATTACGGCTGAACTTGTAGCATTTTGTATTTCTTTTAAAAGGATTCTTACTTGTTCTGTAGCTTCTTTGGATTGTTCAGCAAGACTTCGAACTTCCTGGGCAACGACCGCAAATCCTTTACCCTGGTCTCCAGCTTTGGCTGCTTCGATTGCAGCATTTATCGCTAATAAATTAGTTTGCTCTGCCAGGTCACTCACTGTCGTCATAATGTTCCCAATGGCTTGACTTTGCTCGCTTAGTTTTAGAATGCTTTCAGCTATAGCTTCCATTTGCTCTCGAATTTTATTCATGCCTTCAATGGTTTCCTCAACTGTCTGTTCTCCCAGGCGGGTGACTTCCATCGATTTTCTGGATTTTTGAGTGACTTCATCCGCTTTTTCAGAAGCAAGTTCTGATGTTTTTCTTACTTCCTGAATAGTGTCGGCTGT
>CAYLYM010000089.1:0-16340 GCA_964387645.1 uncultured Calditrichaceae bacterium | reverse complement strand
GACAGGCGGACAGAAGCTCACTATGACTATTTTGGTGGGAAATAATTTAGAAAAGTCAAGCAAAGTCCTTTTAAAACCGGGCTTTTCCTTATAAAGAACTTATGTTAACATACTGTATACACCACACAACTTCCAAAAAACCCTCTCATAATCCCTCGATTCTATTATATCGCTTTCACCCAATTTCATGGAAAACAATTAAAATGGGGCTTCAATTACTATCCTGGTTAAGAAATAGTCGATTCATTGGAAAGTTAATTTCATAGGACCAATGTATGACTTGACCATAATACTTTAAAACATTAAATTAAAATACAATTTAAAAGAATTTTTAAATGAAAATATTTCTGATTATATCACTCTTCTGCATATTCTGGTTAAGCTGCGATCAGGGTTTGGCTCCTGACGAAAATGTTCCCGAAATAACTGGTATCGAGGGAACCATCTTGTTCCAGAACTGGCCGCCTCCAGATAGTTTATATGACTTGCGCCTTGTCGCATTTAAAAATTTCCCTCCTGAAAATATATTTGTAGAGATCATCACCCAACAAGCTTATGCATACCCGCCAATTACTGTGGATACTACCTGGATTCCTTTTTATGTAGATCAAGCCGAATTCGAATTTGAATTACCGCCTGGTACTTATGATTATCTGGTCGTTGCCCATCGTTATGGTCCCAATATTTTGGAAGATTGGCAGGCAGTTGGTCAGTACGATACCGATTCAGATTCTCTTCCTTCCTCTTTTACAATTGTTGAAGGTCAATTATTAAAAAACATAATTATTTTAGCTGATTTCAAACAATTACCAATTCAACCTTTTTAATTAATAACGATTTTAAAAAATTTAAATTAAACAATCTTAAATTAATTTGTTTTATTAAAATTTATTATCAATATTAATTCACATAAAAGAAAAGAAGTCTTCAACACCTAAGAATTTTCAAATCAACCTCATCAAACGAGGAGGTCACTATGTTTTATAAATTAAATTCAGTTTTTAAGTTTATTGTAATCATTATTTTTCTTTCTGGTTTTATTTACGCACAGGACGCACCCAAATTACAAGCAATACATAATATAGCCGATCCAGAAATGACGCTGGCCGATGTAAGAATCACTTTACTCGGGGTAGAAGTGGTCAGAATTGATAGTGTTCCATTCCGATCCGCCTTACCCATGGTAAACGCTCTTGGCGGCTTACCCTTAGTTGTTGAAATTTTAAAGACAAATGGTCCAGTGGTTTTAAATTACCCTATCACACTGGAAAACGGAAAAATTTATGCCGGAGTTGTCAGAGGTGTAATCGATCCTCAAAAATTTGCACCCAATCCTGATGGAAGGGACATTTCGTTGGATGTTTCTCTTACCGATGCCGCACGAGATAAGTCCACTAATCCAGGTGAGGTCCAGTTTATTCTCATCCACGGAGTTACGGATGCTCCTACCATTGACATTCAAATCGGATCACAAACCATTTTGATCGACAATCTAAGTTATGGTGAAATATCAAATTACATCTCGCTTGCTCCCGGGACTTATAATTTTGATATGACCAATGCTAGCGGAGACAGTTTACTGGCTACTTTCCACGTTGATCTTTCCAGCTATGCCGATAGCGCCATGGTCATGTTTTTGTCCGGTTTTCTTAACCCCGACAAAAACCAAAATGGCGCCGAATTAGGACTTTTTGGCGCCTTCCCCAACGGTAATGTAATTGAATTTAATAAAATTCCACTGACCATAGTACCGAAGAAAAAAATAGTTCATCCTATCACCGGATTCTCTTTATATCAAAATTATCCCAATCCATTTAATCCGATGACTACAATTGAATTCGAATTGCCAGTAAGTGATCAGGTAGAATTATCGGTATTCAACGTTAAAGGACAAAAACTATGCACACTGATTCATAGAAATATGAAAGCTGGCCACCATGAAATTCGTTGGAATGCCGAATTACTTCCTGGTGGGGTTTATTTTTACCGGCTGACAACTCCACATTTTGAAGACACAAAGAAAATGATTTTATTGAAATAAGGAAAATTATCCTGATAGTAGATAAGGAATAGGATTATCCTATTCAAAACATGTATTAAGAACAAATTTGGACTCATGCTAAATTAATGAAACCGAGTATCAAATGAGAATCAAATTAAAGGCTATTCCAACAAGTATAGCTATTCTTTTTTCTTTCTTATCCTACCTCCAGACTGCCAATATCAAAGGTAAAATTGTGAACGAGAAACTTCATCCCCTGATTGGTGCAAATGTTTACCTCAAAGGAACAATACTTGGAAGTACTACGAACCTGAACGGAGAATTTCTGATCGAAAAGATACCAAAGGGGAAATATGTTGTTACCATTTCTGTCATCGGTTACGAACAGAAAGAAATACCCGTGACTGTCGTGAAAGATTATCATTATGATCTTGGCACGGTAAAATTAAAACCTTCCCCCCTCCAGGGAGAACCAGTAGTGGTTACTGCCAGCAAACATAAACAAAACCTACAGGATGTTCCTGTCAGCATTAGCACTCTGGGCAGAAAAGAAATCGAACTGCGAAATATAATTACCCTAGATAAGGCGCTACAATACATTAGCGGAGTCAATTTAAATTCCTCTCAAGTGAATATTCGGGGATCGAGCGGATATAGCCGCGGCGTGGGTAGCCGGGTACTTTTCTTGTTAGATGGAGTACCTTTCTTAACAGGGGATACCCGGGAAATCAACTTTGAAACAATTCCGGTTTACCTAATTGATCATGTGGAGGTATTGAAAGGGGCTGGTTCTGCCCTTTACGGTTCCAGCGCATTAGGAGGTGTTGTGAATATTATTACCTGCGGCATCGAACCAGGAACTCATTTTTATTTTAAGATTTATGGCGGGATTTATTCCGAACCTTCTTTTTCTCAATGGAAGTGGACAGAAAAGAATCGATTTTTGAATGGTTCCAGTGTACTCTTTTCGCAAAAGATAAAAAATTTAGGTGTCATGTTGGGCGGATCAAGGGATCAAGATGATGGTTACCGACAGAACGACTGGTTTCAGAGGCATTCGGTAAATGGCAGTTTGCAATGGGACATTTCGCCTTTTCAGCACCTAACCATTTCCGGAAACTTTATGACGAAAAAGAGGGGCAATTTTCTTTACTGGCAAGATTTAAATCATGCGCTGCAACCACCGCTCGAGCAAAGGGATGATCGGGTGGAAACTCAGCGGTATTATCTATCAGGAAACTATCGCTATATCCTTAATAAAAACCGTTATTTGACCATTCGAGGTATCTGGTATCATAATCACTTCGAAGATAATGTCTCAAAAGGTAGTGGAAACATCTCTACTTCAAAAAATTTAAATACAGAAATTCAATTTAATTCTCAGATAGGAAGTATTTTTTTAACCACAGGTCTGGAAGGCACCTGGAATTCTGCAACTTCTAACATCTTTGGAAATCGAAACGGTTATGGCAGCGCTGCTTACATTCAGGGGGAATGGGAGTTATCTAAAAGGTTAAAAGGCAATTTTGGAGTAAGATTCGACTATTTTACTTTGGATTCGGTAAAATCCGACTACCGATTCAACCCCAAAGTAGGAATAGTATTTAAGCCTTTTTCCGGCGGCGCACTCAGGTCTTCTATTGGTTTTGGTTTCAGGGCGCCTTCCATTGCCGAAGCTTTTACTTCTACTTCAGCCGGAGGATTTCGCGTGGTGCCAAATACCAATCTTCGGGCAGAAAAAAGTTTCTCTTTCGAAATCGGATGGAACCAAATCTTGACTCCATGGATAGCTACCGATTTAGCCACATTCTACAACCGCTATGCCGATTTAATCGAAGGTACTTTTCAAAAATCACTACAAGTACAGTTCCAGAACATCACTAAAGCCCGTATACAGGGAATAGAACTAAATCTAAATGGCGGGATTTGGAATAAAAAAATTCAATATCGGCTTGGCTACACTTATGTTGACCCAAGAGATTTGGAAAACGACCAATTTTTAATTTTCCGGCCACGCCACCTTTTGCAAAGTAATCTACAATTCAATTTTTATATCTTCCACCTGGGTTTAGATTACCGATATATTAGCAAATATGATCGCATTGATGAAAGGTTGGCCTTGTTAATTCCCGATGCGGAAAAACGAGTCCCAGTTCATGTTGTGGATGTACAATTTCTCACCAATTTCCGTTTAGGACAATTGCCTTGTTCCACTTCATTGCAGATCAATAATTTATTACGATATAATTATGTTGATCTCGTGGGTGCCCTGGCTCCATTGAGGCATTTTATTCTAACATTTCAGGCAGGAATGTAATTTAGATTAGACTGCTAATGTAATTTTAGATTTATACTGAAATAAATATAATTAAGAAATTACTCGATTCAATAAAAACAATATGTTGCGGATCTAATTCCCTTGAAA
This sequence comes from uncultured Calditrichaceae bacterium, assembly GCA_964387645.1. Lineage (GTDB taxonomy): Bacteria > Calditrichota > Calditrichia > RBG-13-44-9 > RBG-13-44-9 > CAYLYM01. The sequence goes on along the minus strand of CAYLYM010000089.1, from coordinate 11,913 downwards.
ATGAGCGCTTTTTGATGAAAATTATTAAATCTGGGTTAAGAAAATGATTCTGAAGAAATAAAACAACGAAACTCTCTGGCGAACTACCACAAACAATATATTTAAAAAGAGGGAGAAATTGAACCTCACCTTTTTTAATTTGAATCAAATATCGATAAGATCGATAAAATTCAAGGGAGTTCACATAACAGGGTATGGGGAAAGTTGTAGGAAAACTGATTCATGAGAATTCGTAAATGTCGAAGAGAAAATCATTAAAATGGTTTAAAATATAGTCATGTAAGACAATTCGGCAAATCGCGCTACAATTTGTCTTTTATCTAAACAAGTACCTTCGTTTTAAAACTTTATTTAAATAACATTTTATGCATCAGCTTTTCATCCCACCTCTGAATCAGGTAATATTTTTCAGATTCAAATACCCGTGTGATATTTTCCAAATATTCTTCTGATTCACGAGTATCCTGGTTTCGTGTTTTCATCACATAGGAAAGAATTCGAGAATAATAGAAGGGAATAAGCGCTTCTAAAATTAGATTCCGATCTATTTCATTATTCTTATAGGCCACAGCAAAAGAAAAAAGAATTCTGGCCCATAAACTACTGTGATAGTAAAAATTTTCTTTCGATTCAATTTTAAGCGCATCTTCAATTTGTCTAAATTCAGGCAAAGGAATAATTTGCCGCCAGATTTTGCCATATTTCTCATAACCTTTTCTGAACTCTTTAAATAATCTATCGGTATTAATTGCAACGGTCTGAGGTTTTTCAACCACGCCCAATCCAAATCCAAAAATACTGCTGGGTCGACTTTCATAAGTATCTTTCCAGATGTATTCAAATTCTATCATTAGATCAAACATAGTGGCTACAACTTGTTTAAACATAGTAGAAAGATCAGAAGAGGGGTCTTCCGGACGGTGGACTTTGGGAGTTGCTAAAAACGCCTGACACACTCTAAAATGCCTGGCAATGGCTATTGTGGACATCCAGAGATCAATTCCATAGTTGGCGATATTATCATTCCATATTTTTTCCGAAAGCAACGCTCGGGCTAATTTTCCTGAAATACCAAAATCTCCTCCATTAGGTTGGCGCACACGTAAACCAAACAAAGCCCGCAACAAAGGATAAGCAATATGATTGGTAATGGTACCATCATATTTGTGACGAACGTAAATCGGGGTTACAAAATCAAATCCTCCCGCCAACGGCTCATATAAATATCGAATCCAACTTGTAGTTATGCTTCTCAGATCTGCTTCAACGAGAATGATAGCCTTAGCTCCTAATTCAATTGATGCTCTTAAAATATTTCTTACATTAATTCCTTTTCCAACTACTCCAGGAGGAGTGGAAATATAAACTTTTGGAACTTTCGTAGGTGTCTTTAAAAAAGCATCTTTGGTGCCATCTGTTGAATGATTATCAGCATTAATGATTACAGCCTTTTTATTGGGAAAAAACTCCACCAGACCACGGCTGGCCACATCGGTAGGATAAGCAATATTATCTGCTTCGTTCAATGAAGGAATTCCCACAACAATTTCAGCCGAATCAACAAGCCGTGGATTTTCTACAATTAAATCCATCATACTCCCCCTTATCTTAAGTAACAATTCTAATAGTTAAAAAGATTTCTTATTTCTAACTTGTCACGCGCAATAAATTTATAACAGGTGTCTTTACTCAATTAAATTTCACATTAAGGTTCAGAGCTTACTGAAGCGCGAATTAAAGTTATTCCTCGCTCATAGTGGGAATTACTTCTCTGAAAAACTATTCGTTAAAAGACCTATTATTTTTTCACACAACAGATTACTTCTTTTTTTAGGCAATATCAATTTTATTTTTTAATAAATTAAAATTTTGCTGGGGTAAAGATACTACTTCAAGGTATTCCTGCTATTTTGGACGATAAAATAATCAGAACATTTAACCGAAAGATTCAATACACAACTGATTTCAAATTTCAATGTGCAAATATCTTTATTTCCAATTCAATTGAAAATAAAAAAAATAAAATAAGAAATCAAATTAATTATTTGCTAGAATTGTCGAACAATACTATCTTAATTTTTATAAATCATTTCATTTTCCCATATTGTTTCACGAAAATTCGTAGATGTTTTTGCTTATCGGTTTTCGGTTGTGCGCCGCAAAGCTCGCGTTGTATGATAAAATTCTTCCAAATTCATTTCTCGTAAAAAGACAAATCCCCTGGTAGCCCGAATTAACGGACTTTTATGTTCATAAAACCATTCTCTTCCCAGACATATTTTCAATTTCTGATACTGCTCTACCTGAATCTTTTGTGCCAATTCAGAGAATGGTCCATCATGTTCATAACTTGGAAAAGAAGCATCCCGCTGCGAGATAAAGGAGTTGAGAAAAGCATTTTGCATGGTTGCAAACATATTCAATGATACCGGCACAAAAATATTTGCTTCAGCCGGGTGAAATCGATACCAAACATTACGGTAACCACAGACCTTAATATCAGAACGTCCTGTTTTCTCCTCGTGCTTTTTCAAGGCTTCTGCAATCGCTTGAAGCACTTTATAATGTGTATCTGGTCCACTAGCCTCAGGATCAAAGGCTACGGTGACCACATCCGGATTTACCTGCTCAAGGAGATTTAAAATGGGTGTCACATCTCGATCAATGGTTGGCTCTTCGGTAAAAATATCACCTGTGTAGAAACCCAGTCGGAGATGTTTCATATATTGACAATCCCATCCAAAGTACCCCCATAAACATTCCGCTTCCCATTCCCGACATAATCCTTTTAAGAGTTGAATATATTCAGGATCCTTCTTTCCAGGGTATTGCGTAACAAAGTAGTGTTTTAATTCTTGAATTCTGTTTTTCAGGTTTTCAAAATCATCTTCTTCCAAAACAATCATTAAATTGCGAAGCATCCTGCGAGCAACACCTTCCTTTTTCATTTCCTCATCATTAGCCGCCACACCGTCTAAATATTGCCAGATGTCTCTATTTCGACCGATTTCATTATCAGGTTCAAAGTAACCCTGAGCTTTTAAATTTTTGAATTCAACTCTATCCAAAAACTTTTCCACGCATCCAAGTTGGTCCAACATAAATTGGTTAGTCACAGACGTAAAACCACTAGTCATGCAGGCAAACCAGTGATAATTGTCTGCTCTTCGTACATGCCGTACTACATAAGGCAGACAACCTAACATAATATCATCGTGATGCGGTTCAGTGTGTAAAAACCGCTTGCCCGATAATATTTGAGTGCCCTTTTCAATTTTCTGGACAATCCGGTTCCTTACTCCAATAAGAATATTCTTTAATTTTTCGTCCGTTTTTTTCAGTATCAGGCTGGCTAAATAATCATTCTGGAAATCTTTCTCGGATAAATCTAAAATTCTTTTACGAGATTTATAAGCTAAATCAATAACCAGTTTATCTATTTGTTCTTCGTTCAACTGAGGCGTCTTACTCAAAATCTGATATTGACGTGCTTCCAAGTATTTTGCAGCACCCTGAGTAATATAAAAACGAGCATTTGGAAGTTTTTGAAGGGCTGTTGCCGGATATAGAATACTTGGCTCATTCTGTATGGCATCTGCTACTACTCTTGCTTTGGTATCACCAGCTGCAATAATAATAGCAACACAATTCGGATTAAAAGTGATAGTTCCCAATCCAATGGTAATTACCAGTCGTTTACGGGCCACTTCAATACCACCTAAATCGGTAGCAGCAGCGGCCTGAGTTTCATAATTCGTTGCCGTAAGGCGCGTTGTAGAAAAGTGGTCAGATCCACGCACATTAAATCCAATATGTCCATCAGGACCAATTCCTCCCAGAAAAAAACCAATCCCACCCATATTCCGAATTTTCTCCTCATATTCCTGGCACCATTGATCTATCCGATGCAGAACATCTTTTTGTTTTTGCTCTAATTTAGTCGTAGCCGACCGATATCGTAATGATAGATCGACATGTTTCTCCGGCCAAATGGAGTTCAGGGTTTCTCCAGGTGGAATACCAATTTTAGAACAATCTATCAGTAGGGCCTTGGTTGGATCCAGACCAAAACCCTGAATGTAAAAATAATTCACATAGAAGTAAAAACTATTATGTTGATTGGGATTAATCGGATAGAATTCATCAATTTGTACAAAATAAAGACTTCCCATATCAGGGCGAATGTCTGGATTCAGACCATTTTCCTCAAGTTCTTTTTGAACTTCCGGATTTTTCCAGTTTTTTAAATAATAGGTAGTCCATTTAATAAAATATTCTGGGGTTTTTCCTGTAGGCAATGAAATAACGCCTCCTGGATTCATTTGGATCCATTCAAGAAACCGTAAAGCAGTTAATTTACCCAGATCAGGAAAATTATCTACCACAATAGTTCTTATTTTTTCTTTGAATGGATAAAGATCTTTAAAAATTGACCTTTTTAAAGCAATTCGTTCAACAGGGCTGAGACTTGATTTTTTATTTTTGCTCATATTTTACCTTTATTAGTCTCTGACTTTTTTATCATCCTGAATTTAGAATTGTTCTTATCTGATAATTTCCAATAAAATATATCAGATTGAAAATATAATGAATTCTTGTTAATCTGTGGTATTATTATTTAATTGAAATATAATTTCCCGCATTTTCTCATAATTCTCTTCCATTCTCTTTAACAAGGTAAATTGAGCTCGAGCCCTTTGAAGGTTGTGTTTGGGATGGTGAATTTTATAATAATGGTCACCATCCACATAATCAGTTAAAAATCGAAGGCCCATTATAAAGGTCATTAATTTTGATGAAAATGCAAGATAATCGATTTCTGTCTGGTTTAAATATTGGCGGGTTTCTTTTAAATATCCTTTAGCAAAAGCTTTAAATAATTCCAGATCAAACTGAATCTTATCCAAATCGGGCTCATCTTCTGCAGCCCGATTAGCACAAATGCGAATGGCATCGCCAAAATCAAAATGGACATATCCAGGCATTACAGTATCCAAATCCACTACACATAGGGGATTATCATTCGTATCGAAAAGAATATTGTTAAATTTGGTATCGTTATGGGTAACCCTTAACGGTATTCTACCTTCGCGTCCAAGTTTTTGAATAATTTTCATCTCGTCCTGTCGCTGCCTTACAAATTCTATTTCACTTTGAACCTCCTTAACCCGTCCCAGCGGATCTCTTTCCACCGCCTCATCAAACCACAAAAGACGTTTCTCGACATCATGAAAATGTGGAATTGTTTCGAAAAATTGATCCGGCGATAGATCAGTTACCCATGCCAGAAATTTTCCAAAAATCCATCCTCCTTTATAAGCAAGATCAGGATTGTTAACAACATTATAAGAATGACTATTTTCAATGAATGGCACCAAACGCCAGAAATTTCCATCCGAGTCCTTATAGTAAGAAGATGAATTTTTTGTCGGGATGTAAACATAACAACATTTTTCAAATCTTAAATCTTTTTCTTCCTCAATTTTTTTCTTAATATGCCGTGTAACCAATTCAAAATTTTTCATTAATTGCGGAACATTCTTAAATACATGATGGTTCACTCGCTGCAACAACAATTTTCTGTACCTACGATCGGATGTGTGAATAATAAAAGTATCATTAATATGTCCCGAACCAAACGGTTCACCGGACAAATAATGGCCTTCGATGGAAAATTGTTCTACAATCTGTTTTAAATTAAATACCATTTTTTAAAAATTTTTAATTTTCCCAAAGCTTCTCAGGATAACGTCCTTCCTCAATCAATTTTCTAATATTGGCAATCACATTTTTTCTATCTTCCGGATAGGTCACACCAAACCACTTTGCACGTGAAGGCAACACCTTAACAACTGCTTCCTTATTCCGAACGACATCATTGAGAACATTTGGTAATAAAAATTCTGCCTTGATATTTTTACCAGATTCTTTTAAAAATTTTTCAAAGCGGTCGCGAAGCTGATTAAAAATAGAAGGCGTAAAACCCATCATATTCATGGAAACAAGTGGATCGCCCATAACGTTGATGATTTTACCATCATCTTCATAAACTATTTGACCATCCTGTTCCCAGATTTTTAGACACTCAACAATTTGTACGAGGTTACCATGGCTATCTGTTTCGCAGATGGCACGGGAAACAGGGCCATGCTTAGAAAGGGTTTTGGCAAGTTCATATCCGATAATACAATATTTGCGGTCATCATTTTGCAGATTGGATAGGTAATTAAAAGCAATTTTGAAAGATTCAGCGCCATAAAAATCATCTGCGTTCAAAACTAAAAAAGGTTCTTGAATAGCATCAGCAGCAGAGAGAACAGCATGTCCGGTTCCCCATGGTTTTACCCGATCGGGCGGAACTTGAAAACCCTGAGGTATGTCCTCTAATTCTTGAAAAACATAATGTATTTCTATTTTATCTTCCAATCTCCTTGCTAAAATTTCTTTAAAGTCTTTCTCAATGGCTTTTCTGATCACAAATGTCACTTTGTCGAAACCGGCATTTTTGGCATCGTATATGGAATAATCCATCAGCGTTTCTCCACCCGGCCCAAAAGCATCCAATTGCTTTATACCGCCATATCGACTGCCAATTCCTGCAGCAAGAATGAGTAAACTGGGTTTCATCTTTCTTCCATTCCTCCATATATTAATTTTATTCCTGAACAAGAACAGTTACTGAACAATAATTTCATCGACAAAAATCCGCGACCGTTTATTATTTTTATCGGAATTTTGGTTTGACGGTTGATATTTCGTAAATGCGATTTTCACAAATTGAGCTTCTATCTTTGGAAAGGTTTTCTCAATATTTTTAATTTTGGGTCCACCTGCCTCCTCTTGATTTTTCACTTCGAAGCTAGCAACTGTCTGATAATTCTGCCCATCTTTCGATGCTAAAAACTCTACAGTGGCAGGCCAGAATATGCGAGCAATTGGATTATTTAAAAATCCGATATTGATTTTTTGGATGGATAAAACTTTACCCAGATTAATTTCTGCTTCAATGTTCATATCAGAAAACTCAGTCCACAATCCATTGCGATATCTTAATGTGCCTTTCATCCCATCTGTTAACTTAACCAAATTTTGGGAATGAATCAAGTCAGCCTCAGGAGAAGTTATTTTGACCTTTTTTGACAGGGCTTTATGCACGTAAAATTTTCTCTCAATAATATTGCCTAATAAAGAATCTCCTTTAAAAATTCCAACTTTCACTACGGCCGTATTTTGCAGTTGAAAAGGCTTTGTATATAGTTTTGTCTGTGGTCCTGGATTACTACCATCCAGGGTGTAACGGATTTCCGGATCCTTTAATTGATACCGGAATTCTACTCGCATGGTGCCTTTTGTGGTATCCACAATCGACCAGGGATAAGCATTGAATGCACTTCTGGAATAGTTTATACCTAACAATTCATACCGTTTGTATTGCAAATCCATTCTTCGGCAGAAATCTGCCCAATCTTTTTTTTCAGCCGGAGACCAGAGCACTTCAGACAAAGCAGCGATTCTGGGAAATACCATGTATTCAACATGTTTTGGGGTTGCCATATATTCCGTCCAGACATTTCCCTGCGCGCCCAGAATATGTCTGGCTTCATCTTTGGTAAGTTCCTCCGGGGTGGGCTCGAAAGAATAAACTTTTTCCAGTGGTGTAAACCCTCCAATTGCCAGTGGCTCGAAATCAGGATCACCCTGATAATGGTCAAAATAGCAGTGAGTTCCAGGAGTCATGATGACATCATGATGTTGTCTGGCCGCTGCAATACCGCCAGCGGTTCCCCGCCAGGACATTACCGTGGCATCCGGTGCAAGACCGCCTTCCAGAATTTCATCCCAGCCGATCAATTTACGACCATGGGAATTGAGAAACTTTTCTATCCGTCTGATAAAATAGCTTTGTAATTCGTGTTCATCTTTCAAACCTTCTTGCTTTATTCGTTCCTGACATAAGGGGCATTCTTTCCAACGAGTCTTTGGGCATTCATCACCACCTATGTGAATGTATTTGGATGGGAATAATTCCATCACTTCGCTCAAGACATTTTCCAGAAATTCAAAGGTTTCTTCTTTACCAGCACAATAAACATTCTCTTCTATTCCCCACAATGTCCTCACTTCGAACGGGCCACCTGTGCAAGAGAGTTCTGGATATGCCGCCAATGCTGCCAATGCATGTCCTGGCATTTCAATTTCTGGAACAATTGTTACAAATCGGCTTTTAGCATAAGATACAATTTCTTTAATATCTTCCTGAGTATAAAAACCGCCATGAGGTTTTCCATCAAAAATTTGCGGGGTAGTTTCATAATGTCCTACTAAAGTTTCCTTCCGCCATGCACCGATCTTGGTTAATCTTGGATATTTTTTAATTTCTATTCTCCAACCCTGATCTTCGGTTAAATGCCAGTGAAACACATTCATTTTGTGCATGGCGATATAATCGATATACCTCTTGATAAATTCTTTGGGCATAAAGTGCCGGCATACATCCAGATGCATTCCACGCCACTGATAACGCGGTTTATCTTCTATTTGAACGCAGGGAATTTTCCAATCTATCTTATCTTTGACCTTTTCCTGTCTCTCAATTTCAACTGGTAGTAGCTGCCGAATAGTTTGTACTCCATAAAATAAGCCAGCCGCAGTATTTGCTCGCAATGTAACTAAATTTTTCTTCACCTCCAGATAATAACCCTCCTCGCCCAAACTTTTTTTGGCTTTTCGGGTTGTCAAATAGATTCCATTTTTTACTTTTTGGCCTGATGCAACCTGTTGCACAGTGAGTTTAAATGCCGTAGCGGGCTGAATCATTTTAGAAAGATAAATACCAACCTGGTGCACTCGCTCGTCATCTGAATCAATCCAGATAGTTGTGGATGGAGACAGAACAAATTCTCCTTTTTTCACTTTCACTTTTGATGGCAATGGTATCAGGCTAATTTGATTCTGACGATCTTTCGCCTGGGTTAACTGAATAATAATAATGAGCGTGAAAAAAAAATGAAAAAAGAATTTTAACTGTTTCATTAGAATTCAACCAGTTTTTTGTTTGAAAAAATTATTTTACTCAGTTACGCAGAACACATCCCTATCTGATTAATAAAAAGTTTTATCATAACAATATCTTCTCATATTTATTCTCTTGCTAATATGGTTCGGCATTTAATAAAAAAAAACAAAACACTTCTTCCATTTTTTTAGCATCTGCACTTTGCTCTGGTCAAAATATCACCATTGCCCAACTCAGTTCCATATAAAAGAATTATTTATTGTCGTTTAAAGCCACTTGTTGTCATAAAATAAAGCGTATTTATCAAATTTAATGAAATTGTAGTTTATTCCATAGTTTGATTAAAAAGAGTACCGCAATTACCGAAACGATCGTAGATATTATAGCCGGACCTGTATTTGAATACAACCAGAATCCAATGCCGAACAATCCTCCATAAATAAATACCAATCCCCAGAAAACAGCTAATATGGCCGTTGGCATATCCCATTTCTTAGACAGCAGTTCTCCTACCTCTTCACCTTCAGTCCGGGCTACTTCCAGGACATGTCTCCATCCAGGGCCACCTGGATAAACTTTTTTGTAAAAACGAAGCAATGTCTTTTGATCGGTCGGTTTGGTCAAAAGAGTAACCAAAATCCAGCCAATAGTGGTAATTCCTACGCCAATCACCAATCTCTGCCATTCAATTAAAACAGGAAGGCCCAGACTATCGTGTATAAACTCAAAATAAACTGCCACCAAAAAAGAAATAACCATAGCTGAAATTTCACTGGCGGCATTTATCCTCCACCAAAACCAGCGAAGCAGAAAAAGTAGACCTGTTCCAGCCCCAATCTGAAGTAAAATATGGAAAGCCTGGAGAGCATTACTTAAGAACAGTGCCAGGATAGCCGATAGAACCATGAGCCCAAGCACACTGGCTTTGCCCACCAAAACCAGCTCACTCTCAGAAGCATCATTTTTTATAAACCTTTTATAAAAATCATTCACCACATATGAAGCCCCCCAATTCAGATGCGTTGAAATCGTAGACATTACTGCAGCAATAAGGGAAGCTACAACTATACCTAAAAGTCCGTTAGGTAAATAGGTTAACATTGCTGAATAGGCCAAATCATTCTTAACGATGTCTGAGGGAATATTGGGAAAAGCTGATTTTAAAGCATTCAAGTCAGGAAATACTACCATAGAAGCCAGAGCCACCAATATCCAGGGCCACGGCCGTAAAGCATAATGGGCGAAGTTAAAAAGTAACGTAGCTCCTATAGCATGCTTTTCATCCTTCGCAGCCAGCATTCGCTGTGCGATATACCCTCCTCCTCCCGGCTCAGCTCCAGGATACCAGACACTCCACCACTGAACCGCTAATGGGATAATGAAAACAGTTATCAACAATGAAGTATTAGAAAAGTCTGGAAGAACCGAAATACTTCTATGAACATTGGGATGAGAGAGTAAATTTGACAGCCCGCCAATTTCAGGTAAATTCACCACTACTACTGCCGCATATACACTCCCTATCATGGCAATTAAAAACTGGATGAAATCTGTAATGAGAACTCCACGCAAACCGCCTAACATGGTATAAATCACCACAATTACCGAGGTCAAGATCACGGTAGTGTAAGGTGAAATACCTAACATCACTCCGCCAATTTTGATAGCCGCAAGCAAAACGGTAGCCATAATAACTATGTTGAAAAATACCCCTAAATACAGAGCCCGGAAACCGCGCAAAAATGCGGCCGTCTTTCCACTATAGCGCAACTCATAAAACTCAATATCTGTGAGTACTTCCGATCGGCGCCACAATTTGGCATAAATAAACACCGTTACCATACCAGTTAATAGAAATGCCCACCACATCCAGTTACCTGCTACACCATGATTACGAACAAGATCCGTAACCAGGTTGGGAGTGTCTGCCGAAAAAGTTGTCGCAACCATTGAGATACCCAACAACCACCAGGGCATACTACGTCCTGAAGCAAAAAATTCAGCTGCACTTGAACCCGCTTTTTTTGAAACACTAATTCCAACAATAAGGGAAATTAGAAAAAAGATGATAATTGAAATCCAATCAACAAACTGGAGGGTCATTCAAAATTCCTTTCAATTTTTTTACCGAGCAAATTCAGCATTAAAATCAAGTAAAATTTACCAACGGTAAAGCTTCAGACAAAATAAATATAATATTCTAATTTAATGAAAACTGAAGAGTGATCCAACTTGATTGAATTATTAATGACTCTACAAGGCAACCCGATTAACCATTTTCTGAAATATTTCATGGAAGTTTTATTAAAAAAAACCACTCCAACTGCGGCATTATCAAATTTTATTAATACTGAATCGCCAAAGTATAATTTCTGACTATCGAGATTCTCTCCACATAAAATAAATTATATTCGGGAGGTCTTTTGATCGGGATCTCCCTTGTGAACACAGGGCATTTGAGGTATGAATCCGGATATATTTAATTAAATGAAAAGTTTTATCCAGTATTTTTTGAACATTTTGTTGCCAATGACAAACATGAAAAGGAAATTACGTAAATCCTTTAGAAGAAAAACCAACAATCTCAGGTAATTGGAACCAGAAGTTTCACTACTCGCAGAACCCTTATTCAAACCAGAGTGTGGAAAAACTGGTACAACTTAAACCAACTAAAAATTCTTTATCAATTTCAATATTACCCAGCCACTCTCTACCCAAATAAAAAAGCTGATTAGACTTTGATCTAACCAGCCTTAATCCTTACTTCTCTTTTCTTATTTCTTAATTCTTATTTCTTTTTTCTTAAATCCTTAGTACCCGGGGCCGGACTCGAACCGGCACGGGCCTAACGGCCCATGGGATTTTAAGTCCCAGGCGTCTACCAATTCCGCCACCCG
>CAYLYM010000088.1:507-16535 GCA_964387645.1 uncultured Calditrichaceae bacterium | reverse complement strand
TTTAAAAAATTTTAATAACTGGAAACTCTTTTTGCAATGAAAATTTGGCTAAATTTATAAAGATTTAAAAAGTATCTCACAATGGATTTATCTTAATTATTACGTAAAAATAATCAAAAAAGTCCTGATAAGTTCCATCTAGCAGGAAAGAATGATCTCAAGTCACCCCTCAACTATACTCAGGGTGACTTGATAGTAAATTTTTATTAAATAAACCCGTTGTGCATAATTCATTTGTGAAATTGTTCTAATTCTATGTGGTTATTGTAATTGTCATTCCGAATCCCGCCACAGCGGGATGAGGAATCTTTTAAAAGATTTCTCGTCCCGACAAGTCGGGACTCGAAATGACGTTTTTGCACAAACGTATATTTTAATTATGCACAACGGGTAAAAACTACGCCTCGTCCACAAAGGGGAAAATCTCCGAAGGCGTATGGGCCTCTTTCATGATCTGCTTCATCTTTTCAACAATTTCTGGATGTTCTGATGCAATATCATTTTTTTCACCGATATCAACGCTCAAATCGTAAAGTTCTATTCTACCTTCCTTTGCAAAATGAACGGCTTTCCATTTGTCCATTCGCACGGCCTGCATCTTCTTAAATTCCCAGTAGAGATAATCATGTTTCTTCTGCGATTTACCTAACAGCGTGGGAAGATAGGAAATGCCGTCGATATCTGTTGGTGGAGTAATGCCAGCCACCTCGCAGGCGGTGGGCAGAAAATCCCAGAATGCCGAAATATGATCGCTGGTCGTTCCGGGCTGAATGGTTCCCGGCCACCAGGCAATCATGGGCACCCGAATGCCGCCTTCGTACAGATCGCGTTTGATGCCGCGCAGCGGACCGGAGCTTTTAAAAAATGCCGGATTCACACCACCTTCTTTATGCGGACCGTTATCGCTGGTGAAAATCACCAGGGTATTTTTGTCGATGCCCAGATCTTTCAATTTTTGCAGTAATTTCCCCACATCACGGTCCATGCGGGTGATCATAGCTGCCTTTCCCTTTTCCGGTTCAGGCCAATCTTTATCGGCATAAATGCCCAGATCTGGCACTTCCATCCCTTCTTTACCCGCTTCATTATTGGCATGAGGTATGGTGATTGCCAGATACAAGAAAAACGGTTTATCTTTATTTTGTTCAACAAACTGCAGGGCTTCTTTGACAAAAAGGTCGTGTGAATATTGAGCGCGTTCGATAGCCCGACCGGCTCCATCTGGACGGGGATTTTCTACCCGATTTCCTTCTAACTTCACTTGCTCTTCATTTCGGAACAGAAATTCCGGATAGTAATTATGGGCATGTCGCTGGCACAGATAACCATAAAAATAATCAAAGCCCTGCCGATTGGGATGGCCTTCCGATCCAGGACCACCCAGGCCCCATTTGCCGATGAGCGCTGTGTAATAGCCGACATCTTTCAAATATTCAGCCACGGTTTTCGTTGCATCAGGAATGGGAACCTGCCCCATGGGTTTGACTTCGCGATTTCCGCGCACATAGGCATGTCCGGTGTGGAAACCGGTCATTAAACAGCAACGCGACGGCGCGCAGACGGTACTCCCGGCATAATGGTCGGTGAAACGCATACCTTCTGCAGCCATCTTGTCAATATGGGGTGTCTGAATCTCCTTTTGTCCATAACATCCCAGATCGCCATAACCAAGGTCATCAGCAAGGATGAAGATAATATTCGGTTTTGGAGCTGCGGCTGTTTTTTGGGTCTGGCAAGACAGGCCTGGTAATGCGAATGATGCCACCCCCAACCCACATAACTTTAAAAAATCTCGCCTTTTAAAATTCGCATTCATATTCAGACTCCTTCTATTTAAAAAAGATCGAGCAAATTTAGATCAAGCCGGTTTTAAAAATTTTCACTTTAGTGAAATATATCATTAATGTTTCCACATAATCTTCCATCATTATGATGGATGAATCATTATTTCACAACAAGAAAATGGGTGCATCGAGAATAAATTCAATACACCCTAAAAAATTATTGGGCAGGATATCGGAAAAGCGGTTCGACGCCCTGGGTTTCCGCAAGAAGTTTTTTCTGGTCTTCCTCAGGAAGCGGTTTGAAATCGGCAGCGATATTTAGAGCTCTCTGATAAAAGTAATTTTCCCCGGGTGGAATGGCGGCGGTAATATCCTGCGACAAAGTAAATCGCAAAGCTTTTTGCATCAGGTCTTTATCTTTTACTGGCCGATACCAACATTTTCGGAATTCTCTTTTTTCTTCTTTTTTCCTTCGGGTGTAAGCCATGGCCTTCAGAGCCAGTCGGGCAGCGCCTTTTTCCTTAGCCTTTTCCAGAACCTGCGGACCAAAATTACCTTGCGCCCAACAGACAAAATTAAAGGGAAAGAGCACCGAATCAAAATTGTAACCATCCAACAAAGCTAAAGCCGCTTCCACCGTGTGAGCGGAAAAACCAATATGCCGGATAATCCCTTTTTCCCGGGCTTTTTCGAACGTCTCCAGAGCGCCACCGGGTCCCAATATCTGTTTGACCTCATCCAGTGTTTTCACAGCATGGAATTGGTACAAATCGAAATAATCCGTTCCAATTCGTTTAAGCGAAATCTCCATCTCTTCTTGCGCTCCCCTGGTATCCCGTTTTTGGGTTTTACAGGCCAGAAAAACTTTCTTGCGGAAGGGTTGCAAAGCCTTACCTAATTTTTCTTCCGCTTCGCCGTCACCGTAAGTGGGCGCGACATCGTAGTAATTGATTCCTCGTTCAAACGATTCAGCGACCACTCTATTGGCAGTATCCTGTTCCATTCCAATGACCACAATCCCCCCAAAACCGATGCTGGATAGCTCGATCCCTTCTTTATATGGTCTTTTAGGGATGGGTTTCTTTTCGCCAGCAATGGCCGGCGCTACCGATACCGTAACCACGGCTCCGATACCGGTCCGAAAAAAATCACGACGTTTCATAACGTCTCCTCTTTATGGAATTTATTGAATAAGATTAACCTTTTACAATTAACTGGAAATTCATTTTATCAGCCAACTTTATTCAACTCGATTTTAGATTTCTTAAGAAAAATTTTGTAAAAATCTCAATACTTCTGATTCAGAAGGGCAGGCAATTCTGGCGCCCATTTTTGTGCAGGATAGTGCGGCAGCAGCACTGGCAAAGCGCAAAATTTCTTTGAGCGGCATCCGACGGGCAACGCCTAAAGCGAAAGCTCCATGAAAAACATCCCCTGCACCCGTGGTATCCACCGCTTTAACCGGAAAGGCCGGAAACGCTCCCGAAAATTCACCGGTTTTCCAAACCAGACCTTGCTCACCAATCGTTATCACCACTGTTTTAGCGTATTCAGACAAAGGTACCAATGCTCTCCGTGGATCTGTCTCACCGGTAAAATCATGAGAAAATTTATATGAAGCAACTAAAAAATCGGTAAATTTCATTAAATCCCGCGTACCCTGGTGTACAGAACCGGCGTCAAGAACCACAGGTACATTTTCCTTCTTAGCCCATCTCGCCAATTCTACCGAAATATTCCTCTCATGTCCATCGCATAATAGGACTTCCGGTTTTAATTGAACCAACTTATTCAGATAAGCTGTTGAACGGTTTAATGGTTTTTTGGGTCGGTAACTAACAACCGTTCGCGCTCCAGATGGTTTGACTAAAATAACGCTTAATGGGGTTGGATCGGCTGCTCGAACAATTCCAGTGGTAATAATGCCTTCGCGAACCAGCTCTTCGAAGTGCTGGTCTCCATATAAATCATTCCCCAGATAACCCGCAAAAGCACTTACGCCTCCCAGACGCGCCACAGCCACTGCGGCATTGGCCGCCGGTCCTCCTCCACACTCGACGACCTGAGTGGCGAAACATTTCTCATTCGCGCCGGGATGATGGTCCACCTGCATGGTGATATCCCAGGTCGCCATCCCAACACATAAAACATTTACTGCGGTTCCGTGCATTGCCTACCTCACGGGTGTCATGGACGGTGGAGCATCTTCGGGACGACTACCCCACGCAGTATTGGGATTTGGGCTCAACACTATTTCCAGCTTACCGCCATCGACTAATTCACGATGAAAAAACCAGGGTTTGTTCAAAGATTTTCCATCTAATTTTGCTGACTGAATGTAAATATTTTCCGGAGAATTATTCAGCGTTTCAATTACAAACTCTTTACCGGGATAATATTTTTGATCAAGATGAATAACAATTTTATCGAATATCGGGCTGGAAATTTCATAAATGGGATCGATGGCACAACCGCCTCTCATTTCAAATAGCCCCATTGCCATCAACGCGCTGAGGGCGCCCATGAGTCCTTGATCTTCATCATCATAATAACCATCATACGGTGTAATTCCCCCAAAAGTTTTCTCTTTAACCTCCCGAACCCACTTTTGCGTTAACCACGGCGCACCGGCATAATTGAAAAGATGAGCTACTTGTGTCGCTGGTTGGTTGCCGTAATTCAGGTAATCGGCGTACTTACCGTGACTGCTGACAAAATTGTGTCGGGCAGCTTTTTCAAAAGCAAAATTCAGCTTCTCAATGAATTTCTCGCGACCGCCCATTAAGTTGATCAGACCCTGAACATCATGTGGCACATACCAGGTCGCCTGCCAGGCATTAGCTTCCACCCATCCTTTCTTATCGAAAGGATCAAAGGGCTCCAGCCAGGAACCATCCATATTTTTAGGCCGCATAAAGCCGGTAGAAGGATCGAAAATGTTTTTATAATTTTGGGCCCGTTTCATAAAGAGCTGGTAATCTTCGTCCTTCCCCAGAGCCTTTGCCATTTGTGCAACACACCAATCATCAAAAGCATATTCTAAAGTTTGCCCGGCACCAGAAACATGGTACGCTCTTGCTTTAATCCCCAGCGGTATATAACCTCGTTCAATATAATATTCAACGCCGCCACCTACCGCTGTATCATGTTCATATCCGGCCTTACTCATGAGACCGCCTGGAAAAGCGTTTTTTCGAATCCCCTGATAAGCTTTCTCTACATCAAAATCGCGAATACCTTTCATGTAAGCACTAACAAAAAGTGGTGTAGAAGAGGCAGCCGTCATTACAAAAGTATAATTGCCGCCAGAGGGTCCCCGTGGAATCAATCCTCCATTATCGTACATATCTAAAAAGGATTTACAAAACTCACTTACCATTTCAGGATAAGCCAATCCCCAGAGCACATTAATCGTCCACTGTGCTCCCCAAAATGAATCGGAATTGTAAAAACAGTGGTCGGGCTTTCCATCAGGACCAATTGGAATTTGCCGGATGCGTCGTTCAGAACCGGTCATATCGCAATATTTTCCATCAACATCGCTTACCACCCGTCGGCCCAGAAGCGCATGCCAGAGATCTGTGTAAAATTTGGTCTTCTGGGCGTCTGTACCACCGTGAACTTCTATCTTGCTTAACCATTTGTTCCATTCATCGCGAGATTCACTACGCACCCTGTCGAAATCCCAATGTGGAAGTTCTGTTTCCAAATTCAATCGCGCTTGTTCTTCACTCACGTAAGAAATGGCAACCTTTAGTAAAATTTGTTCATCTTTTTTCACTGAATATTTCACAAAAACACCGCTTCTTTTACCAGAAATTTCTTTGATATGGCGGAGTATTTTTCCTTCTTTCCAGCCGCCAAATTTACTAAAGGGCTTATTAAATCGGGCCACAAAGAACACGTAAGTTGGTTTAGGCCGCCGCCGGGTCCGATCCATCAAAGCATATCCGGCTATCTCTTTATCATTCACCACCCTGGCAGAAGCATCTTTCATGTCCGTGGGGCCAAGTGGCGATCCCAGATCGAACAAGATATAACTTGTACCACTCCCTGAATAAGTATATCGATGGAATCCAACTCGCATGGTTGAGGTGAGTTCCACTCGAATATTATAATCTTCCAAATAAACGGAATGGTACCCCGGCTGGACAATTTCTTTATCATGGCTGAATTTTGAGCGGTAGACATCAGATCCCAGATGGCCTTTAAAAGCACCCGTGGTTGGCATGACTGGAATACCGGCCATTTGCCAGGCATGTATATGGCTAAAACAACGGATGGAGCGTGTATCATACAGATATCCAGAGTTCCAGGCGCCTTTTATATCCGTATCCGGACTCAAATTCACCATACCGAAGGGTCGGCAGGCTGAAGAAAAATAAATCCAACGTGAAGTCGCTGTGCCGATAAGCGGATCTACCCAATCGACAGGCTCTTTCCCATCTATTAAAATCGTTTTCGAATTTTGTCCTGCTTCAACATCCCATTTCAAGGCTCTGACCAATAAGGGATTAAGCATCCCAACAAATAAAATCAAAATCGCATTAGTGAATTTAATCTTATGAAAACTCTTCATATATATCACCTTACTATATGTTATATAAAATTTATAATATTTTTAAAATCAGTAGATAACTTTGTTTTTATATACTTCAGTTCTTTTTATAATTCACACAATTCATTTTGCAATAAATTTTCCAATTTAATGCAAGCTCGATAATAAATATAAAAGTCAGACTTCGACTGAGCTCAGTCTGACTTTTTGGATATTGTTTTCTTTAAAACATTGTTGTGAACTCTGTTGAACCATATTCCTTACAATAAATTTGAAACCTTTGAAAAATCACCTTGCATTAACTTCATTATTTCGCCATCGGACGAATTCAATAATTATACAATTATTTAAAATCCTTTTCAGATAATTTGCGAAAAATGTTAACCGCCGATTTAATCGGTTGAAGATGATAAAAGATATTTAATAATTTAACCCCATTATTACTTGCTTGTTAAATCAAAGGTTTCAAAATCATCTTATATTAAACCCATGTTACTTTAAATCAAAGACAATCACCGTAGCAATCGTATCTGGCGGTGTGGTTGGTACATAAACTGTAACACTTTCCGCTGTTTCAGCGAATTTCAACCCTTTTCGTTCGGGATCAGACAACAATGATACTTTTACAATTTTCTTGTCTGGTTTGGGAATAACAAGCTTACCATCTTTTGGCCAATCGAAAACATGCGCATAGAGTCTTCCTGGTTTTTGAGTAAAGCGCCCCCAGGATGGCCGTTCAAACGGACTGGCTTGTGTTCCATAAATGGCTTCACCATTTACTTTTAACCACTTGCCCATGGCTTTCAGACGAACCACACTGGGTTCTGGAATAAGCCCTTCAGCAGTTGGTCCGACGTTGAGCAAATAATTGCCGCCTTTAGAGGCAATGTCAATCAAATTATGCAAGAGTGTTTCGGTTGACTTCCAATTGTTATCAAAATACTTGTAACCCCAGGTATCGTTCATGGTCATGCAGCTTTCCCAATCCACACCTGGCAGTCCTGTGTCAGGAATCCGTTGTTCCGGGGTTCCAAAATCACCGGCAAATTCCAGCCCTTCGGTAAATCCTTTCATACCCTTGCGGCCAGCACCTACCCTGTTGTTAATAATGATAGAAGGCTTCAAATTTCGCACGTAATTATAAAGATCAATACCATCCTCATAAGTCCACCATTTTTGCCATTCACCATCAAACCAGAGGACATCCGGGTCATAATTTTCAATAAGTTCTTTCAACTGGTCCTTCATATATTTCACATATTCAGCTTTACGATCGGGATAAATTTTATTTCTGGCGTGCCCTGCACGTGGATTTTTCGCATCAGGATCTACATACTGAGATGGATGATGCCAGTCGAGTATGGAGTAATAAAAACAGTAATGAATTCCATATTTATCGCAGGCTTTCTTTAACTGGGCCAAAATATCCTTTCCATAAGGCGTAGCATCAACCACATCCCAATCCGTTACTTTAGAATCCCATAAGCAGAAACCATCATGATGTTTCGAAGTAATCACCAGGTATTTCATTCCTGCTTCTTTGGCCAATCGCGCCCACTCATCAGCGTTAAATTTAACTGGATTAAATTGTTTGGCAAATTGTTCATATTCCTCTCTTGGAATATTTAAAGTCGCTTGAATCCATTCGCCAATACTTTCCACACGTTGACCCTTATACTCACCCGCAGGTACTGCATATACTCCCCAGTGAATAAACATACCAAAACGGGCCTCCCGCCACCAGGCCATCCGCGCATCTCGTTCCGCTTTTGTTTCTTTTGTGTAATCCTTTAGCGGTTTTTCTTTACTACAATAAGTAAAACTTAAACTGAATAAAAAACAAAGAAGGATTACGAACAAAAAAGAATTCTTAAAGAAGGACTTCACATTTGTTAATTTTTTTGTCGGCATATTTAGGCCTCCTTATCTGGCGTGAATATCAAAAATTATTTAAAAATTCATATTCAAATGCTCAAATTTTAATTCTTCTTAAATTGAACTGATAGATTAGCGGGGTATTGATTGTACCAATCAAAGGATTATTACCGTGAGTTCATTTTTATACAAAGGTAAAGGAATCAAATCAATTAATCGGCATTTTCAATCACTTTTGATTTTTAAGAGTAAATGAAACTTTTATCTAAAATATACCGGGATAACGTTTTAAACGTTATCCCGGTCATGCAAACTTAAAATTCCCTGATTTTAATATTACGGAAAGAAACTCGATCTCCATGGTCTTGCAATAAAATGTGTCCAGCGGGAATTTGACCAAAGTCTTTGTAATTTTGATATTTACTCTTCTTAATCAATGCTCGGAAAGCTTGTGAGAACCGATCATATTCTACCACTTTTTTCCCATTCAACCAATGTTCCACATGACCACCTTTCACAACAATACGGGCATGATTCCATTCGCCAATGGGTTTTACTTCTTTTCCTTCAGCCGGAATCAGATCATAAAGCGACGCCACAGTGCGATTGCCTTCCACTCCCTTCTTGGCATCGGGATGCCGATCATCATCTAATATCTGATATTCTAAACCAATTACAGGTCCTTTGGAATTGGGTTCTCTGGGGAAAACAAAATATTTAATACCACTGTTAGCTCCAGGAGTCAATTTGAATTCCAGGGATAATTCAAAATTGCTATAAAGTTTCTCGGTAATAATGTCACCACCACGAGCTGATTCTTTTCCATCTGACCCTAATACGGTCAGAACACCATCTTTAATTTCCCAACCCTTTTCAGGAAAATGATCCAGACGAGCGCCTCGCCAACCTTTGGTGGTCTTCCCATCCCACAATAATTTCCATCCAGCATTTTTCTCAGCTTCAGTGAGCTTGTTTAGTGGCATCCCTTCGGCATCTTTGGGTACATCCTCGGCGAAAATAATATTTCCCATAAGCAAGAAAGAAAAAATCACTAAAACAATCACGGAAATTCTTAATTCAAGAAATCTTTCCGAGCGTGTTCTAAGAGTCATCGTTTCATTCCTCCAGTTTTTCTCTTGTTAAATATTTATTAATAATCCAGTCTCTTTTAAAATAAATAGAATTTTAATATAATTAATAAATTGAATTCAAATAAGCTATTTTTTCCATTTCCTAAATTTACGAATTTTTTTTAATAAATAAGTAAATCATAATAACTATTTTCTGGATTGCCTCAGAACTTTCTGGCAAAATTTCAATAGAACCAACTCAGTTGTTTACTTTTCTCAAAACTTCCATTAAATATAAATCAAAGAAATATTTTTCAATATTTATATAGATAAAATCAATTATAAGGCAATTACAAGCATTATTTCAGAAATCCAGGCTCTCTCTTTGTTTTATTCTGTACTGAATGGGGAAGCAGGCAATCCTTCCCTGTTTATCAAGTTAGGTTCAGCTTCTTCGTGCCATCCAAAGCGCACTGCTACAGGATTCTCAACTTCCGGACTCCATACCTCCACCGTATTTCCCTTTATGACAGCCTGGGCACGAAAGAATTTCTTATCTGGGCCAGCAATCTCAAACCAATCCAATGGTTTACCATCTCTGGTAGTTAACCCACTTCCTACATGTTCGAAATAAATCTGAATTTTATTACCATCGATCTCCATCGATCGGTAAAGCGGACCTGAATAAACCAGATCTTTTTGACCATAAGTTTTTGCTAAAGCCCATAAAGCTAAACGTCTACCAACTTCTTGTTTATTACGCGGATGAATATCATAAATATTACCAATATCTGTTGTTACCACCATCCCGGTATTGGGAATAGATAGCGCTTTTCTCTGGGCTTCTCGGATGATCGGCAACCTATATACCCCCCGATTTCCTGAATCCCATAATGTATAGCAAAATGGAGCCAACTGAACATAATAAAAAGGAAAATCTCCCTGTTTCCAGACTTTTCGCCAACCGTTTATTAATGCCTTCATTTTTTCGTAATAAATTTCCCCGTCATTGCGGTTGGCTTCGCCCTGATACCAGATAGCTCCCCTGATGGCAAAAGGAATAATGGGATAAACCATAGCATTATAAAGGCTGGTGGGTTTCTCTCTCCCCATTAGTGGATGTTGTGAAAGATGTGGCATGTTTGGTAGGTCCTGATTATTCGCATAAGCCGCTTTTGCCTTGGAAATCCATTTTTCAATTTCATTCAGAGATTTACCTAATGCTACATGGTATTCATCATCGGCCTTTTCAATCATCCTAACAATATCTTTTAATTCAGGTACCATTTTGAATCCTTCTGGTGGCGTCCAGGGTTCAATACGTGTGCCTCCCCAACAAGTAAGGATAAGTCCAACTGGAACATTTAATTTTTTATGTAATTCACGTCCGAAAAAATAGGCAACTGCGGAAAAATCAATCACAGTTCTTGGATTACATTGTCGCCATTCCGCATTCACATCGGTTTGAGGATGTGCAGCAGCTTTTTTAGGAATCTGGAATAGACGTATTTGTGGATAATTGGCGTTTAAAATCTCCTCAACCGAATTGTTTACTGAACGCATACGCCATTCCATATTGGATTGTCCGGAACATACCCAAACTTCCCCGACCATAATGTCTTTTAAAGTGATGGTATTTTTACCCGAAATAACCATTTCATAAGGACCCCCAGCCACCATCTCAGGAAGTTTAACCTGCCACTTCCCTTCCATATCTGTTTTGGTCCTTACCTTATGTTTTCCCAGTTGAACAGTAACTGACTCACCGGGATCAGCCCATCCCCATATCGATAAAGGAATGTTCTGCTGTAAAACCATATGGTTACCTATCACGGCTGGTAGTCTAACATCCGCGAATACAATACTACCAGTTTGAGCAAAAATTAAAACGAAAACAAGAAAAAGTAGAACCAGATCATTCAATTTGAAAAGTTTCATCGATTTTGATTCTCCCAATTTTTAAATAAAATCAAAGCTAATTGAGAGGTAGATTTAAAAGAAATTTGATAGCAACACTAATATTTCAATCGTAGTAAAAATCTTAACTCGCATTCAATTAATCAAAATTTTAATTCAACCACAAAATAGTAATGAAGTTAAATTTTTAAGCACCTTTTATTATTTTAAGATTAAATCAAAGATTTAAAAAAATATAACTTTGGTATTTTTTAAAAAGAAGAAACCACCATGCCAAAAAATATATCAATTTATCGGCATGGTGGAATATGTTTATTATTTTTGGGAATGTCCTTTAATTAATTGAGGATACTGTGTTGTTGTTCCAAGATCTAAAATGCGAATGTTGCGCCATTTTACCTGGATACCGCTTTCTGGACGACTATGTACCTGTAGAGCGATAAAACCTTCCCTGGTCATAGAATCAACCAGATAAGCACAGGGAACACCATTCAACCAGGTTCGAATGGTATTACCAATGGCTTCGATGTGCAATTTATTCCATTCATTCTGTTTAAAAGCTTTCCGGGCAGCTTCGTTGTTCCTTAAGTCATATAACCATCCTCGTCTAGCCTCATCATAGATTCCGCCAGTCCAGGCGCGAGGTGAGGGATCAATTTCCACTTGATAACCGTGGACACGTCCATTCCGATATTCCGGAATACTATTGCTGCGAATCTGAATTCCAGAATTCATTCGAGGATCAACCCAAAATTCAACTTCCAAAATAAAATTGGCATAAGTTTTTTTTGTGCACAAGAAACTGTTGGGTTCGCCTTTAACCGATGTACCAACAATGACACCATCTTTTACCTCGAATTTAGCCTTGCCATTCTTTTGTACCCAGCCATTTAAGGTTTTACCGTCGAACAAAACTTCCCATTCTGCATTTAAGCGATTGCCTCCAAATAATAGAGATACCATTAACACAATACTGATAAAAACTAGTGACACACGAATTTTCATATTTACGCCTCCTAATTTAAATTAAACATGTTAGTTAATTAAGACTCCAATTATATTAGATTTAAACCAGAGGATACATTTAAATTCATCATTTCGTTTTAAATTTATATATAGTTGTTTGCCTGTAGACTTCACCCGGATTCAGTACCGTTGAAGGAAAATGTGGTTTATTGGGTGAATCCGGGTAATGTTGTGCTTCCAGGCAAAATCCATAACGGGATTGATAAATTTTACCTTCTTTGCCTTTTTCGTTTTTCAGAGAATTACCCGTATAAAATTGTAACCCCGGTTCAGTAGTATAAACTTCCATTACCCTACCGCTTTTGGGTTCAAACACGGTAGCGGCCAATTTTAATTTACCAGGATCTCCCAGAACCCAACAATGATCGTAACCACCGGCGAATTTAAGCTGTTCATCATCAGCATTAATACGTTCTCCGATCCGTCTTGGTGTTGTGAAATCCATAGGTGTTCCCTTTACGTTACGAATTTCGCCGGTGGGAATCATTTCGCTATCGGTGGGTAAAAAGTAATTTCCATTGATTTGGATAATATGATCCAGAATGTCCCCTTCACCAGCCCCTGCTAAATTGAAGAATGAATGATGAGTTAAATTCAACACAGTGGGTTTATCAGTGGTAGCTGTATAATCTATTTTTAGCTCATTTTCATTAGTAAGGGTATAAACAACTTTTACTTGCAAGTTTCCTGGATATCCTTCTTCACCATCTTTACTTAAATAAGTCAGTTCTAATGCTTCGCCATCAGGTGTTGATATGGGTGTTGCATCCCAAACAACTTTCCGAAATCCTTTGTCTCCGCCATGAATACTATTTCTACCATTATTGGCAGTTAGGTGATATGTTATGCCATTGAGAACAAATTGGGCACCAGCAATACGATTGGCAAATCTTCCCTGAGTAGCTCCCATACTGGGACTGCCGTTGATATAGCCTTCCAGTGTTTCATAACCTAAAACGACATCCGCCAATTCGCCATCTCGATCGGGCATGGTGAGCGATACTAATTTTGCTCCGTAATTAGTGATCCTGGCTTCACACCCATTTTTGTTCTTTAATATAAACAGATCCACTTGCTTGCCATCCAAAATCTGGCGAAAATTTTCTCTTTTGATCACTACAGTATTTGCATCCCTGGAAGAACAACCCAGAAATACAACAAACAGAGTAATATATAAGAAAAGAAATAAATTTTTAATAAAATATTTCATATTCTATCCTCCTGTCATTACGATCTTTGTAATAATATACATTCACATTTTTCTAAATGAACAAAAATCAATTCCATTCTCAATCAAATAAATATAAAAAACTTCTTTAAATACTAAAAAATAAAATTGATAATATTTATTTCTAAAATTTCAAACAACAGATGGTTTTTTATTCATCTGTTAAATTTTTAGAAAACTATCCAGGTTTTTCTCATATAAAAATACAGATTATTTACAAATTTTATTAAAAAAGAATCCAATTAATAATAGTTAAAACTACCTTCAGGGATATTTTCTTATTTAGACCTGGGATAACATTGCTTTATTATCATATAAAAATGAAATAAAGGATAGCTGTCGTAATAAGAACAGTGACTCCCTGTAACAGTGTTGCAATTGTATAAGAACGATAGGACTGATTAACCTGAAGTCCACTAAATTGTGTTACTACCCAGAAATATGAATCGTTGGCATGAGAAATGGTCATGGCTCCGGCACCAATTGCCATTACCACCAAAGAGAGAGCTAACGGACTGGAAATATGAAGTGCCGGTAACAATGGAGCAATTAAAGATGAAGTGATAACTAATGCGGCTGTGGAGGAACCCTGAGAAGTCTTTAACGCTGCAGCAACAAAAAAAGCCAATAAAATAAAAAAGACTCCAGAGATCTCTCCATTATTAACCAATCCTTTAATCAATTCAGTCAAAGGTGTTGCTTTCAGGATACTGCCAAAAGCACCGCCTGCACCTGTAATCAATAAAATTGGACCAGCATGGGTAACGCCCTCCCCAATCCAACCGCTTAAATGTTCCTGATCAAAAACTGGAATTAATAAAAAACTAAAAATCAAACCTATAAATAGAGCTACCAATGGATTTCCAGTAAATAAGATAATATCTGCCAATACTCCTTGCCATTCTAAAAATTTTACTACCGAAGCCAATGATATAAGTAAAATCGGTAAAACAATTGGTGTGAATGATTTTAATGCAGAAGGTAATTCATTGTTTTGAACTGAATTTCCTTCTAACTGTACCTCTTCATTTTCTCCCTCAATAATGATGGAATGCCCAATCCTTAATGCCCACCAGTACCCAACAAGGATGGCGGGTATTGCTGTGATCAATCCAACGATGATCACCGTTCCCAAATAATCTGAAGCGCCCAAATTACCTGCTGCAGCAATGGGACCTGGTGTGGGTGGAACTAGTGTATGAGTAGCATATAGTCCGGATGCCAGTGCGACCGTCATGGTTGCTAACCTAACCTTAGCTCTACGAGCTACTGCTTTATTTAGACTGGAAAGAATAACAAATCCAGAGTCACAAAAAACCGGAATGCTCACCACAGCACCAATGATAGACATCGCTAGCGTTGGTTTTTTCTTACCAAATAACTTCAAAATGACATCTGCAATTTTTATGGCACCACCGGACTTTTCCAGGATTGTACCAATAATAGTTCCAAAAATAATTACCAAACCAATATAGGCCATTAAACTGCCAAAACCTTCGTTTATCGTTTTAATAATTTTTTGTAATGGCATTCCCACCGCAAAACCTACACCAAATGAGGCAAGTAAAAGAACAAAAAATGGATGAAGTTTTAATACAGACGTTGCAACAATTATAAACAAAACGGAAAGTATCAAAATAATCAATAATAATGTCCCTTCCAACATGCAGCATTACTCCTTATAAAATAAAAATTTTCCATTTTGAACAAATTTTAAAAGTAAATTACTAATGTAAATAGAAAGAAAGAATCAAAATATAATTTTTATTTTCGATGTATGTATTCAGGCAGGGGGGGGTAAATATAGAAAAAGAAAATAGGGAAACCAGGTCATTTAAAGAACTCTGATTTCCCTTCTTAAAATTAATAGCAATATTGACTATTATGATTTATTCTCCTCCACTTTCTTCTTCAGGAAATAAAATTTTTGCCAACCGTTTAGCATATTTATTCGCTTCTTCCAAATGTATTTTAGCTTTTCTAAGATGATGAATACTTAAAGCTTTGTTAGCAACTCTAAAATGATATTTCAATAAACGGTGTAATTTCTTTGTTTTTTTATTAGGGTAATTATTTAGCTTTTTTAATTCTTCATTAATCCTTATTTTAAGTTCCTTTATACTGTTTCTTTTTTCTTTTAATCTTTTAAATATTTTTTTCTGGTGTGGGGAAAGAAATTTTTTTCCAACTACCAATTCATACGCTTCCCGTGCATTTTTTCGAGCATTTTTTAAAGCTTCGAAAGCTGCTTCTAAATCGCCATTTTCATAAGCTGTTAAGGCTTCATCTCGGAATTGTTTGGCACTATCAAGTAGCGATTCAACCTCCTCATTTTCGTATTTTGAAACAACTTTATTAATTTTGTCTAACATTAAATCTAATTTTTCTAACGCATTAGTAAAATTCTTTTCTTTCACTTCATTACTATCGCTCAATTCAGCCCAGACAATAAGCTCTTCTATATCCATGTCGAGATCAGAAAGTTCGCTCAAGGTTTGTTGATCAATTAAAGGCTGGTCTGGCATTTTACTGCATTGAGTTAATAGAAATGCAATAAAAATACCTATAAA
>CAYLYM010000088.1:0-497 GCA_964387645.1 uncultured Calditrichaceae bacterium | reverse complement strand
AAGAATTAAGTAATCTGCCTCATAATCCTCTCCTTTATTTTGGGATCGCTAAATCTAAGAAATTAAAATACTGTATGATCACATTGCCCAAATTGAGAACTCCTCAGCTTTCATAATCATTAGACAAAAAATTTATCTAAAACTTGCTTTTTTAAAATTTTTTTGAATTACCAACCCATCTTTAATTTTGGCTGGTTGACAGGCGTCCATTCCGGGCGCTCCGGTTGTAATTCATCATTAATTCGGACATTATTCATGATAAAATTTTCAGCAAAACGGATATATCGAGGTTCTTTAGCTTTTTCCACAGTAATATCCTTCAAAGTAATATTTTGCAATAATGCCTCTGGGTGACCTTCGGCAAAAATAGCATAGTTATCAGCTATTTTACAGCGAATATTTTCCAGGAAAAAGTTCCGAAAAATAGGTGGAAAGTGATTCCCTCGATGTCCTTTGTAGTTTGTTTCAAATCGGATAAATGCACCTTTCGCTAGATC
>CAYLYM010000087.1:0-16732 GCA_964387645.1 uncultured Calditrichaceae bacterium | reverse complement strand
GCTTCCGGGAAGTGGGATGAACTGGTGGCTAAGTATTTTGGTAAATAATAAAGCTGTCAAGGCAAGTTGTCTATAATTGATAAGGTAATTCTTATCTGGACAAGTCTCCCCCCTCTTGCGAGGGGGGCATTAGTAACGCTGGAGCTTACAATACTTCTCTTGGGTATGGGGCTGGTGGTAGGTATTTTTTTAGCTCTCGGCCAGGTGTATGGATCCTACCCGGTTTCCCTTTTCATAACCTGCTATGAAAGATTCTTTAGATCTATCCCGGCTCTTGTTTTGCTTTTTTTGTTTTTCTTTGGATCCTCTTATTTCGGATTCAGTCTTTCACCTTTTCTGTCAGCTGTGCTTGCTCTGGGTTTTCGCTCTTCAGCCTATCAATCTCAAATTTTTCGTGGGGCCATCCAGTCCATAGATGAAGGACAGATGATGGCAGCACGGACTCTGGGGATGAGTAAATTCCAGGCCATCTGGAACATTATCTTGCCCCAAGCTTTTCGTCTTGCTATTCCTCCTTGGTCTAACGAATACTCAAGTGTTCTCAAAGATACGTCACTTGCTTATGCTGTGGGGGTTATTGAACTTGTAAGGGAAGGCAGATACATAATTGTAAGAACTTTTGAACCCATGTTAATTTATATAATTGTTGCAATCATTTATTTCTTTTTCACCTATGCGGGCAACTTTATACTTGGATTTATAGAAGGGAAAATTGCTGTTCCAGGGTATGAGAGAAAATTAGGAAGGAGGATGGGCGGTAGTGTCGAGAGATAATAATCTCCTTCTTACGGTAGATAGTTTACATAAATCTTATGGAAATGAGATTGTCTTGAAAGGCGTGTCTTTTGAGCTTAAAAGGGGAGAAACCAAAGTGATTATAGGTCCCTCCGGAA
This sequence comes from uncultured Calditrichaceae bacterium, assembly GCA_964387645.1. GTDB lineage: Bacteria > Calditrichota > Calditrichia > RBG-13-44-9 > RBG-13-44-9 > CAYLYM01. The sequence goes on along the minus strand of CAYLYM010000087.1, from coordinate 15,839 downwards.
CAGGAAAAACTACCTTACTTCGATGTATAAACGGATTGACCAAACCTGATCGAGGTCGAATATGGCTTGACGGGATAGAAATTACTGACCCAAAGATAAATATGGACAGTATTCGTCAGAATATAGGGATGGTGTTCCAGAATTTTAACCTGTTTACTCATCTTACAGCTCTTGATAATGTACGCATCGGACTGATTAAGGTCAAAAAGATGCCTAAGAAAATAGCCACCGAGATAGCCATGAATATGCTGGAAAAAGTTGGACTTGCTGAAAAGGCTCACTTTTATCCCGCTCAACTTTCTGGTGGACAGCAACAACGGGTAAGTATCGCCAGGGCTCTTGCTATGGATCCCAAGCTAATCCTGTTTGATGAACCCACGTCTGCTCTTGATCCAGAACTTATAGGAGAAGTTCTTCAGGTAATGAAAAATCTGGCAGAAAGTGGCATGACCATGCTGGTTGTCTCCCATGAAATGGGTTTTGCCCGTTCAGTTTGTGATGAAATAATTTTTCTGGAAGGCGGAGTAATTGTGGAACAGGGACCTCCTGAGGTAATGTTTAACTGTCCTCAGAATCCAAGAACCCGAGAATTTCTCTTTAAGATATCAGAGCTTTACGGGGAATAGAAAAGTGAATTTTTTTGAACTACTTCGAGAGATGGTTCCTCACCTTATGGAGGGTACACTGGTGACTTTACAACTCACAGCAACTTCAATCTCTGTGGGTTTTATTATAGGTATTTTTCTTGCCCTGGGACGTCTTTATGGGACAAAGCCGGTTCAAGCCTTTTGTTCAGGTTATATTCAGTTTTTTCGGGGAACACCTCTTTTAGTTCAACTGTTTATCGTTTATTATGGATTACCGAGATACGGGATAAAGCTGTCCTCCTTTGCTGCTGCTCTTATAGGACTTGGACTGAACAGTGCAGCTTACCAGGCAGAGTATTTCCGCGGAGCCATCCAGTCCATAGATGAAGGACAGATGATGGCAGCAAGGGCTGTGGGGATGAGTAAATTCCAGGCAGTAGTTAATATTATAATTCCACAGGCTTTAAGAATAGTGATTCCCTCCTGGTCAAATGAACTCATCTACACCTTAAAGTACTCTTCGGTGGCTTACATGATAGGAGCTCCGGAATTAATGGCTCAAGCAAAGTTTATAGCGGCAGAGAATTTTCGTTATTTTGAAGTTTTTGTCGTTGTGGCTATAATTTATCTGGTAATAGTCGTACTGGTCTCCCGCATACTGGATTTGATTGAAAGGAAGGTAAGAATCCCGGGTTTGCAATTCTTTCAGGGGTAGGTTAAATTTTTCTTCCCACAACGATAAAGCCTGTATGAGCCACCATCCGGTGTGCTGGACGAACACTCATCCCTTCAACATTCCATGGACGGATTAAAACCTCAATTGGTTGAATACTTGTAAAAGCACCACTTTCCCGCATTTTATCTACCACTTTCTTTAATTGGATGGCGGTAGGTATATAGCTCAAGAAAAAACCGCCATTTTTTAATGCTTTGGTAGCATGGGCAACCACATTCCAGGGTTCAGGGACATCCAGAATTACCCGGTCAACCTCTCTTTCATCTATTCCTTCATAAATGTTTTTCATTTTTATAAAAAGGTTGTTAACTTTACCCATAAATCTTTCAATGTTTGCGAGAGCCTGACAGGCAAAATCTTCTCTTATTTCATAGGATATGACCTTCCCTTCTTTTCCCACTGCTCTCAGTAAAGCCAAGGTTAAAGCTCCTGAGCCTATTCCTCCCTCCACAACCGTTGCGCCAGGAAATACATCTGCCCATATAAGTATAACAGCAGTATCTTTGGGATAGATAATCTGACCTTTTCTTGGCATGTTTAAAACAAACTGACTGTAGGAAGGCTTGAAAACAAAAAAACTCTCTCCTGTGGAGGATTTAAGGGTTGTTCCCTCCTTTTGACCCACTATAGACTCATGGGGAATCTTTCCACCTCTTATATCTTTCACCTTTCCGGGGGTGAGTTTCAAATAATATTCCCGATTTTTTCTGTCTATTAAAATTACGTTATCGTTCCATTGAAAAGGCCAATGGCTCATTTTTAATTTTCCCTTCTTGGGAGATTTTTTTCTTTGACGTAGGATAAAGAAAGATTCGATACTGTCAAGATTGCATTTTAATGTGTGTTTGTTTAGATGAAATCCGATTTTAGATCTAACCGGGTTGACAGAGTGGTTATTTAAGTATAATTAAAACACTCAGATATCTCCACGAAATTCCAGTGGATGAAAAAATAAAAAGGCATCCAGGAACAGTGGAAAAATGCCAAATAAAAAGGAACTTATAAGATATGACCGGTAAATAATGATTTTTGGTGAAAAAGGTCAGAAAAAGCTAAAAAGAGCAACAGTAGCTATTGCAGGAGTGGGAGGATTAGGTTCTTCTGTAAGTTTATATCTTGTAGCGGGATGGGTAGGAAGGTTAATATTGATTGATCATTAAACAGTTGAACTTAGTAATCTGAATTGACAAACTGAGGAAAAATGAAGGTTTATGTAGGCTCTAAAACCTATAATTTTCAGGGTAGATTAAAAGTTGAGGAACTTTTACATAAGTTAAATCTACATCCTCAAAGCAACATTGTTATTCGCAATGGAGAAATAGTGACGGAAGATGAATATCTGGAACCAGAGGATGAAGTTGAGATAATTCATGCCATTTCAGGTGGATAATCCATGAAATGTCGAAGATGCAAAGATAAAGGAATTTCAAGTAAAGCTATTATCTTTCTTCCACATCATAACCTTTCTCTATGCAAAAATTGCTTTGGTGAGTGGTATGAGTACCGCTTGCGTCAGACAATCAAAAAAACCAGGATGTTTACTCCCGGGGAAAAGATTCTGGTGGCCGTATCAGGGGGAAAGGATAGTCTTGCTTTATGGTATGCATTAAAAAAATTGGGCTATAAGGTTGACGCGGTTCACATTGATCTGGGTATAAAAGAGAAAGATTATTCTCTTATTTCAAGGGAAAAAGCGGAGAATTTAGGTAAAAGGATAAAAAGTCATCTTCACATAGTTAGTATCAAGGAGCATCTTGGGGAGGGTATTCCTGAATTACATTGGCTAAGTGGACGTTCTCCCTGTTCGGTATGTGGACTTGTGAAAAGATATTTTATAAATCTAATTGCCAAAAAGGGAAGTTATTCGTGTGTAGCTACGGGACATAATCTTGATGATGAGGTCGCTACTCTTTTTTCCAATCTGCTCTCCTGGGATGTTGATTTGATGATTCGCCAGGCTCCAGTTCTTCCAGAAAAAAAAGGATTTGCGCGAAGGGTAAAACCTCTTGTTAGGTTCACCGAAAAAGAAAACCTTCTTTACTGTCTGATTCATGAAATTGACTATATCAGGGAGGAGTGTCCTCTCGCACGCGGGACTTCGAGCCTTCTATATAAGAGATTATTTAATGAGGTGGAACAGACTTCCCCGGGAAGTAAATTAAGATTTTATTTTAATTTTCAAACCAATCTTCGCCCGCTTTTGCCCAACAAATCTACCGCCAGATTAAAGTCTTGTCCTTCCTGTGGTCAGCCCACAACCTCAGATAATCTGTGTGCTTTTTGTCGTCTCAAAGAGCGGGTTAGAAGTGTTGAAGCTCAAAAAAAGCAGAAGCAACTTGATTAGTAATTTTTCTTCAAATTTTCCGAGCCAAAGTATTGTTGAACTAATTTTTCATTGTATGGAGCCTTTCTTTCGGGGCAGACTTTTCTTGGACACAATTGACAACTTTGAAAGAGAACCTGACTTGGAAAGAATATTCCTGAAACTGATTTTCGGGGAATCATTAAAAGATTTTTCGTCAATCTAACCTCCAGCATTCCTTCCACATCACCCAGAAGTGAAAATAACTTTCGCTGTTCAGTTATTGGCCAATCCTGCAGGGAACCAGGACTCATCCCGGAAAGTGGCCCGGTTTTATATTTCTCTTTCAGGTATTCCTTAAGGTATCTCACGGTAGAGCTTAAAGCCATAGTGGCAATTCGGTCCAAAAAGTACTGTTCCATGAGGTCATTAAGAGAGCTTATTTTCTTTTCGAGTTTTTTTCCTATGGTCACCACGTAGGGAAAAACCCTGCCTACTTTATCCAGATTTTTTCTCAGTACCAGACTGGTGAATTCAATTTCCTGAATTTTTACTTTATTGTTACCTTTTTCATCGATGTATGAAATTTTATATAGAGCTCTGGGTTCAATCAGTGAATGAGTAAGGTCAATTAGTCCACGAATAACCTCTGAGAATTCTTCATTCAACCTCAGAGCCATAAGTACTTTTTCTGGAGTTAAGTTTACAGGAATATTAGATATTAAAAATGCAGTTTCTTCCTTCATGGGGCAACTACATTAAAAAATTTTGTTTTAAGATAATCTTTGATTTCTTTTTGTCAATAGTTCATCTATAAAATTAATGTCAAATTACAACGCGTGTTCTTGACTATGATGAAAAATAGTGTAGCATAAATAGTTGAACAATATAGGACGTAACGAGAATTTATGGCATCCACAGTGGAAGACAAAAAGATGTGTCAGGGTCGTTTTGTAGATGAAAAAAGGATAGAGGCTTTAAAAAAATTCTACCTCCAGGTGGAACTATCATTGCCTTAGCTGAGACATTTAAAACTTTAGCTGATCCCACCAGGATAAAAATTTTGTTTTGTTTGTCAAAAGAAAATGGTGTATTATTCCCTTGATGATGAACATATTGAGAATCTGTTTAATCAAGGATTAGAGCATATTCAGGAGTAATTTCAGCCTGAAATACCCGGGAGTCTGAAGAAAAAGATATAGGTAAAAACTATCTTGATGTCAGAATTTCATTCCAGATTCGGGAAAAAGTCTCATAACAAAGATAAAACTTGTAACACTAAAAGGAAAGGTATACACACCCGGACTGTCTAACAGGAATTTTTTCCGAAACTGGAGAATTTCAAACTTGACGAAAGGTTAAACAAGAAGTATAAATGTAAAAAATTTTTGTTTCCTTTCTTTCGCGAGAGTCTCAATAAACAGGAGGCCAAAATGAGAGTTGATTCTCTTTTTAGACTTGATGGTGAAGTAGCAATTGTTACTGGAGCTGCTCAAGGACTTGGAGAACAGATGGCCATGGCCTTAGCTGAAGCAGGATCCAGAGTAGTTGTGGCTGATATTAATCTGGAGGGAGCAAAAAGAGTCTCCGATGAAGTAAAAAAAATTGGAGTAGATTCTCTGGCAGTAAAAGTTGACGTAACCGACCAATCCGAGATTACTTTTATGAAAGACAAGACACTGGAAAAATTTGGTAAAATAGATATACTGGTTAATAATGCTGGTATTGTGAACAACGTTCCAGCAGAAGAATTATCTGAAGATGATTGGAATAAGCTTATGCGGGTTAATCTTACAGGTGTTTTTCTCTGTTCTCAGATAATAGGTAGAGAAATGATCATAAGAAAAAAAGGCAATATAATAAATGTTTCTTCCATGTCGGGGATTATAGTCAATCGTCCCCAACCCCAGATACACTACAATGTGTCAAAGGCCGGGGTGATTATGCTGACAAAGTCTCTGGCGGCGGAATGGGCAAAGTACAACATCCGGGTAAACGCTATTGCTCCTGGATATATGCGAACACCACTTGTTGATCAAGTTTATCCAACTTATGGAAAAGATTGGGTGAACCACATTCCTATGGGGAGAATTGGTGAACCCTCTGAAATAAAAGGTCCGGTAGTTTTTTTGGCTTCAAAAGCTTCGAGTTATATGACCGGCAGTGTTCTGGTAATGGATGGAGGATATACGGCCTGGTAAAATTTTAATCAAAGTAAAAATATTAATTAGGTGGGTAAAATGGATTCTCAGTATCTAATGGGAATTGACACTGGCACTACTTACACCAAGGTTGGGATTTTTGATCTTTATGGAAATAGGGTGATTTTAAAAAAATCTCCCACCCCTTTGATATCTGGACCTTCAGGTGAGGCAGAGTTTAATGCTGAAGAGGTCTGGAGAAATCTCGTCCGTCTTATTCAGGAAATTCCTTCAGATTATCTCCGGAAAGTAAAGGCTGTAAGTATCTCCAGCTTTGCTGAGACAGTTTATCCCCTGGATTCACAAGATAGAGTTCTTGATAATGGTATTGCCTGGTTTGACAGAAGAACAACACCCCAGGATGAAAAAGTAAAAGAGCTGCTTGGAACCACTACCATAAGAAAAATTACCGGACTTTTTCCCTCCTGGATCTACAGCTTGAATAAAATTCTATGGTTTAAAGAGACTAAGCCTGAGTTATACGAAAAAGTAAAAATTTGGCTGGACAATGCCGGGTATATTATCTTCAAGTTGAGTGGAGAGAAGATTATTGATTATTCTTTAGCTTGCCGCACGATGATGTTTGATGTATGGGGGAGAAAGTGGAGTAAAAAAATACTGGAAAGTTTTGATATTGATCCTGAAACCTTACCTCAACCTGTTCAAAGCGGGAAAGTAGTGGGTAGGGTAAGTAAAAAGGTTTCCCGGGATACAGGTCTGGAAGAAGGAACTCTTGTTGTGTCGGGAGGCCATGATCATCTGTGTGCCGGTCTATCTGTGGGTGTGATTGAGGAGGGAAAGATTCTTGATTCCACTGGGACTACGGAATGTATCCTTTTTGTAGGAAAGAGCCCGAAAACTATAGATGAAGCAGCCATCAGGGAAAATTTTGTCCTGGCTAACCATGTGGTTAAAGATACCTTTTGTTTCTTCCAGGGAATGTACTGCGGGGGACTTTTGCTTGACTGGTTTATGGGGAATGTATTAAAAGTAAAAGATTATGATTTGTTGAAAGGAATATCCTATAAAAGTGACAACCCCTTTTTCATTCCCTACCTCAGAGGAAGCGATTTTGGTATAATGTCTGGAGCACTTTTAGGTTTAAAGGATTTCCATAACAGGGAAAATATTATCTGCAGCATAACCGAAACGATTGCTTTTGAATTAAAAAAAATGGTTGAGAGCCTGGAAAAGGTGATAACTACCCCCACCCAGGGTTGGGTTTTACGAAGTGTAGGGGGTGGTGCCCAAAATAGATTGTTACTTGAGTGCAAAGCGAATTTGCTTAAAAGAAATGTAGAAGTTCCCGAAAATCAGGAAGCTACCTGTCAAGGTGCAGCACTTCTTGCTGGAATAGGAGCAGGATTGTACCGGGATGGAAAGGACGCGGTTGAGAAGACTTTCCGAGTATCCAGGGTTTACACTCCTGACCCCCCGGGAGCTGAAAAGATAGAAAAGCGATACCAAAAGTACTGTCAGATTTTGACGAAATATGCGGAGATGGAAAAAATTTAACAAATTAAGGAGGGAAACATGAGTAAAGTAGGTGCCCATCTTTTGATATGGACGGCCAGGGTGGATGAAAGTGTTATTCCCATACTCCATAAGATAAAAGAAATGGGTTTTGATGGGGTAGAAATACCGTTGATGAGTCCTATGGAGATTGAATTTAAACTTGTGGAGAAGTTGAGAAAGGAACTCGAGAAGATAAATCTGGAGTGCACCTGTTGTGGTGGGCTGGGAAAGAACGAAAATTTAATCGATGAAGACGAAAGTATAAGAGAAAAAGGCAAAGCCTGTCTTAAAAAGATGATTGACCTTACCCATGATTTTGGTACAGACAGTCTGGATGGAGTCTTATACGGGACATTTGAGATGTCAAAAGGAAGAGCTCGAACACAGGGGGAATGGGATCTGGCCGTAAGAATACTCCGGGAAATGGCTGATTATGCAAAGGAAAAAAATGTTACTCTCTGCCTTGAGGTTATCAATCGATATGAAACCTATTTTTTAAATACAGCTGAAGATGGAGTTCGTCTTTTAAAAGATATCGGGAAAGACAATGTAAAACTTCATCTCGATACCTATCATATGAATATTGAGGAGAAAGATTTTTATACTCCGATCGTAAAAAGCAAAGGGTATCTTGGCTACATGCACACCTGTGAAAATGATCGAGGTATTCCTGGAACTGGACATGTTAATTGGGATGAGGTTTTTAAAGGGTTATCAGAGATAGGTTATGATGGATGGCTTGTTATTGAGACCTTTTCCGGACCTATGAAGGAAATACCAGTTGCTGCTTCGGTTTGGAGAAAGTTAGCCGATAATATTGATGATATTCCACGAGAAGGATTGAAATTTATTCGAGAGAAAATGAAACAATACGGAGTTTAAAAGTTAATTTTGCTTGTAAAATTTAAAAGAGGAGAATTCCATGTGCATTTGAGGAATTCTCCTCTTTTTATAATTAAATTAGACGGGTTAGTTTAGCCTTTTAGAAGAAAGTTTACAGATTGTCGTTTGTTAAAATCTTTCCCGGACCAATGAAGATGGCTCATGAATAAAAAACTGTCCTAACCGGGCTTTTCATAATATTAATCTCAGCAGACTTCTTCCATTGACAATCTTGTAATTTTTATATACAATTTGCTGATTTTAAGTTTGTAGTTTCATATATATTTTTTTCAGGAGGGGAGAAATAAATGAAAAAAATAAAAGAAATTCGCTGGCATGCAAGAGCCGGCCAGGGGGCAAAGACAGCTGCTTTACTTCTGGCAGAGGCAGCTTTAAAGGAAGGTAAGTATATTCAGGGATTTCCGGAGTACGGACCTGAAAGAGAGGGAGCACCAATAAAGGCCTTCACCAGAATTAGCGATAAGCCAATCCTTATTCATAGCGATGTGGCTAATCCAGATGCCGTAGTGATTCTTGATTTTACCCTTCTTGATGCCGTAAACGTCACTGAAGGTCTTCTTCCAGAAGGGGTGATTCTAATCAATACCGATACTTCCCCTAAGAAGATACGTGAAAAACTGGATTTAAGCCATGGGAAAATTTTTACTGTTGATGCTACACGTATTTCACTGGAAATTTTGGGAAGAAATCTACCAAATATGCCCATGCTGGGGGCGCTGATTAAAGCTCTTCCCCTCTTAAAATTCGATACTCTCTTGAAAAGCGTAAAGGAAAAGTTTGAGAAAAAATTTGGCTCTCGTATAGTTGAAGGAAATATTTCTGCTATTCGAAAAGCCTATGAGGAGGTTAAGGAGGAATGAAAGAAAAAGGATGGAAAGAAATTCCCATTGGAGGATTAATTTTAGAGGCGGGAAATGCTGAAAGGTATCTAACAGGTGCCTGGAGAACTTTTCGTCCTTTAGTGAATAAGGAGAAGTGTAACAACTGTCTTTTATGTTGGGTATACTGTCCGGATGCCTGTATAAAAGTTGAAGAAGGGGAAATGAAGGGTTTTTATTACGAACATTGTAAAGGCTGTGGGATATGCAAGAATGTCTGTCCTTTTGATGCTATCCAGATGATTGAAGAATTCAAGTACCAGAAAGAACAGGCCAAGGCTCGTGAAGAGGAGGAAAAATAAATGGCAAGAATAGATGCAATGACAGGTGATGAGGTTGCTGCAGAGGCAATGCGTCAAATAAATCCAGATGTGGTTGCTGCCTATCCGATTACACCTCAAACCGAGATTGTACAAAATTTTTCTCAGTTTGTTGCCGATGGCCGGGTTAAAACAGAGATGGTTAGGGTGGAAAGTGAACATTCGGCTATGAGTGCCTGTATTGGTGCAGAAGCAGCGGGTGCTCGAGCCATGACTGCGACCTGTGCCAATGGGTTAGCCCTAATGTGGGAAGTTCTTTACATAGCTGCCTCTTACAGGCTTCCAATAGTTATGCCTGTTGTCAACCGGGCTTTGAGTGGTCCTATCAATATTCACTGTGACCACTCCGATTCGATGGGAGCAAGAGATTCTGGATGGATTCAACTTTACAGTGAGAATTGTCAGGAGGTTTACGACAATATCATTCAGGCAGTTAGAATCGGGGAAGACAAAGAGGTACTTCTTCCTGTAATGGTTTGCTTTGATGGATTTATTATTTCTCATGCTACCGAAAGAGTAAAGCTACTGGAAGATGATGCAGTTAAAAAATTTGTGGGTGAATTCAGTATTGAACATCCTCTCCTGGATATTGAACATCCTGTAACTTATGGTCCACTTGACCTTTTTGATTATTATTTCGAACACAAGAGACAGCAGATCGAGGCGATGGAAAAAGTACCAGCTGTCATCGAGAAAGTAGGAGAAGAGTATGCCAGATTATCTGGAAGAAAATACGGACTTTTTGAATCATTTAATCTGGAATCTGCTGACCTTGTTATTGTTGCCGCAGGATCTGCTACTGGAACGATAAAGGCTACTATTGAGGAACTTAAAAATGAAAACATTGATAATGTGGGCCTTTTAAAAATAAGAGCCTTCCGCCCCTTTCCTTATAAACAGATAAAGGAAATTCTGAAAGATAAAAACTGCATAGCTGTAATGGATCGTTCAGTTTCCTTTGGTGCAATGGGAGGGCCGATTTTTCTCGAGATCAGGTCTTGTCTTTATGATGTGGATAAGAAACCCCAGGTGGTGAATTATATCTATGGCCTCGGGGGTAGGGAGCTTAGTATGGAGCATATCAAGAAAGTGGCAGTTGATCTTGCTAAAATAAAAAAGGCTGGCAAAATTGAAAATCTGGTAAGTTATTTAGGATTAAGAGAATAAAGGAGCGAGAAAATGCCTTCTTTAAAAGAACTTTCCAAAAAGAAAGAATGTCTCTCCCGTGGACACAGACTCTGTCCTGGATGTGGAGCCCCTATAATAGTAAGACAGGTTCTCATGGCAGCAGAACAGCCAGTGGTGGTTGCTTGTCCGACAGGCTGTTTGGAAGTTGCAACCACTATTTATCCCTACACTGCCTGGAAAGTTCCCTGGATCCACTGTGCCTTTGAAAATGTAGCGGCAACTCTTTCTGGAGTGGAGACAGCTTACCGGGTTTTAAAAAAACAGGGTAAGATCAAGAAGGACATCCGTTTTATTGCCTTTGGAGGAGATGGAGGGACATACGATATAGGACTGCAGGCTCTCTCGGGTGCTCTGGAAAGAGGACATAGAATGCTTTATGTTTGTTATGACAACGGGGCTTATATGAATACCGGGATTCAACGCTCAAGTGCAAGCCCCAGGGGAGCGCACACCACTACGTCTCCACCTGGAAAATCCATTCCCGAGGGGAAAAGCGAAGCAAGAAAAGATTTAACAGAAATTGTAGCAGCACACAACATTCCCTATGTTGCCCAGGCATCTCCAGCTTACCACATGGATCTTATTAAAAAAGTTCAGAAGGCTCTTGCAGCTGATGGACCAAGCTTTATCAATGTTCTCTCACCCTGTCCAAGAGGGTGGAGATATCCAGCAGAGAAAACAATAGAAATTGCCAAATTGGCTGTTCTCACAGGGTTTTGGCCGCTATATGAAGTTGAAAATGGTGTCTACCGGATTACATATAAACCCAGAAAAAAAAGACCCCTTAAGGAGTTTCTGGAAGCTCAGGGTAGATTCAGACACCTGTTGCGGGAAGAAAATAAAGGAGTGGTAGAGGATCTCGAGCGAGAAATTCAGCTAAAAGAAAAGATGCTCCTTGCACGGGCCGAAGAAAAAACCAATTAGTAGTTTTCCCTGATAAACTCCAGCGTTTTTTTTAGACCCTGGAGGAGGGATGTTTTTGGATACCAATGTAGCTCATCTTTTGCCTTTTGGAAATCAAGACAGATTTTTCTGACCTCACCTTTTCGGGGTTCAGCATAGATAGCAGGTCCAGAAAAACAGGTGAGATGAGCGATTTTTTTATAAAGATTGTTTACTGACTCTTCTTTACCGGTTGCTATGTTGTAGGCAAAATCATCCGGTGTCAAAAGTGGTTTTCGGTTTATAGATTCGATATTTCTTGTGGCAAGCAAATTTGCGTCAACCACATCATCGATAAATACATAGTCTCTGGTTTGTTCTCCATCACCAAAAATGAGAGGTCTTTCTCTTTTGAGCATCTTCAAAGCAAATATAGCTACAACTCCTGCTTCTCCTAAAGGGTCTTGCCGGGGACCATAAACGTTACCATATCTTAAAGATATATAGTTTAGCCCTGAAGTTTTTTTGTAAAAATAAAGATAAAGCTCTATGGTATATTTGTTGATGCCATAGGGAGAGAAGGGAAATTTTGCATGGGTCTCCTTTACGGGTAGATGTGAAGGTTCTCCATATATAGCTCCCCCTGAACTTATAAATATGAAGTTTTTTGTTTTAAAAGTAAGGCAATTCTGAAGGAGATTCAGAGTTCCAAGCACATTGATTCTGGTATCAAAAGCGGGGTCTCTCGTTGAAAGGCGCACATCAATTTGAGCGGCATGATGGTTTACAATATCAAATTTTTCCTTTCGGAATATATCTTTAATTCGCGCATCCAGAATGCTTATCTTGTAAAAATTTGCTCGAGGATTTACATTTTCCTTTCTACCTCTGCTAAGGTCATCTATTACAACTACATCCCATCCTTCTCTCAGGTATCCATCAACAACATGGGATCCTATAAATCCAGCACCACCTGTCACCAGAACTTTTGCCAAATCAATTCTCCTTTTTTAGACGTTTCCGACCTTCTTCAAAAAAAGGTAAAGCAAATGAGGTCGGCCAGGTTCTTTCCTCAAATTTACGTTTCTTTAATGTTTCCAAAAACTGTTTGAATTGATTATAATCTGAGCCATAGATGTGATAGCTATCAGCGATATGAACGTATTTGCCTACTCTTATTTTTTTGCCTGTCCTCTGGCTGATTTTTTCTGCTACCAGCTTTTGTAGTTCCGTAAAAGCGAACATGTTCATAAAAGCAGCTTTAAAGGCATCGTTACTGCGAAGATGCACATTTAATTGGAGTTTGTCCTTAAACATTCTGAACCACATACGCTGAAGGCAGGGGGGATCGTCAAATTTAGGGTCAAGCCAGCATTTCCAAGTTACGGCCTGAGCCCTTCTTGAATAGGGGATTTTAGAAAGTTTTTCAATCACAAAGTTAATCTGGTCAATGGAATTAGCCTCGCCTGGAACCGTGTAATTAAAGAGTCTTTCATGATAAGTATACTCCCATTTCCCCTCCCGGGGATTGATCCAGTCATCATGAACACCAAAAAGAACTTCCTGACGGTATATCTCGAGATCCTCTAATCCCGCGGGGAAGGCTCTATGAATCCTGGGTTCTTTAAAGGGGTCGTAAATTTCAATTATCATCGTACAATCCCGAGAAGGAGGATCCTCAGGTTTATCATATTCGGTTTTAATCGGGATTCCCTTTTTCCAGCAGGTAATGACCGACTTCTCCCATCCCTCGGGCAAATTTTCAGCCTTAATTAAAAAAACAGGAGATGCGTCACCTTCCTGGATATTTTCTTTTTCCATCTTATATCCTTATAATATAACTTTTAAATTACAGGTCTTTTCTTTCTCCATTCTGTGTTTTGTTCGTAGGCATAAGCTATTCGCAATATAGTTTCTTCCTTAAAAGATTTCCCCAGAATTTGAAGTCCAATTGGAAGACCATCTCTGCCAAATCCACAAGGAACAGAGATTCCAGGAATACCTGCTAAATTAGCAGAAATTGTGAAAATATCCGAGAGATACATCTGTAGGGGGTCGTCTATTTTTTCTCCTAATTTAAAAGCAACTGTGGGTGACGTAGGGGTAACCAGGGCGTCAAATTTTTGAAATGCTTTTTCAAAATCCTCTCTTATCAGAGTTCTTACTCTCTGAGCTTTACCGTAGTAGTCTTCATAATAGCCTTTGGAGAGAACGTAGGTTCCAAGCATTATTCTTCGCTTCACTTCATCCCCAAATCCCTCCCTTCTTGTTTTTTTATACATCCCGATCATATCAGTTTTTTCTCTGGTGCGATGCCCGTATCCTACCCCATCATATCGAGCAAGATTGGAACTTGCCTCTGCCGTGGCAATTAAATAATAAGTTGCCACCGCATATTCGGTATGTGGAAGTGAGGTTTCTTCTATTTCTGCGCCTAAATCTTGCATAACCTTAGTTGCTCGGAGGACTTTTTCCTTGACTTCAGATTCTATGCCAGCCACAAAGTATTCTCTGGGAAGACCTATTTTAATTCCCTGAAGTTCAGGAATTAGATAATCGATATATTTAGGAACCGGGTAATCAACTGAGGTGGAATCCATATCGTCCTTTCCGCTTATCACTTGAAGTAAAAGCGCACAATCAGTGACATCACGTGTCAAAGGACCTATTTGATCCAGAGAGGAAGCAAAAGCTACAAGGCCGTACCGGGAAACCCTACCATAGGTAGGTTTGAGACCTACTATTCCACACAAAGCTGCTGGTTGACGAATAGAACCGCCTGTGTCTGAGCCTAAGGCCCAGGTAACTTCACCACTGGCAACAGCTGCAGCCGATCCCCCGCTCGATCCCCCTGGAATAGTTTGTGTATTCCAGGGATTGTAAGTATTTTGAAAAGCTGAATTCTCAGTTGAAGATCCCATGGCAAACTCATCCATATTGGTTTTCCCTATAATTATACATCCTGCCTCTTTTAGTTTTTCAACAACGGTGGCCGAATAGGGAGAACGAAAATCTTTCAGTATACGAGATGCACAAGTCACAATTTTACTCTTGATGCATATGTTGTCTTTTATTGCAATGGGAATACCACAAAGTGGAGGCAAATTTTCCTGACTGTTGCTTAATTTTTTATCCCATTTTTTTGCCTCTTCACAAGCCTCTTCTTTGTAAAGAGAAAGAAAGGCCTTTATTTTTTCTTCGACCTCTTCTATTCTCTTGAATTGTGAAGCAACAACTTCCTCTACTGAGATTTCTCTTCTTCTTATTAATTTAACTATACTGTGAGCCGGAAGTTCTTGAATGTTATTCATTTTTTAACTCCAAAATTTCTTTCCAATAGGAAACAGATTTTTTTAGATGATCCAGGGTCAAGCTATCAAGTGGCTCAAATGGTGGATAAATTACCTCCAGAAATAGAAAAATCTCATCGTAGGAGTTTTTTGTACGGGAAAGTATACTGATAATTTTCTTGGCATCAATTATCCCTTTTTCATTGTAAAAGGGAATAAAAGGCCAGTGTTTGCTGCTCGTTTTATCAGTCTGTTGCAGATGAACTGCCAGAATTTTGTCTCCCAGTTCCTCTAACCAGGCATAGGGGCTCGCATCCTTTTCGTTTCCTGAATTAATATTTCCGTGTCCGACATCTACCAGCACATAGACTGGTAATTCAGAAACTTCGTTCAATTTTTCATACCACCATTTGGTGTCCTCAATAGTTGAAGGAATCTCCCTGCCACAGGACATTGGTTCAAAGAGCATAAAATGAAGCCCTTTTTTCTTACCAACCTGTGATAGATACCTCCAGATTTTAAATATCTCTTCAATTAAATGGTTTTTTTTATCGGTATCCATAAGAGATCTTCGTGTAAGAGCACCCAGGAAGCTTCCATATCCCTTACAGCCCATCCTGACCGTATCTTCTATTCCGTTCTCGAACCACCTGATGGCTGCCTTTCTCATTTTTTCCTCCGGATGGAAAAGGAAATTAAGACAGTGGGGAATGGTTCCTGAAAAGTTGCTGTGGATGATCAAACCATATTTTTTACAAAGTGCTTTTATTTTGGCACAGGTTTTTTCTCGCACTTCAGGTGGAGAAAAAACAGGATCCAGAAGATCACTGAAAAACTGAACATACCTTAATTCGAGCTCCTCAGCTACAATTTTAGTCCACTCTTCGGGTTCGGTAAACCGTGTACCTGCAAAGGAAAGATTAACTCCCAGCTGTAACTTCATATACACTCACCATATTTTTCATGAAGAATTTTTTTCAGAAATTTTCCCGGTTTTTTATTGGTAGCATTATGCCAAAGTGTCAAAAGTAGCTCTT
>CAYLYM010000086.1:0-16905 GCA_964387645.1 uncultured Calditrichaceae bacterium | reverse complement strand
ATGCCTGAACAAAAGATCGAAAATGTTTCTTTGAACAACGTTCAGTTGCGTGTTTTGGTAAGAAATGATATTTCTAAAAGGAGAAAACCGCGGGGGACCAGAAAGCTTAAAAATATAGCACCTAATGATTATTCAAATGTTTTTTCACACTTTACTTTTGCCCATATAAGCGGGTTAAGTATTCGGAATTTAACAATCCAGGATGCAAGTGAAGAAAAAGCTTATGAACGCCATAGTATCTGGGGAAAAAACTTGTCCGATGTAGAAATTGTAGGGTTCAAAAACCGACAGAGAGTTCATAACACAAAACTCTCGATTATCGAATTACTTGATTGTTTTAATGTGGACTTACTGGGATGTCGACCAGAAGGGGCAGATGTTCCTTTTGTAAGATTAAGTGGGCAAAAAACAGATCAGATTAAATTAATCGGTAATGATCTGTCAGGTCTGAAAAATGTGTTTGTGATTGATAATGATGTAAAGCAAGGTGCCATCTTCCAAATGGCTAATTATTTTTAGAGAAATAATGTATGGAAATTCTGTTTGTTTTTTAAAAATTATATATTTTTAAAAACAGAAAGGAGATGAAAATGAGGGTAAACGAACTGTCAAGGAGAAGATTTTTAAAAACACTGGGGGTTAGCACAGCTTCGTTGTTTCTATCATCAGTATTTCCAGCATGCGAGCGAAAGTTAGAAAAACCAAACATTATTTTTATTATGGCAGATGATTTAGGTTATGGTGACCTGGGTTGTTATGGACAAAAGTATATTCAAACACCAAACATAGATCGCCTTGCTGCTGAAGGAACCAGATTTACCCAGTGTTATACTGGATCCACGGTTTGTGCGCCATCTCGTAGTGTTCTGATGACTGGACAACATACCGGACACACTACGGTGCGAGGTAACAAATCGGATGTTGCCAGATCAGAGGAGAATCCAGAGGGGCGAGTTCCGCTACGGAAGGAAGATATAACTGTGGCACAAATTTTAAAAAAGGCTGGTTACGTGACAGGAATAACTGGCAAGTGGGGATTAGGCGAACCGGGAACTTCTGGCATTCCCAATAAAAAAGGATTTGATGAGTGGTTTGGTTTTTTAAATCAGAAGAGGGCACATAACTATTATCCAACGTACATTTGGCGGAATACTGAGAAAGTAGAGTTAAAGGGAAATCAGGGAGGTAAAAAAGAACAATATGTCCACGACCTTTTCACGGAATTTGCTCTTGATTTTATCCGAAAAAACCATAATAACCCTTTTTTTCTCTACCTGCCTTACACCATTCCTCACGCCGATTATGTGGTACCATCAATTGAACCTTACACTGACCGTGCTTGGAAAGAGGAGGAAAAGATATTTGCTGCTATGGTTACCCGTATGGATAAAGATGTGGGACGAATTATGCAGTTGCTGAAGGAGTTGAAAATTGATGAAAAGACTATTGTTTTTTTCTGTTCAGATAATGGTGCTGCCCGACGCTGGGAAGGAGTTTTTGATAGTTCTGGCCCTTTAAGAGGTTACAAGCGCGATCTTTATGAAGGAGGCATTCGCACTCCAATGATTATTCGCTGGCCGGGGAAAGTTGAAGCTGGAGTTGTCAATGATTGGCTTGTTTGGTATTTTGCGGATGTTCTACCGACTTTGGCTGATTTGGCAGATGTAGAGCCGCCTGATAATATCGACGGTATAAGTGTGTTGCCAGCTATTCTGGGTAAAAAGCAAAACTTGCCTGATCGTTACCTGTACTGGGAATTTTACGAGCGAGAATTTCAGCAAGCAGTGAGATGGCGGAATTGGAAAGCGGTTCGTCTGTCTAAAGATGCGCCAATTGAATTGTATAATATAGTAGAAGATATAGCCGAAAAAAATAATGTAGCAGAACAAAATCCAGAAATCGTTCAGAAAATGGCTGAATTCATGAAAGAGGCACATATCGATTCCAAATACTGGCCGGTAACATAGGAACAAATGCCTCGTGAAGACGCAAAAGGATACAGAAAATTTTACATTTAACTTGGTGTGAAATTTGACCAAAATTTTTACAACCATTTTTAAAAATACAAAAAAGTCTTTTGAAGTTCCTTTATGTATTTCAGGAGGAGAATTAAAAATTAGTAGTTTTATATTCAGACTGGCCTACACTCCATTAGTCAAATTAGACTTGACCGATTCAAAATTATTTTTAACTTCTCTAAAAAATGTAATCAAATTTTATCTTAACATGCAAGGGAAGGTCGTGGTAAAAGAATGAGGGTATCTATCATGCAAAAGTTAATTCAAAAATTTACATTAACTTTTTTTCTTTTCTTGTCTACAACTGGAATATTAGCTCGCACAACCTGGACTTCTGGAAAATTTCAAGTGGCTTTAGAGGGTCAAAATCTGGTGATCCGGGTGGATGGGCAGCTTTTAATGGATATCAGCTCTATTCAGTTTAATTTTGCTTCACCATTGACCATCACCATGGACAGTATTTCTACAGAAAAATGTGTAGTAAATGTGATTTATCCGTCGGTTGTTGATTATGGTCGTGAACGTGGTGAGCAAAGTGCACAGATTCAAATCACGCCGGTTAAGAATGGCTTACACTTTTTCAGCCAGCCGGGGTGGGCCAATCATACGACCATTCAATTAATTGATCAGGATGAACACTACTTTGGACTTGTGGAGATGCTATATCCAGATAACCAGAAGAGTCCGGACTTACGGGGAACGGTGGTTGATGTAGAAGCAGAAGCTAATGGCAGTCGGTACCATGAGAATTATGCTTCCATCTGGTCCGCCTTTTATATAAGTAGTAGAGGATACGCTTCATTCTTTGATACTTTTGCGAAAGGCAAGTATTGGTTAGGTATTGATGGTAAAACAAAACTTTATCACGCAACCGGCAGGTTGGATTGGTATCTTTTTTACGGACCAGAAGGCAGGAAAATTCACGAAGCATATTTTGATGTTATTGGAAAACCCAAATATGTTCCCATCTGGGCATGTGGACCTGTAATCTGGCGAGATGATAACAAAGGTGGGGCACCTGAAATTTTAGCGGATATAGAAAAGTTCACTGAAATGAAAATTCCTGTGACCGCCTGGTGGGTTGATCGGCCTTATAGCGATGGCAATCATCAATGGTCTAAGATGAATTTTAATGAAAAATTTAAAAATCCTGGGGAGTGGATAGGCACGTTAAATAAAAAGTATAATATCCAATTTCTGACCTGGGTAGGCCCCTGTACTTTTGGAGATAAAGATTTTCCCGGCCTTTTACCCGGATTTTTTGGTTATCTGGATTTGAGCAATCCGGAGGCGGTGAAGGAATATGAAAAACGTTTGGTCGAGAACCAATATGCCTATGGTGTTCGTGGTCATAAAAATGACCGTGGAGAAGAACATTTTCCGGTGAGCGAACCCTGGTATGACAGAACTCCCGAACCACAACGTCGGAATAAGTATTTGTATCTTTATGCAAAAGTACAGCACGAAATAGCACAGAAGGCGCTGGGGAAGGATCATTTTCTTTTTGCCCGGGCTGCTTTTCATCGAACACAACCGTATTTAAATGGTGTGTGGGGAGGTGATGTTCGCAATACCTGGGATGGACTATCCGCCAATTTAGCCAATGCCATGCGGTGTGGCTTCATGGGATTCCCGGTGTGGGGAACTGACTGTGGTGGTTATCTTGGTCAGGGAAGAATTGATGAACTTCTTTACACAAGATGGATTCAATGGGGGGCATGGAATGGTTTGTTTGAAGTGAAAATCGATGGAGCTGGTGGTAGTGGTGAAGATCGTCCTCCATGGAAATATTCGAAACAATTTCAGAATATATTCCGGCAAGTGTGTCAACAACGATTGGAAATGATTCCATATATTTATTCTTTGGCTAATACAGCCTATAAAAATGGGGTATTGATGAAACCATTATTATATGAATTTCCTACTGATCCACACACTTATGAAATATGGGATGAATATATATTCGGTGATGCCTTTTTAGTAGCGCCTTTATATGATTCCACGAACACCAGAGACATTTATTTCCCGGAGGGCATCTGGTACAGTGCTGATTTGAAAGGAGAAATCAAAGGTAATCAAACATTGAGCATGACTTTTGCTCCTTCAGAATTTCCCATTTTTATTCGAAAAAATTCCCTTTACATAACCGGCCTCATTTACTCAGGCAATGCTCAATTGTGGATAAAGAATTTTGAAAAGAAGAGAAATTTGATCATTCATGCTTTTCCAGGGTCGCCAGGAGAGAAAAAAGAATTTACCTATGTGGACTATTTAGATGGTGATCGGGAAAAAGTTATTCAATTAACTCGAAATGAATCAAATATTATACTGGATGCTCCATCGTTAACTTTGAATGGGATAATCAAATTGAAATCTGGTTACAAACCCCACAGTGTATTATTGAATGGTAAAAAAACGAAATTTAAATATGACAGGCATACAGGAGTGGTCAGTGTAAAGTTCAATGGAAATGAAAAAATTCATCTAGTTGTTGAGTAGAATAAAAAAAGGATTGAAGGAAAGGAGAAAAAAACAGGAGCAATGTAAATTCTATAGTTGCGATTTAATTGAGAAAATATTTGAAAAATCTGGACTTATTCAAATATTTGGTTGATTCAATATATCCAAATTATTGAAAAACAGAGATATTGATCCAATCGATCGGGGGCAGTACAAAAAATCAAAATTTTAACATTTTTTAAATTTCTTTAAAGAATGATAGGTTATGTTAGTAAGGAAAATTGAATTGGTATCATCTAAATATCACTTATTTTTATAAATAAAGGATGAAAAAAACAAGAGGGAAAATGATGACTGAGCGATTTGGCAATAATCTTGTAATTAGAACTTTGAGTTGGGTTTTGATTTTATTTATCGTTTTGTCTTCCTGGGCTGGTGAAGGGAATAGCGTGAATTGGGATACAGCTCAGGAAATTTTGAGGCGCATACATTCACCAACCTTTCCAGATCGTGAGTTTCTTATTACTGATTTTGGCGCTGTAGGTGATGGGAAAACGGATTGTACAGAAGCTTTTCGTCAAGCAATTAAGGCTTGCCACAAGGCAGGTGGTGGCCGGGTGATTGTTCCAGCAGGAATTTTCCTTACCGGTGCTATTCACCTTAAAAGTAATGTGAATTTACATTTGACCAAAGATGCTATTGTTCGATTTAACACTGATCCTAAAAAATATTTACCGGTAGTATTCACTCGCTGGGAAGGAGTGGAATGCATGAATTATTCTCCTTTAATATACGCTTTTGAGCAGGAAAATATTGCTATTACTGGAGAGGGTCTTTTAGATGGACAGGCCAGTAGTAAAAATTGGTGGGCCTGGAAAGGAAGTAAAACGACCAATAACCGGAATCAAAATCTGGCAAGAAAAAAGTTATTACGAATGGCTGAAGAAGGTGTACCAGTTGAGAAACGTGTGTTTGGCGAAGGTGGGTATTTACGACCCAATTTTATTCAGCCTTATCGTTGTAAAAATGTATTAATTGAAGGGGTGAGGATTGTAAATTCACCTATGTGGGAGATTCATCCAGTATTGTGTGAAAATGTCATTGTACGCGGGGTTAATATTCGTAGTCATGGACCTAACAACGATGGATGTGATCCAGAATCGTGTACCGATGTGCTTATTGAGGACTGCATTTTCGACACTGGAGATGATTGTATTGCTCTAAAATCCGGGCGGAATGCAGACGGAAGACGAATAAATAAACCAATTGAAAATGTGGTTATTCGAAATTGTCAGATGAAAGATGGGCATGGTGGTGTAGTAATTGGAAGTGAGATTTCGGGTGGAGCGAGAAATATTTTCGTGGAAAACTGTATAATGGACAGTCCTAATTTAAACCGTGCATTAAGAATTAAGACTAATTCGGTGCGAGGAGGTTTGATTGAGAACATTTTTATGAGAGATGTGAAAATTGGTGAAGTTAGCGAAGCGATAGTGAAGATAAATTTCTATTATGGAGAAGGGGATGCTGGTAATTTTCTCCCTGTGGTCCGGAATATTTATTTAACTAACGTGACGAGTCAAAAAAGTCCACATGTTTTCTATATAAAAGGTTATGAATCATCCCCGATTAAAAATATTTTTTTAGAAAATTGTGCTTTTTATGGCGTTCGGGAGGCGAGTGAAATAAATGCTGTTGAAAATATTGTTTTAAAGAATGTGATTATTTCCGGTAAGAAACCCTAACTAGATTGGAATTGATGAAAGATGGAAAAATTTTGGCAAACGAAAAGATTCTTCTTAAAATTAAAAAAATAAATAAAAGGCCATTTTTAGGAAATATTTTTTTGGAGATTTAACCAATAAATTGTTATAGAATTTTAAAATGATATTATAATTATATATGATTTATCGAAGAAAAATGAGAGGAGTGAATGAATAGAAGAGAATTTTTTCGAGTTATGGGGAGTAGCATTGCTGCGGTATCATTGGGAACATTCTGGTCATCCTGTCAGCAAAAGGAAAACGCGTCGGTCAATCAACGGCCAAATATTTTATTTTGTATTGCCGATGATGCTCAGTATCCTCATATGGGTGCATATGGTTGTAGATGGGTAAAAACCCCTGGTTTTGATCGCGTTGCCAGAGAGGGTATTCTGTTTACCAATGCATATACGCCAAACGCGAAATGTGCCCCTTCACGGGCTTGTATTTTAACCGGACGAAACTCCTGGCAACTTGAAGCAGCAGCAAATCACTGGTGTTATTTCCCGGGTAAATTTAAAACCTATCCTGAAGTACTCAGCGAGCATGGTTATTTTGTCGGATATACTGGTAAAGGCTGGGCGCCAGGTATTCCGGGAGAAATTAATGGTAAAAAACGGCAATTAACCGGTACTCCATTTGCGGCAAAGAAAACGACTCCACCTACAAAATCAATTTCACCTAAGGATTATGCAGCTAATTTTGAGGATTTTTTAAATGCTAAACCCAAGGATATGCCTTTTTGCTTCTGGTATGGTGGTCATGAACCGCATCGTAGTTACGAATATGGCTCTGGCATAAAAAAAGGTGGAAAAAAAGTAGAGGATATTGATAGAGTATTTACATTTTGGCCGGACAATGAGATTGTACGTACGGATATGCTCGATTATGCATTTGAGATAGAATATTTTGATCAGCATTTGCAGAAAATGTTAGCTTTATTAGAGGAACGTGGTGAATTAGATAACACGGTGGTTATTGTAACAGGGGATAACGGAATGCCATTTCCACGCATTAAAGGTCAGGCTTATGAGTACTCTAATCACATGCCATTGGCTATTATGTGGAAAAATGGGATAAAAAATCCCGGTCGCGTGGTGGACGATTATATAAGCTTTATTGACTTTGCACCTACTATACTGGAATTGGCTGGAGTGAGTCAACAGGGGAGCGGAATGCAACCAATTCAGGGGCGAAGTTTGACGGATATTTTTTATTCCACTAAATCCGGTCGAGTAAATCTAGAACGTGATCACGTTCTGATTGGCAAAGAGCGACATGATGTTGGTCGGCCGCACGATTGGGGATATCCTATTCGCGGCATTATTAAAGATGGATATCTATATATTCGAAACTTTGAACCCTCCCGTTGGCCGGCAGGAAATCCGGAGACAGGATATTTGAACTGTGATGGGAGTCCAACAAAAACGGAATGCATTAAGGCACGCAAGATCCGGGGACAGGAAAAATTCTGGAAATGGTCCTTTGACAAGCGACCGGAAGAGGAGTTATATCATATTGAGAAAGATCCGGATTGTGTGGAAAATCTGGCTGATAAACCAGAGCTCCATCAACTTAAGCAACAATTAAGAGAACAGCTTTTTTCGGAGCTTAAACAGCAAGGTGATCCACGTATGTTTGGCAAGGGCTATTTGTTCGATGAGTATCCGTACGCAGATGAGAAACACCGGAATTTCTACGAAAGATATATGAAAGGTGAAAAACTAAAAGCAGGCTGGGTGAATAGTTCTGATTTTGAGAAGGATTTTTTACATTAATGTCAGTTAGTTAATTTATTTTATTTGAGTAATTATTTAATTATCCAATTTATTACGAAAAAGAAATCAATTAGCAAAGGTTACGCAATATGAAAAAAATAACGACATTCGACCTATTTCATTCAAGAAACCAATCGTGCGGGGATTAGTGTCTCAGCACATTATTCCTCTGCCCCGCAATATGAATACCGAGGATGTCTTATCTAACATAGATGAGTTTTTAGTTTTGAATGTACAATCAATTGTGCATTTTAAGAAATTCTACATGCAATTTTCAATTTTAGATTGTTCTTTAAATGTTAATAAAGATTTATCTTTACGTTTTTAAAAAATTACCTACCATTTTTTATTGGACCTTCATTTTTGGAGGGAAAAATTATGAAAAAACTTACTGTAACTTGTGTTTTTATTTTGATCCACATGATTATCTGTTCAAGTTTTTTTCCGATTTTTGCTCGATCTGGAAACAAACCTCATCGAATGGAATGGCTTAAAGATGCAGGATTAGGATTGTTCATTCACTGGAGTTTGGATAGTCAGATAGGAACCGTTATCAGCCATTCTCTGGTGGGAGCGTCCGATGACTATGTGGATCGATTTTTTAAGGAATTACCGAGAACGTTCAATCCCAATCATTTTGATGCTAATGAATGGGCGCGTTTAGCAAAAGTGTGTGGATTTCGGTATGTGGTATTTACTACCAAACATCATTCCGGGTTCTGTATGTTCAATACAAAAACGAGTGATTTTAACATCATGAATACACCTTATGGGGAGGACATAACCAAACAAATAGTTGAGGCGTTTCGAAGATACGGGATTGCGATTGGATTTTATTTTTCTCCAGATGATTTTTACTTTTTATATAAACAGGGAAAATTAATTAGTCGTCGTCGTTCGGAAGCCTTGCCGGTAAATAATCCTGAACTCATGGAACATAATAAAAAGCAAATTCGAGAATTGTTTACCCAATACGGGCTAATTGAGGTATTGTTTATTGATGGTCAGGCAGATGGAATCAGGGAATTAGCCTGGAAATTACAACCAGAAGTGTTAATTACTCGTGGGGCAATTAGGACTCCTGAAATTTCACCTTCCACCGGGAAAAAGCTTCCTCAGGAATTATTGACCGAGCCCTGGGAAGCTTGTTTTACACTGGGAACTTCATGGCAATTTAAGCCCACCCATGAAAAATATCGATCCGGAACAGAATGGATTGAGACACTGATTGAAACACGAGCCAAAGGTGGAACCATGTTGTTAAATATTGGTCCAGAACCAAATGGTCAAATACCGAAAGAACAGGAAAATATTCTACGAGAATTAGGCGCCTGGATGTTTATCAATGGCGAAGCCATTTATAGCGTCAGACCCTGGATTGTAACCAACGAGGGGAATATCTGGTTTACCCGCAAGAAAAATAAGTCCACTGTTTATGCCTTCATTACTAAAACAAATTGGAAATGGGGAACACAGAAAACCTTTACACTTAAATCGGTCAAAGCCACGCCTCACACAGTGGTCAGTGTTTTGGGTCAGAATGATCAAGTATTAGAATATCGCCCTGAAGTCATTCCCAAAACCACCTGGAAACAGGATGAAGAAGGATTACATATCACGGCCTATCGGGCTCAGCGGATTTACAATGACCGTACTTGGCCTAATCCGGTGGTATTGAAAATAACGCATGCTGCGCAGGGGAACTTACCGTAAAATGTATTATTAATATTACAATTTAATTTAAAGAAGCAATCTGCAATTTTATGATGTCATTGATTATTTTGTTAGTTTATGATTATTTTTCCTCAGAACTTTGGAAAGTTGTGTATTTGTAAAAAAGTGAGGTACACCATGAAGATGTTTAAAATTATCCAAGTAGAAAGTTTTCTTCTATCAACTTTAATGGTTTTCATTATGATTTTCAATTTATCTTTCGGTAATGATTGGGAAAACCAGAAAATCCTCGGGCGAAATAAGGAAAATCCTCATGCAACCATCAAATCTTTCCCCAACATCGAATTGGCCTTGAAAGGTGAGCGTTTTGAATCACCCTTTTACAAATCTTTGAACGGCCTGTGGAAATTTCACTGGGTTCCTAAACCAGCCGATCGGCCAAAAGATTTTTTCAAAACCAATTATGATGTCAGTGATTGGGATGATATTGTTGTTCCATCCAATTGGCAATTAGAGGGATATGGTGTTCCAATTTATGTCAATATACCCTATGCTTTTGGAAAACCTAATCCTCCTTACATTCCCCATGATAATAATCCAGTAGGATCATATAAACGAAAATTTACCTTGCCGCAATCCTGGAAAGGTAGGCAGATTTTTATTCATTTTGATGGAGTGGAGTCGGCTTTTTACATCTGGGTTAATGGTAAAAAAGTTGGATACAGTCAGGGGAGTCGGACGCCGGCTGAATTTAATATCACTAAATATCTAAAAGATGGGGAAAACGATCTGGCGGTGGAAGTTTATCGATATTCTGATGGTTCTTATCTGGAATGTCAGGATTTCTGGCGTCTGAGCGGAATCTTCCGGAATGTTTACCTCTTCTCCACGGCCCCACAACACATTTTTGATTACCGGGTTATCACCGACCTGGATAAGCATTATAAAGATGCCAATTTAAAAGTCGAAGTTCAGGTACGGAATTTTGCAAGTAAGACAAAAACCTGTCAGATCGAGGTTGAATTATTGGATGCTCAGAATAAGCCTATAATGGAGAAATTAAAAAAATCATTAAAAGTTAAAGGAAAGGGAAAACTTAATTCCGTCATCTTTAACCAATTCGTTAAAAATCCTCTAAAATGGTCTGCCGAAGCACCTAATCTTTACACTTTATTGCTAACTTTAAAAGACGAAAAGGGAAAAATTCTGGAAGTAGTCCCGGCAAAAGTGGGATTCAGAGAAGTTGAGATTAAAAACGGACAGTTGTTGGTCAATGGTGTTCCTATTTTGATTAAGGGTGTAGATAGACATGAGCATGATCCCGACCTTGGGCACACTACTACAATAGAGTCCATGATCCGCGACATTCGATTGATGAAGCAGCATAACATCAATACTGTAAGAACAAGCCATTATCCCGATGTTCCTGAATGGTACGATTTATGTGATATATTTGGTATTTATCTGATCGATGAGGCTAATATCGAGTCCCACGGGATGGGCTACAAACCGGATCGCACGTTGGGGAATAATCCAGAATGGATGGAAGCCCATTTAGACCGCACCAGACGGATGGTGGAGCGCGATAAAAACCATCCCTCTGTAATTATCTGGTCTTTGGGAAACGAGGCCGGAGATGGAGTGAACTTCGTGGCCACTTACAACTGGATAAAAAAGCACGATAGGACTCGCCCTGTTCAATACGAACGCGCTGAACTTAAACCACATACCGATATTTATTGTCCGATGTATGCCCGAGTGCATCAAATCATCAAATATGCTGAGTCCAATCCAGAGCGCCCATTAATACTTTGTGAGTATGCCCACGCTATGGGAAACAGCGTCGGTAATTTGTTTAAATACTGGGATGCCATCGAGAAATATCCAGCACTGCAGGGTGGCTGCATCTGGGATTGGGTGGATCAGGGAATTCGAAGAAAGACACCAGACGGAAAGGAATATTTTGCTTATGGAGGAGATTTTGGCCCGCCGGGAACACCCAGCGATGATAATTTCTGCATGAACGGATTGGTTGCTGCAGACCGAACGCCGCATCCCAGCCTTTATGAGGTTAAAAAAATCTACCAGTACATTAAAATCAAACCTGTGAATCTGGATGAGGGTAAGATTCGCATTGAGAATCATTACGCATTTATTCCATTGGACTTTGTCCAGGGTTTTTGGACTTTGAAAGCGGATGACTGTATCATTCAACAAGGCCAGTTACCATTATTAAAAATTAAACCGGAAGAAAGCTTTGATTACACCGTTCCTATTAAAAAGCCAGAATTAGAACCGGGTGTGGAATACTGGTTGGAAATTTCCTTTCGTTTGCGGGAAAATACCCTCTGGGCAGAGGTAGGACACGAGGTTGCCTGGGAACAATTCAAAATGCCGTGGGTGGCAGAAAAAACTGTTTTATCCACAACAGAGATGCCATCTTTAAAATTGGTTAAAAAGAATGATCAGGTGGTGCTTTATGGAGATGATTTCGCTCTTACCTTCGATCTACAAAAAGGGACGATGAGTTCCTTTATCTTCCGGGGAACCGAACTTATTCGCCGCGGTTTACAGCCTGATTTTTGGCGTGCACCTACCGATAACGATCGTGGCAATAAAATGCCCAAACGTTGCGCCGTCTGGCGAGAAGCCGGTAAACACTGGCAAATTAAAGATAAAAAAGTTGAGCAAATTAGCCCGCAGGAAGTTATTATTCAATTTAATGGCGAAATTCCTGAAATTGAAGCGGCATATAATGTAAAATATTCCTGTTACGGCAGTGGAGACGTTGTGGTGGATATAAACTATCAAACCGATAAAGATAATCTACCCGAAATGCCCAAATTTGGCATGCAGATGGAGATGCCACCTGGTTTTGAAATCTTTACCTGGTATGGACGTGGTCCGCAGGAAACCTACTGGGATCGAAAACTTGGCGCCCGGGTTGGATTGTATCGCGGTACGGTGGATGAACAGTTCGTGGATTATTCCGAGCCGCAAGAAAATGGGAACAAAACTGATGTCCGCTGGGTAAGTTTGACCAATAAATATGGTGTGGGTTTGTTAGCAGTGGGGATGCCACTTTTAAGCGTCACTGCCAAACATTATACTACTAAAGATCTGGAAACGCACAAATATTCCTATCAAATGAAAAGAAAAGATTTTGTAACTTTAAATCTGGATTATAAACAAATGGGTGTAGGCGGTGATAATAGTTGGGGAGCAAAACCGCATCCTGAATTTATGCTAACTGAAAAATCATATTCTTATCAATTTCGTCTCAAGCCTTTTGCAGAAAACGAGAACCGTGCCATGACGCTAAGTAAGTATATTATTAAAAAAAGTAAATAAATAGTTCAATGCAAAGTGAAAAGAGAATAATAATTAAGGAGATGAAATGAATAAAGGATGGAAAATGATCATATTGACAATGTTACTTGTTTTTGCTCTACATCAGACAGTTTTTTCTCAAATGAGAGAGAGATCGAAGGTTCCAGAAAAGTACAAATGGAAATTAGAAGATATTTTTCCTTCAGACCAGGCCTGGCAAAAAGCAAAAAAGGAAGTGATGGCAAAATTTGATGAAATCCTTAAATTCAAAGGACAGCTTGCTACATCTCCTTCGAATTTGCTTGCTTGTTTGGAATTAAACAGCCAGATCTTAAAACAACTGGAACGCTTATCAGCTTATGCTTACATGAAATATAGCGAAGACACCCGAAATTCAGATGCTCTGGCCATGAAGCAGGAGGCTGATAAATTGGAAACAGAATATTTATCGAAATCAGCTTTCTTAAAGCCAGAAATTGTTAAAATGGATCAAAGCACTATAGATAAGTTTTTAAAAGCCAAACCGGGATTAAAAATTTATAAGATGTATCTGGATGATATTCAACGAACAAAAATCCATAAACTTTCAGAAAGTGAAGAACGAATTTTAGCAGAAGTGAATTTACTGGCTAATAGTCCTTCTTCAATCTATAGTGTATTCAAGAATGCCGAGTTACCCTATCCGGAGATTCAATTGAGCGATGGGACTAAGGCATATTTAGATGTTGCTGGCTATTCACGTTACCGTGCATTGCCTAATAGAGAGGATCGGGAGAAAGTTTTTAGGGCATTCTGGGGTACAATGAACAAATTTCGCCGGACTTTTGGAGAAATGTTATCTTCTCATGTCCGCCGGGATGTTTTTTATTCAAAAGCACGAAAATATCAATCTTCGTTGGAGTATGCGTTAGATGCCAATAACATTCCGGTTGAAGTTTACTATAATCTGATTGAAAATGTGAACAAGAATTTGGACTCGTTTCATCGCTATTTGAAGATAAAGAAGCGACTACTTCAGGTCGACACGCTGAAATATTCTGATATTTATGCCCCCGTAGTTAAAGGTGTGGATTTAAATTATTCAATTGAAGAAGCCAAAGATCTGGTGCTTAGAGCTTTGAACCCTCTTGGCTCTGATTACTTGGACGCCGTGAAGTTAGCTTTCGAAAACCGATGGATAGATGTGTATCCAACTCTTGGAAAACGTTCAGGTGCTTTTTCGAATAGTGTGTATGATGTTCATCCTTATGTTTTCTTGAACTATAATGGAAATTATGAAGATGTAAGTACGTTGGCTCACGAGTTGGGACATGCTATGCATAGTTATTTTACAAATAAAAATCAACCCTATATTCTTTCTGATTATTCTATTTTTGTGGCCGAAGTTGCCTCGACTTTCAACGAGGCTTTACTCATACGAAAAGTTCTGGATGAGATCAAAGATGATGAGATTCGTCTGTCACTACTTATGAATTACTTAGATGGGATAAAGGGAACCCTATTTCGCCAAACTAAATTTGCGGAATTTGAATTACGCATTCACGAAATGGCTGAGAAAGGCGAACCGCTGACCGGAGAAACGATGACGAAACTGTATGGTGATTTGTTGAAAAAATATTATGGCCATAACAAAGGAATTTGTTACATAGATGATCTATATGCGATTGAATGGGCCTATATTCCACATTTTTATTATACATTTTATGTTTATCAATATGCAACATCTTTCACAGCTTCTACCGCTCTGGTTGAGAAAGTTTTAAAGGGAGAAAAAGGGGCAGTGAAACGATATCTGGAGTTTTTATCTTCAGGAGCCTCTGATTACCCAATTTCGCTTTTAAAGAAAGCTGGTGTGGATATGACTACTGCAGAACCCTTTGAAAAAACCATGGAGGCCATGAATCGCGCAATGGATGAGATCGAAACTATTTTAGCAAAGATAGGTAAATAAAAAAATATTTGATTAAGAATTGTTATTTTTGTTATATAAAAAAGGTAGGAGATTACCATGATTTCAATGAAGATGAACCGTCGAAATTTTTTAAAGTCTGCTGGTCTTGCCACGCTTTCTTTTGCGTTACCTTCGGTTGTAAAGGGATGTAATCGGGTGCAGAAGAGACCAAATATTTTAATCGCAATTGCCGATGATCAAAGTTGGCCACATGCAGGGGCTTATGGATGTAAGTTTGTTAAAACACCCGCTTTCGATCGAGTTGCGAAAGAGGGAGTTCTGTTTACACATGCTTATACGGCTGCTCCCCAGTGCAGTCCCTGTCGAGCGGCTATTTTAACAGGACGAAATATTTGGCAATTAGAAGAAGCAGGAACGCATAATAGTTATTTCCCTAAAAAGTTTCAGGTATTTCCAGATATTTTAGAAGCAAATGGATATTTTGTTGGTTATACTGGTAAGGGTTGGGGTCCAGGTAATTGGAAGGATGCTGGATGGAAACGTAATCCTGCTGGTCCTGAATACTCTGGAAAAACTTTAACACCGCCTGCTTCTGGGATAAGTAACAAAGATTATGCTGGTAATTTTGAAGATTTTCTAAAACAACGTCCTAAAAATCAACCTTTCTTTTTCTGGTTTGGTTGTCATGAACCGCATCGTAAATATAACAAAGGTGTGGGAATAAAATCCGGTAAGAAACTAGAAGATGTAGATGTACCAGCTTTTTTACCAGATAATGAGGAAATCCGAAGTGACATACTGGATTATGCTTACGAGATTGAATGGTTTGATCAACACTTTTCTCGCATGATTCAAAAATTGGAAGAAATAGGAGAACTGGATAATACATTGATTGTTGTAACGTCTGATAATGGTATGCCTTTTCCGAAAGCCAAAGCAAATCTTTATGAGTTTGGTGTACACATGCCATTGGCTATTCGTTGGGGGGATAAGATAAAAGGCGGTCGGGTGGTTGACGATTTTGTCAGCTTCATAGATTTAGCGCCAACTTTTTTAGAAGCGGCGGGTCTAAAGCCTACCAAAGAGATGACGGGTAAAAGCCTCATGCCGATTTTACTTTCAGATAAATCCGGGCAGGTTGATCCTTCAAGAGATAGGGTGTATGTAGGACGCGAGCGACATAGTCATGCCCGATACGATAATTTAGGTTATCCAGCAAGAGCAGTTCGTACCAAGGAATTTCTTTATATCTGGAATATCAAACCAGACCGTTGGCCGGCTGGAGATCCGGATAGTTATTATGATATTGATGGTTCACCGACAAAGACATACATGATTGAACATCGTAAAGAAATTCCCGACCTTTTTGAAGCGGCATTTGGAAAGAGGCCAGAAGAAGAACTATATGAAGTTGAAAAAGATTTAGCTTGTATGCATAATTTAGCTAATGATCCCCGATATAAAAAGATTAAAGAAGAGTTAAAGAAAGACCTGCATCGTGTTCTCAAAGAGCAAGGTGATCCGCGAGTTTTGGGTTATGGTGACATTTTTGAAAGCTATCCAAGATTTGGATCTATGCGCGGTGAAGAATTGGGCGGTTTTGGAGAAAGGGGGAAATACAATGAAAAATATCGAAAAATGGCTGAGGAAGCGATGAAAAAATTAGGGATAAAAAAATAATAAAATTACAGAAATTCCCGATGGTAACGGGTAAAATTTGAAAAAAAACCTCCTTTGGTTAAATTTCATAAGAAATCATAACCAAAGGAGGTAACATAAATTTAGGAGTTTAAAATTAACATCTTTCTGGCAATTTTGCAAGAAATTTCAGTTAACTTCGGGCATTTTTTCGCTGGACTCTCTCAAGCAGAACTACATCAAGAAGAACTCTTATTTGTTTCTTTACTTGTTCATGCCGATTAAGAAAAGAGGCAAAGAACTGGAGAGTAGTGAGCGATTGATTCGCCGGG
>CAYLYM010000085.1:0-17007 GCA_964387645.1 uncultured Calditrichaceae bacterium | reverse complement strand
CCTTATTTTATAAGGAGGGATAAAGAAATTTTAAATTATTTTGAACAGCAATGATTTCGGGTATTAAAAAGTATAAGCAATATTAAAAAATCAAGAAATCAGAATATATTTAATTAAACTTTATGTCATAACGCTTTTGTGAATAAAGTACTACAAAACCTCGGATAGTAGTTCAAAAATTCGTTTAAGAGAAGATGAAAAATTAATTTTAAAATTTGCCAGAGAGAACGTAGTTATTTTAAAGAATTCCATAAAGTTTTCAGTTTTAAAGAGTTAATTTCGATTTGAATCTATAGTTGGTGCTTTTTAATTTGATTTTGAGTATGGAATAGAATTATTTCAAAGGAGGACTCTGGTATGAAAGTGCTTGTGCTTGGAGCGGGACGTGTAGGAAGTGCTATGGTGGTGGACCTGGCTCAGGACACCCGATTTCAGGTTACTGCAGCCGATCGTGATGCAAAACGTTTGTTGTATTTAAAGGAAAAATGTGATATTCAAACCATTCAAGCGGATTTATCCAATCCCGGTCAACTGAAGAAAATGGTGAGTGATTTTGACCTTGTGATGGATGCGGTACCAGGATTCATTGGCTATCAGACGTTTAAAACGGTCATAGAAGCCGGTAAGCATGTTGTGGATATCGCATTTTTTCCCGAAGATCCTTTTACTTTGAATAAGCTGGCTAAAGAAAAGGGCGTCATTGCAATCATGGATTGCGGAGTGGCTCCCGGGATGAGCAATATCCTCATCGGTTATGTAGATCATCTATTGGATGAAACGGAATCCGTGCATATTTATGTAGGCGGTCTACCAATAGTTCGACAGTGGCCTTATGAATACAAAGCGGTATTTTCGCCGTTGGATGTGATTGAGGAATATACTCGGACAGCCCGCTTTGTGGAGAACGGAAGGGTGGTCACACGTCCAGCCCTTACCGATCTTGAGCGGGTGGATTTCGAAGGAGTGGGCACGCTGGAAGCCTTTAATACCGATGGCCTGCGCACATTGATTCAGACCATACCGGCGCCCAATATGAAAGAAAAAACCTTACGTTATCCCGGGCATGCGGAGAAAATGGCTGTTTTACGCGAAACAGGATTTTTCAGCCAGGAGCCTATCAAGGTAAATGGAATCTCAGTGCGTCCCATCGATGTGACGGCCAGTTTGCTTTTTCCGATGTGGGAACTAAAACCCGACGAGGAAGATATCACCATCATGCGAGTAGTGGTTGAGGGCCGAAGGGAAAATAAGCGGTTGCGCTACACTTATGATCTTTTTGATCGTTTTGACCGTAAGACTCTGACCACCTCCATGTCCCGTACCACTGGATATACAGCTACCGCGGTAGTACGTCTTTTAGCCGAAGGGTTATATGATCGTTTTGGAATATCACCGCCAGAGTATTTGGGCCAGAAACCGGAATGTGTCCAATTTATTTTGGAAAGATTAAAAGAGCGCGGCATTATATATAAGGAATCGATCATAGAAATATCCTAAAAGTTTGATTTATCAAATCAATTCAGTAGGCAGACTACAGTGCGATTAGGTTTTAATTCCACCACAATTTTCTGGTAATATTAGAAGATTAGTACTGAAAAAAATTCTACATAGGGAGCAAAAATAGTGCAGGTGTATCAAATAGATGAATCAAAAATAATTTTACCATCGCTGGTGTTACTTAGGTATCAAAATGATCTGATTAAATTTTGTTTTTTTACATAATCTGTGATGGTGAGGTGAATTTTATTAAAACTAAAATTGGTATGCTGTCATGAAAGCACTTTATTTTGATGGACATGAACTTAACCTGATAGAGAAGGAAGTTCCTGAATTGGCAGAGGGAGAAGCCCTGATTCGGGTCAATTATGTCGGCATCTGTAACACTGATCTGGAGATTCTTAAGGGGTACATGGGATTCACAGGGGTGCTGGGACATGAGTTTGTTGGCACTGTGGTGAAATCAACTGTAGCGGGATTTGAAGGGAAACGGGTTGTGGGTGAAATTAATCTGGCTTGTGGTAAATGTTCATTTTGTATGCAGGGTCTGGGACGGCATTGTCCTTACCGAAAGGTGTTAGGTATCTTAGGAAAAGATGGTGTGATGGAAGAGTACATTACCTTGCCGGTGAATAATTTACATGTGGTGCCTACAGAACTTACCGATTTTAAAGCGGTCTTCGTGGAGCCTTTTGCAGCTGCTTGCGAGATTTTGGAACAACTGCAGATTCTCCCTGAATATGAAGTAGCGGTTCTGGGGGATGGAAAATTAGCCCAGTTGATTGCCCGTGTGTTGAGCCTTCAAACCGATAAATTGCTGGTGGTTGGTAAACATCCACATAAATTGGCACTGCTTAAAGAAATTGGAATTAAAACTAAAGAATTAAAGGATTTGAGTGAACCGGAGCATTCTTTTCATGTGGTGGTGGAAGCTACCGGCTCCTGGGACGGATGGGATCTGGCAATGAAAATGGTGCGGCCAAGGGGGTATATAGTGCTCAAAAGCACTTATGTTGGGACTCACTCATTCAATCCCGCCAATATTGTAATTAATGAAATTAACCTGATTGGTTCACGCTGCGGGCCCTTTCCATTGGCTTTGCAATTACTGCGAAAAGGAGCGGTCGACCCAACCGATTTGATTACCGAAATTTTTTCATTCGAGCAGTGGAAAGAGGCATTTCTGCTTGCAGGAAAATCCGAGAGTTTGAAGGTGTTGTTGAAGTTCTAGTTGCAGTTCCTATACAAGTTAATCCTCTTATAGTTTTTTATTGAAGGATTAAAGAAGTATCATCATACTGACAAAAATAATTATCCGTTTGAATAATCATATTGTTCAAATATACTTATCGATTTGGATCAATCATCAATACTTCTTAGCCGAAAAGACCGAAAAAACTATTTTTCGATAAAATTGTGTTAGATTAAACTTTTACTTCCAGTTCATCAATTTTTCGGTAAAGTGAACTCAAACTAATTCCCAGAACCTTGGCTGCTTTTTCTTTATCACCCAGGGTTGCTTTAAGAATCTTGGCAATATGCTGTCGTTCAAACATAGACACTGCTTCTTTAAGCTTGATAGGCATGTCCGG
This sequence comes from uncultured Calditrichaceae bacterium, assembly GCA_964387645.1. GTDB lineage: Bacteria > Calditrichota > Calditrichia > RBG-13-44-9 > RBG-13-44-9 > CAYLYM01. The sequence continues at coordinate 13,918 of CAYLYM010000085.1, read as the reverse complement.
TGCTGGTTCAATCCGCATCAGATTAGGTGGCAGATCTTCCTTGCGGATAATGTCTGATTCGCATAAGATCAACGCTCTTTCGATAACGTTCTCCAGTTCCCGTATACCACCTTTCCATTCATAATTCATCAGTATTTTCAAAGTTTCGTCATCAACCCCTTTCACCTGGCGGTTCAACTCGCGATTGTATTTTTTTATAAAGTGTTCTACCAGTAATGGGATATCTTCTTTTCGTTCTGACAGCGCTGGTAATTTGATTTCGACTACATTTAGCCGATAAAAGAGGTCTTCTCGGAAATTGCCATTTTCAACTTCCTTTTCCAGGTCGCGATTGGTTGCTGCGATGATTCGAACATCTACTTTGATAGGGATTGTTCCTCCCACTGGCATGATTTCTCCTGTTTCGATGGCACGGAGAAGTTTGACCTGCAGATGTAACGGTATTTCACCTACTTCATCCAGAAAAAGGGTACCTTCGTCCGCCACTTTGAAAAGGCCTTCTTTATCTCGTACTGCTCCAGTGAAAGCCCCCTTTTTATGACCAAACAATTCGCTTTCCATAAGATTGGAAACAATCGCTCCGCAATTTATAGCCACGAATCGTTTATTTTTTCGGGGGGAATTATAGTGAATGGCGCGTGCCACCAGTTCCTTCCCTGTTCCGCTTTTTCCAGTGATAAGAACATTTCCTTTGGTCGCCGCTACTTTCTCAATTAGACGAAAGACTTCTTTCATTTGAGGACTCTCGCCAATGATATTGGAAAAGCTAAATTTTTCCTGTACCTCCTGACGCAGAAACTCATTCTCCTGTTCCAATTCGCGATGTTCCATCAGTCGCTTGATACGTAAAATCACATCATCAAAATCTAATGGTTTGATGATGTAATCGTATGCCCCGAGGCGGAGTGCCTGAATAGCGCTCTCTAAAGTGGCATAGGCAGTTATTACGATCACCGATGTTTTTGGAGAAATCTCCTTTAATTTTTCCATCAACTCCAGGCCATCTACTTTAGGCATTTTCAAATCTGTAATAACCAGATCAAAATTCAGTTCTTTTATCTTATTGAGCGCTTCTAGGCCGTTAGCAGCGGTCTGAGTTTCGTAACCCTCCTCCTTCAAAATCAGCGAAAGTGTATCTCGAATAGTAGACTCATCGTCGACAATGAGAATGTTTTGTTTCATCTTATTATTCCCTCGTTGAATTTTTTATTGGCAATTTTATCTTAAAAGTGGAACCTTTCCCTACTTGGCTTTCTACAGAAATTTCGCCCTCAAAATTGCGAATAATTCCGTAACTCACCGAAAGTCCCAAACCAGTGCCTTTCCCCACTTCTTTGGTTGTATAAAATGGTTCAAAGATTTTATTAATATCGTTTTCGTCAATGCCACAACCTGTATCTTTGATATGTATGTGAATATAATTTTCTTCAGAAAATGTTCTAAGAGTTAAAGTATCACCATAACCTTCCATGGCATCCACGGCATTAAATAAAATATTAATGAACACCTGCAGCAATTGGTCAGGAACAAGCACTGTTCTGGGGAGATCGGGCTGTAAGTCCATCTGAAATTGGATGTTCTTTGAACGACTATCATATTTCACAATGCCTACTGCGGCGCGGGCTACTTCATTAATATCGGTTAGTTTGGCCTCAAAATTGGATGGACGAGAAAAATCGACCAATTCTCTCACAATTCGCGAAATGCGGTCTATATTTTTCATAATGGTAGAAAGATATTCAAGATTTTTCTCGTCTTTTAGCCTTCTTTTTAACAATTGGGTTAATGAAGAGATTGAGGTCAAAGGATTACCGATTTCATGAGCGATACCGGCTGCCATCAGTCCCAGTGAAGCCATTTTTTCCTGATGCATGATCTGGAACTGGGCCCGTTTCAATTCTTCGGTTCGCTGTTGAACTTTTTTTTCCAGGTTTTCATAATAATCCAACAGATTTTTACGCATATTATCCAGCTCTTTTGCCAAAACACCGATCTCGTCACTGGAATTGATGCGAATTGGAGCGTCTAAAAGACCATCACCGATATCCTGGGCTGAATAAACCAATTGGCGAATGGGAATGGTAATGCGCTGGCTGATGTAGAATGCCAGACCGATCAATAATACCAGAAGAATACCCACTCCTAAAATCACCTGATTACGAAACATAATGACTTCTGCCATGATTTTATGATATGGGGCATCTGCAAAAAGCGTAAGGCCGGTATGATTAATAGGGTAATTTCGGCGCAATACCTTTTGACCATCCCAGCGCTTAAAAAAAATAGTTGGCGCATCGTGAACGATGTTTGCTCGAATTATTTTTAAAGAGGAATTTTGGGGAGAGAAAAAAATGACACTGTTATTTTCATCAACTATATAAATCTCAACAGAAGGATTATGTTCACTAAATTGTTTTATTAGTTCCTGGAGATTTTGATGATTAAAAGCAGCAACCAGATAAATTGGTGAATTTGTTGATTTAACATTTAAAGAACAGCTTATCAGAATTTGCCATTGAAGATGGTCCATAGAAGATCTGGTTGTGATGGTTTCCCAACCCGCTTTAATAAGTTTAGATAGAGTTTTTTCATTAATATTAACTAAAAAAGAATCCGGATCAACAATAATTTCCCCAGAGTTTTTCACAAGCGATAGACCAGTAAAAAGGTTTTTTGATTTTTTTTCTTCATTTAATAATTGAATAAGTTGTTGCTGAATTTCTTCGTGATATTTGTGTGATTGTGAGTCGTCCATTAAAATTTTAATCAAATACGAAATTTTTGAAGTGTTTTTTAAAATTAATTGCTGGTTGGCTTTTGCGAAAAGCTCTTCTATCTGCGCAGCAATAATTTCATTTTGTAGTTGAAGAGAACGGATATTCTGGTTTAAAATAATTTTTTCAGTTAGTTTATATCCAAATGCGGATATAAATACAATGGGAATGATTGAGAAAAGAATAAAATACAGGAGAAATTTTCTTCCGATTCCCGTGAATATATTATGTGATTTAAGTCTTTTTCGAAGTGGCAATTTCATGCTAAAGAATATATACCTGTATTTATGGTTAATTTTAAACCAAAAATTTAGCCGTGATTCAACCATAAAGCAATTGCAAAGTGAACTGATGTTTCAAACAAGTGATTGGTTTTATTTAAATTTTTTTCATAGTTACCAGTAAACCATATTTTCTAATAAGACATTGACAGAATTTCCATTATCGATCGTAAAAAAGAATATCAGAATGAATGGTTACAAATGACATTAAGTTAACCTTTGAAAATACCGTTGCTACCATGTTCTAATTTTCTTATTTTAAAAACTTAAAAATAAAGAAAAAGGAGGCGGAAAAATGGATGATAAGGTATGGCAAGAATTGCTTCTTAAAAATGACAGCAAAATTATTTATCTGATTATGGATGGATTAGGTGGAACTCCCATGCCTGGGGGTGACAAGACTGAATTAGAATCTGCCAGAACTCCTAATTTTGATCAATATGCAAAAGAAGGTATTTGTGGCTTGTTAGACCCAATTTCACCCGGTATCACACCGGGTAGTGGACCAGCTCATCTGGCCCTTTTTGGGTATGATCCGGTGGAGAATAACATTGGTCGTGGTGTTTTATCGGCATTAGGTGTTGATTTTGTTTTGACTGGCCGGGACGTGGCAGCGAGGTTAAATTTTTGTACAATTGATGAAAATGGAAATGTTATAGATCGGCGGGCGGGAAGGATCCCTACAGAGCTTAATCGAAAATTATGTCAGAAAATACGAGATAATGTGAAATTGCCAGATGGAGTTGAATTTTTCATCGAAACGGAATCCGAACACCGAGCTGTTTTAATTTTGCGTGGAGACGGTTTAGGTGGTAACCTCAATGATACAGATCCGCAACAAACCGGTGTACCTTCTCTGACACTACAAGGTGAAGATGAAGCTTCGGAGAAAACAGCCCGATTGGTGACCTCGTTCCTGGATCAGGTGAAAGAAGTATTAAAGGATGAAAAACCGGCTAATTTTGTTTTAGCCCGAGGATTTGCCAAATTCGATCCGTTACCCACCATGGAAGAACGATATGGATTAAGATCCATCGCTATCGCCCAGTATCCTATGTATCGTGGACTGGCCAGATTGGTGGGTATGACCGTGCCGGAAGTACCGGAGACTTTCGATGACATGTGGAAACAATTGAAGGAAAGTTACGACAAATACGACTTCTTTTTCTTGCATTTTAAGAAGACTGATAGTTACGGGGAAGATGGCAATTTTGACGCCAAAGTGAAAATGATCGAAACTGTGGATGAGTGGTCTGCTCAACTCAGAGAATTGAATCCGGATGTTATTTTGATTACGGGTGATCATTCAACGCCTTCATTGTTGAAATCGCACAGTTGGCATCCAGTACCTGCTATTCTATGGTCGAAATATGTTAGGCCTGACCAGGTGAGTGAATTTGGAGAGCGTAACTGTGCTAATGGTTACCTTGGACGCATGCCAATGAAGAATGTGATACTTATTGCTCTGGCAAATGCTTTAAGGCTGAAAAAATTTGGAGCATAAAATCAATTTTTGTTTTTTAAAGCCAAAATATTAAAAAATTTTCAGTTCTGAGTGTAAATAAATTTATTTTATTTGGGCATGGCTGGACTGAAAGTTATTAAGTTTCTGGAAATATAATAAAATAATTAAAGTAAAAAAGTTATTTCATTGATAATGAGGTCTGCGGTTTAACATCGCAGACCTTTTCTTTTGTTAGGAAATTTTGTTAGGAAATCCTGCGTGGGATTTGTTTTCTTAAATTCCAAAAAAAGTTTTAAGCTGGAGTGATTAAGTAATTAGCATAAAATTCTTAACTTGATTCATTCAATTATGAAGTAGATTCTGGTGTCGCGTCATTTCGACTGGCGACAAAAAAATTTGATGATCTGCGGATTTATGTGTACATTTATTAATTAATTGATCCGGAGGTAAAAGGTGAAAAAAATATACAATAACGAGGATTTTAAAGATATAACACTTTTGGGAAAAAAAGCCCAGCCAACTAAAAAATTAGAAACTTTCCCGAACAAGGCTTCGGACAGATTTTATACAGTAACGCTGGAAACAGAAGAATTTACTTGTTTATGTCCAAAGACCGGTCAACCTGACTTCGCAAAAATCATCATTAAGTACGTTCCTGATCAGAAAATTGTTGAATCCAAATCACTTAAACTATATTTGTGGTCTTACCGGAACGAGGGTGTTTTTCATGAACATGTTGTCAACATTATTCTTGATGATCTGGTGAAGGCATTGGATCCACATTGGTGTCGTGTTACCGGAGTGTTTAATATACGTGGTGGTATTGGCATAACAGTAGAGGTAGAGCACACAAAAACACCTGAAGCGCGCAAAATTGCTTTAAAGTGAAATAGGAAATAGTAAATTCAAATCATCCATTAGAAATATCTGGATTATATTAAATTATTTTCAATTTATTGAGATTTTTATAGTTATGCTGTACGTCGACAGAGTCGATATCATCAAATATAATAAAAGTTAAAAAATGAAGAAAAATATCAAATTTTTTGCTGCCTACTCTGAATTTATAAGCTATTTATTTTTTATCGAAATTTATATTTTTGTAAAAAATTATTTTTAACTAAACAGATATTGATTAATTGAAGAAATTTTTTAAAATTAGTTACATATTTAAATAAGAAGGAATGTTTTATAGGTAAATAAATGTTTGTATAAACAATTTTAAAATGACTCTTTTTGTAAATATTGTTATCAAATTGATTGACTTGATTTTATCTTCGGTATTCGCAGACAGATGTTTTTAATAATTAAAATCCAGGTAAAATAATAATTTAAAATAAAACAAATCGCTATTTGTAAAGGCTTTCCGGTTTTTCGTTAATAAATTTTTAATTCATATCGAAATCTTTTCATAGGATATAAACATGTTAAACAGGCGTAAATTCCTGAATAGTATGATAGGCACAGGTGGATTGTCTGGCTTTTGGTTCTCTTGTTCGAGGAAACAGAGTCCAGTGAAACCGAATATCCTGTTAATCTTAGCTAATGATTTAGGTTATGGAGATCTTGGTTGTTATGGTAACAGAGAGGTTCAGACTCCGGTAATTGTTCAACTTGCGGCACAAGGTGTCCGCTTTACAGCCTTTTATTCCAATAGACCTGAATGTACGCCAACCCGGACAGCTTTGCTTACTGGCCGTTATCAACAGCGGGTTGGTGGTCTGGAATGTGCCATTGGTATCGGCAACGTTGGCCGTTATGATGACGCTATCCGGCTTCGGGAACAACATGCACTGGGTTTGCCTGCGAGTGAAGTCTCACTTGCCCAAATGTTGAAGCAAGTAGGTTATTGCACTGCGGTTTGTGGGAATTGGCACCTGGGATATGAAAAACAATTTTCACCAAACAGGCATGGTTTCGATTATGCCTTTTATGCTATTGGCGGAGCCATGGACTATTACTACCATGTGGAGCCACCACCCAGTCGCTTACCTGCACTTTATCTTAACGAAAGGCCAATTAAAAAAAACGGGTATTTTACTGATTTGATTACTGAAGAAGCTCTGAAGTTTTTAGACAGGCAATCTCATACTCAGCCCTTTTTCCTTTATTTGACTTATACAGCTCCTCACTCACCGTATCAGGATTCCGGCAAATTACCTTCTATACCCCTACCTGATAATTCTCAATTGTAGGATCAAAGTGAGGGGCCTAAAGAAGTCTATTATGCCATGATTGAGCGGATGGATCAAAACATTGGGGAAGTGTTGAAGAAAATAGAGGAAAAGAATTTTGCAAAAAATACGTTGATTATCTTCAAGAGCGATAATGGCGCTTCGCGATCAGGAAGCAATCACCCATTTTCGGGCTTCAAAGGCAGTTTATTCGAAGGAGGTATCCGGGTGCCCTGCATCGTCAAATGGCTAGGAGTTTTACCAGAGGGTTTTATTTTCCATCAACCTTGTATGACCATGGATTTCACAGTTTCCATGTTGAGGGCAGCTGGAAACTGTATGCCTTCTGTTCGTAAATTGGATGGAATTGATATCCTTAAATGGATTGAGACGAAGCAGCCCGTAAAAAAACGAATACTTTTCTGGCGAGCTCGCCGTGGACAACGAACTCGAAAGGCTGTTAGAGATGGCAAAATTAAATACATTTTTGAAAAAGTAAACAATTCTATTCGGGAATATCTTTTCGATTTGGCCAATGATCCGGCTGAAAAAATTAAACTTATCCGGTAACGTCCAGAAGAAGTGAACCGTTTAAAGAACCTTCTTTTGGAATGTGAGAAACAAATAAAGCCGGTTCGTTAAACGAAGATTAAATATTAAATGCATATAAATTTAAGGAGGATTAACATGACTCATTATGAAGAAATCCGAGACAAAATTCGAACGGGCGATATTATACTCTTCTCTGGAAAGAGTATAGTAAGTCATTTAATCAGGATGTTTACAAAGAGTAAATGGTCGCATGTAAGTATGGCCCTTAGAATGCCGGAATATGATGTAGTATTTATCTGGGAGCCTACCTCACTATTGAGTTTAAAAGATGCCATCGATGGAAAAGCTAAATATGGGGCTAAATTGGAACTATTGAGCGAGCGTTTACGCATGTATGATGGTGAAGTTGCTATTCGACATTTAATAGGGATAGACTTGGATATAGATCCTGAAACAAGAAAGAAATTGATGGAATTAAGAAAAGAAATACGCAGTCGACCTTATAAGGAAGACCTGATAAAATTTATGAAATTGGCTTATAATGGACCGTGGGGGAATAATGTAGAAGATTTACCCAGCTTATTTTGTGGCGAATTGGTAGCCGAAGCATACCAGCGAGTTGGTCTTTTACCAGAACCTCCTGAGGGTATGTCCGCTAATGAATATACGCCGAAGGATTTCTCGGAACAAAAGACACTCAATTTATTAAGGGACGCATCCTTGAGTATTGAATTACCGATTATTCTTTGATTTTTCCGGTAAAATATGTTTGAAATTCAAATATAAAAATAGCGTAAAATAGAAATAGGCCATTTAGCGGGACTTTAATAAAAATATGCAAAATTCTTAATCATCTCGAAAATGAATCAGGGTCACTCAGAACACACCTAATGATGTCTATTTAATTTGGTTAGATATATTGGGCTGTCAGAGGAAACGGAATCCTTGTGTTAAAGGTAAATTGTTGTCATTTTTCTTATCAGTCTTTTTAGTGAATGGTAAATTATTTATAGTTTTTGTTCTACCTGGTATTTTTTCTTAAAAACAATCTTGTCGAAATATTGGAGGATAATAAAGATAAAAATGATTGAACCCCAGGTGGTGAAATCCATTACAGACAGTATGATTTGGAAATTCTGGAAGAAGGAAAAGATAGCATGAAATGTCATATCTCCAAAAGACACTATCTTTATTTTGGCTAATTGTATTCCATAAAAATAGAAGGTCATCCCCAGGCCCGCCATTACTCCGATGATTCCAAGACCCCATTCCAGGGAAAACCTGTTCCTTGCTGTCATGCTCTGTGGCTCAATGTTACGAAGGACATGTTGCGTAAAATTGTTTGATAATTGAATATCTGTATCATCAGCTAATAAAGTATATAGGGTCTTATATTTTTCAACCACTGTTCGGCATTGTCTACAAATAGACAGATGGTCCTCAAGTATTTTTTTTTCATCCTGGTCGAGGTTGTTATCTAAATATTGTTGAATTTCAAATTCTGATATGTGTTCAGACATCATATCTCCTCCGCCTGATATCGCTTAATAATTTTGTTTTTTAAAATTTGCCTTGCTCTGAATAAATAATTTTTTACGGTACCTACTGGCATATCCAATATCTGGCCGATTTCGGCATAACTCATTTCATCCAGATGATAAAGCGAAATGACCATTCGATATTTAATTGGTAATTTTAATATTTCGTTATGGAGCAGATTCTTTTGATTCTGGGTCTCGACTATATATAATGGTTGCTCTTGACCATCAATGTAATTTTCTAAATAAAATTGATTTGGCGATAAATCTTCTAAAAACTCAGTTTTTTTATTTTCCAGATAATTAATAGCAGTATTGTAAGCGATGCGAGCAATCCAGGTCGACAATTTTGATTCAAAACGAAATTTTTTCAGGTTTTGGTATACTTTTAAAAAGATATCCTGGCAAATATCCTCTCTTTCTGAAGAATTAGTAACCATTCTGAAAACAATGTGAGCCACCAGCGGTTGATATTTATCAACAAGGAGCCCAAAGGCAGCTTTGTTGCCTCGAAGGATTTGTTCGATTAGATATTTTTCATTTTTCATAAGCAAGTTCATTATACCGACAATCTAATTGACAGGTAAAATTAAAAAATGTTGCAATTTGAGTAAAAAAATCTGCAACATTTTTCTCTTTCGTCTGTCTTATTTATTGCAAATAACATTTGAGAAGTTCAAATAAAAACATAAGGAGATCCATAATGGATTTAGATTTCTTAATTCCCATCGCTTTTTTCTTCGCTTGCGTATACGTGATTAAAACTATTTCCGATAATCGTGTTCGCAATAAGCTTATTGAGCAGGGTAAAATTGACGAAGATGCTAAATATCTTTTCTCAAATATCGATCAAAAAGGATGGTTATCTGCACTTAAGTGGGGGCTAGTTCTAGTGGGAATTGGTTTGGCTTTTTTATTCGGCCAACTTTTTGGACCTGAATTGCGTATGAGGAATGAAATAACCGTTGGATGCATTTTCCTCTTTCCTGGCATTGCCTTACTGATATATTACTTTGTGGCCAGGAATATTATTGAAAAGAATGAATAAGTTTGGATACCAAATATTACATTGGAAAAATCTGATAAATGTAAATATATTTCTATTGATATTTTTATAATTATGAGTTTTGTGGTATGGCCATCATTTTTTTAGATCATCGTGTTTAGCATAGTTAATCGTAGAAAGGGGATGGCTTTCGCTATATACTCCACATATAATTTCTTTAAAATTATCAGATTTTGAAAATAGTCGTTCATTGGATACAAAATCTGAGTGTAGCTCTAGAAAAACGATATACCAATATCATTTTATAGCATTTAATCTTTCACTTTAACTTTAGGAAATTTTAGGAATTTGGAATCGGAATGCCGAAAAAGTTGGTATCGTTCGATCCGAGAATTTCGGCAACGATTGCATGATTACATCTTTCGACAGTAGCTCGGTCCTGAAAGTTAAGCAAATAGCCCTGGAACTGACCACAGGATTCATCTTTTCCACGAAATATCCAGAGAGCGTGTTTAATGGCAATTAGGAAGTCCTCAGCTATAATAAAAAAGTGTTCGATAAAGCATTTCTGAAAAAACCAGAAAAGTTAGGAAAAAAGTCCATGTATGGACGGGAAACGATGAAAAGATAATGCGAAAACTCATCGACCTCGGTGTAGATGTCCTCATTACCAATTATCCGGATCGATTGAAAAAAGTACTGTCGGAGATGTAGGCAATTGGGCCGGAAATAGTGCCAGGATTATAGCACACACAGAAGATTTCAGATCTTAAAAAACTGAGGAAAAAATAAACGACCTCGGTTGTCCGAAGGACACTGGGTGTTATAATTTCCATAAAAATAATACAGTGCCAAGTATCAGGCGTCCGCCAAAGGGCAAACATTCGGGGTGCCAACAAAATCGTAATGTAAGACACCGGATGACTGCCAGGTCTTTAGTTGTTGGGTTAGATTCGATACACAATTTACTCTTTAATATTCCTGAACAAAACCACTGGACCAAGCAAACCACAGGGAAGGGGTTTCTTTTGGTGCCCTTTATTGGCCCAGGCGAATGCCGCCGTATTTTCTTTTAAAGAGCGGCAATAGTTGAAAAGCAGCGTTGTAACTTTTATCGCTATTTCATTTTGACCCTTTCTTAAGATTCCGCGAATATCGTATTGTCGTCGTCCCCACCAGCGCACACCAAGGTTCCGGCCATTTACTTTCACCTCTGCAATTTCATGCACACGCCCCAGATCCAGGATATAATAATCATTTTTTTCGATGCTGAACTCTATTCGATAGATGATCGTTCCGGCAAAGCTTTTGAACTCTTTCGTCAGGCCAAGATCGACCAGAACGGGGAATTCTCTTTTGAACGTCTTGCCCTGTACCGGGTAAAACTCGAGCATCCAGGGCCCTTTTAGCTCCAGGGAATCATAGGGATTTATTGCTGCTGCTGCTGGCGTTGTTTTCCCTTTTAATCTTGGTTCAAAAACGAGGAGCATCGATTCCAGGGGTGCGAGACGTATTTTCAGCTCATTTCTCTTTTTTCGATAGGCAAAAGGTTGGCGCTTTCCAGTTTCTGCGTCCCAGCGCCAGGGCGTTTTATTGCCCGTGGGAAAGCGGGCATCGAATTCAATTTCGCGATGCCGGTCGGCATTGCTGAAAAAATAGACATCGCGATTTCGGAACTTGTGGCGAATGAAAAAGAGTTTCTTATCCGGATTGGAAATATGAACCGAGGGCTGTACAGCAAATTGTGCGGGTATTTCCCCGGCCCATTCAATCAGATTATCATCAGTTGGTTCTTTGATGACCTGTGTGGTCTGGGGAAATTCTTCAAGCAAGCGGGCAATTGTGTTCTGAACAAACCGATCATTCTCGTTTTTGTTTATCAATCCGGGAGAACGAAATGGGACGGCTCCAGCAAAGACAATTTTACCGCCATTTTGTGCATAACGTAAAAGTGCTTTGGCCGTCGCTGGCAGTAGCGTTTGCACGTGAGCGAGCACAAGCAATTTGTAGCTCATGGGGCCATAATGGATTTTGCCATCCACAAAGTCCGCCTTTTGCAGCACCGTTGCATTCACATAATCCGCAAAGTAGCCGTGATGATTGAACGCCTGCCACAAAGCGTGCAAATATTTGGGCGTTAAAATCCACGGAGTGCGGTCGAGGCCATGCTCTCCCCATACATCCAGCGTCGGTCCCAGAATGGCAATGTCGGCTACCGGTTGCGTTTCCTGAAAAACAGCTCCCATGCGAGCTGCATAATCCATCCACAATCTTATATACGGCCACCAGGGATTGTGCTCATTGAAATATGTCCCGTATCTTATCCAACCGGGAAAACCCGCTTCGGGAGGGGAATAGTTGAAGCCGTGCAGCACCAAACTGTTCACGCCGGTAATAACATCAATATCGGTCGCTTGTTTGATATATTCCAGAGAAGTCTGAAACACGCCAGAAGTGTTGGTCATGGCTTCGCAGCTTGTGATTTTTCTGCCAGACAGACGCGCCCCGGCAGAGGCATACTTGTTCCATGTGGAGTATCTGATTTGATCTATTTCCGCTTGCTTTACCCATCCGGCATTGAACAGCCACTGGTCGCCTTCGGGAATGTCTGGCACAAGATAGCCATCCAGCAGGTCCGTGTAAAGCCAGGGGTAACCATAAGCCTGGTAGCGGCTTTGCGTTCCATTTTCGTGGCACCATTCGTTAAATGTCAGAATAAATCGTTCCATGAAAAGTTCTGCCAGCGTCAAACTATAATCGTAACGGACGCGGCGTAATGTATCGGCAAGTTGTCCGGTAAGTGATTTTTTACTCAGAATGAGGGGCAAGTATTTCCGAACATCATAACCACGTCGTTTTTCAAACTCTTGTGCAAAATCGCCGGTCCAGTTTGCGCCCTTCAGTTCAATACTGTCACAGAACATGGCTCGCACGCCATTGCCTAGCTTGCCGCCAAAAATCGGATTCAGAGCCGAGGACATGCGTTGGAGATACTTTTTTACTGCCTTCTTATTAAAATGATCCAGTACCGGCCCATCGGCACCTGGTGCGCCGTGCACTACTTGTCGGAAACGGTATTTTTTGATCACAACAAAAAGTTCGTAATCTCCTGACGGTACCTTAAATGTCAGACGTCCGTCTAGCTGCACTTTGTCCGAAAGATCGATGCCGCTGTCTATATTTTGCAGTTGTTGGGGATAGAGATAAACGGAAAAGATTTCTCGATCAGCATCCGAGGGATCGAAAATTATTTTGTCAAAACGGGAAGGACCGGACAGGGGATGCAGCGAAAGCTCAAGTCCCTGAATCGTTTCATCACGTTGGAGAAATTTACCGCCAAAAGGCCAGCCGGTGCCAACAATGAGGTCGACTTGCATGCCTAATTTGTTTGCCTCGTCGACAGCGTGTTTCACAAGGTGATTCCATTCATCGCTCAGCCACTCCAGAGCGCGGATGGGCGGATCACCATAATAGTCTGCTAGGGCTATGGGGTTGATCTCCACGCCTCCGGCGCCGGCATCATGCATAAGTTTAAGTTCTCTGCTGATCTCCTCAGCAGTTACACGATTGCCGTTCCACCACCAGCGAAAAAATGGCCGCGCCAGAGCCGGCGGATTTTTAAATTGGGCAAAAAGAGGATCTTCTTTTTCACCCCTCAGACGCCGCGATCGGCACGATATGGGCAGTACGGCTGCGCCTGCCCCAATTGCTATGCCCTTTAAAAAGTCCCGACGCTTTAGACCTGTTGCGCTTTTCTTGTCATTCATAATCTTCTGCCTTATTTTGATTTTTTGCATGTTCTTTGCAAAGGTTTCTTTCACAATTGATCATCGTATTAAATTTATTATTTTGTCAATAAAACACAAACGATTATTTGATTGACTCAGAAAAGCCCTGGCTATTTGAATTTATTTTATAGCAACTAACCCGTTATGCGCATTAAATCAGAAAGCGTATTTAATTTCATTAATATTTCGGTTATTGAAAATTTTGTTAACGTACTGCGCACACGTTAAAGCCGTAATTTTTGAGACGACTCGGACTGCGAACCCAGAAAAGGGTTTGACATAGTTTCGCCGAATCCTACAGAGACCAAAACGGCAAAGTTCGTCATCGCATCCTTTTGCA
>CAYLYM010000084.1:14313-17328 GCA_964387645.1 uncultured Calditrichaceae bacterium | reverse complement strand
GATACTGGCGAAACCCAGGCCATGGTGGCAAGATTCTCGCGTTCTCCATTAGAAACGGAAATTAATGTTACTGGATGAACAAATTGTCGAGAATATAATCTTTTGTTTACAGACATTTTTGTCCTCTATTATTAAATATCTCCAAAATTCTCAAATAAATAATATGAAAATTATTGGCAATAATATAATATAATTTGTGGAAAATTCAAGAAACATGTACAGTTTATTATTTCATTTAACTGTGAATTATTACATGAGATTTATGTTACAATCTATAGAAAAAACTAAAATATCTTGCTAAATAAGAGGTTGTTTTTTAAATTCTTTAAATTATATATAACATGGTGAAATCTATAATTAGTATATTATCAATAATTTCTAGGTAGAGAGGGAATGGATGGATCAAGATATGATTTATATTGTGTAAAAGTAATTAATTAAATAAGAAAAAATTGAAAAGCATCACTTAAGAAAATGTAAATTATTGAGCATGTTTAAAACTTTAATAAAAAATAAATTCATAGGAGGTATTTATGGCAGTAAAAGTTGCAATTAATGGTTTCGGTCGTATTGGACGTTTGGTATTTAAGGCATTGCAGAACGACGAGGATGTAGAGGTTTTGGCAATTAATGATCTTACTGATGCTAAAACTTTAGTTCACCTATTAAAATACGATTCTGTTCATGGTCGTTATCCTGTTCCTGTATTCCAGGAAGGTGATTATCTGGTAGCGGGTGATCGTAAAGTTAAAGTTTTGGCAGAAAAAGATCCTTCCAAACTTCCCTGGAAAGAGATGGGAGTTGAATATATTATTGAATCGACTGGCGTATTCAGAAGCAAAGATAAATTGGCTTTGCACCTGCAAGCAGGCGCCAAGAAGGTTATTCTAACTGCACCTGCCAAGGACGAATTGGATAATACTGTAGTAATGGGTGTGAATGATAATACTTTAAAACCGGATCATGTCATCGTTTCTAACGCTAGTTGTACTACGAATTGTTTGGCTCCTGTTGCCAAAGTTTTAAATGATAATTTTGGCATCAAGCGAGGCTGGATGACCACAATTCATGCGTATACCAATGACCAGCGCGTATTGGATTTACCACATAAAGATTTACGTCGGGCTCGGGCAGCAGCTAATAATATCATTCCCACTACCACTGGCGCTGCTAAAGCCACTGGCCTGGTTATTCCTGAATTAAAAGGAAAGATGGATGGTATTGCGGTTCGGGTGCCCGTACCTGATGGTTCACTGGTTGACCTGGTGGCCGAACTTAATAAAGAAGCTACTGTAGAAGAGATCAACGCGGCCATGAAAGCGGCTGCCGAAGGTGAACTGAAAGGAATTCTGGAATACTGTGAAGATCCAGTGGTATCTTCTGACATTATTGGCAACAACCACAGCAGTATCTTTGATGCCCAGTCTACCCGCGTCATGGACGGTAATCTGGTAAAAGTTATTTCATGGTACGATAATGAATGGGGCTATTCTTGCAGAACAGTTGATATTTTGAAGAAAATAGCTTCTTTATAATTTAATTTGGTTGATCCCCCGTAACTTGTTACGGGGGATTTTTCTATGAAAAAAAATAGGAGGTCGAAAAAATGCCAAAACTGACTATAGATGATCTGGACCTGAAAGGAAAAAATGTTTTAGTGCGGGTTGATTTTAATGTTCCATTGGATGAAAATCAGAACGTGACAGATGATTTCCGTATCCGGGCGGCGCTTCCGACCATTAAAAAGATCAGCGAATCGGGGGGGCGTGCCATCCTTTGTTCACATTTAGGGCGTCCAAAAGGCGAAAGAAAACCAGAAATGAGCTTAAAACCTGTAGCAAAACGACTGAGTGAACTACTTGGTAAAGAAGTTAAATTTGCTAATGACTGTATTGGACAGGAAGTTCTGGAAATGAAAAAATCGCTTCAAGATGGCGATGTGCTTCTATTGGAAAATGTAAGATTTCATAAAGAGGAGACTAAAAACGATCCTGGTTTTGCTAAAGCACTGGCAGAGGGTTGCGATCTTTATGTAAACGATGCTTTTGGCAGTGCACATCGCGCCCATGCTTCGACTGAAGGTGTAACTAAATATTTTGATAAGTGTGCGGCAGGTTATTTAATGGAAAAAGAGCTGAGTTACCTTGGTGGTGCTCTGGAGAATCCAAGACGACCATTTGTGACCATTCTGGGTGGAGCGAAAATCTCCGGGAAGATTGATGTTATTAATAATCTCATGGATAAAGCCGATGTGTTATTAATTGGCGGTGGAATGATCTATACTTTCTATAAAGCACAGGGTAAAGAGATCGGTAAATCTCTGTTAGAAGAAGATCGGATCGAAATGGCCAGGGAGATTTTTGAAAAGGCAGAATCCAGTAAATGCCGTTTTGTGCTTCCGAAAGATGTACTGGTATCTGACAAGTTTGAAGCTGGGGCAAATACTAAGGTCGTGGATGTTGATAATATTCCTGCTGATTGGATGGGTGTTGACATCGGCACCAAAACAATTGAAGAATTCAAACAGATTTTAAGCGAAGCGAGTACTGTGGTATGGAATGGTCCGATGGGTGTTTTCGAGATTCCTGATTTTGCCAAAGGTACCGAAGAAATTGCCCGCTACCTTGCCAAAATAACTGAAAAGGGTGTAACTACCATCGTTGGCGGTGGCGATTCAGCAGCGGCAGTAAAGAAATTTGGATTGAGCGATAAGTTGAGTCATGTTTCCACCGGTGGCGGTGCTTCTCTGGAATTCCTGGAAGGTAAAGTTTTACCTGGTGTTGCTGCTTTAACCGATAAATAATTTATCAGAAAAAGATATTGAATACATGGCCTCAGATAACATTTCTGGGGCCTTGTTCTTTGCCAATTTAAAGAAAAAATTCGGTGCGTGTAACAATAGTTTTGATAATTATTCATACCCAGATTGGTCTGGCTATGAAAACTTGCTTGATTTTCTTAATTTTTAACGATCTGAAGAAAACTAAACTTCAGTTTTTATGGATTAACAAAAAA
>CAYLYM010000084.1:0-14213 GCA_964387645.1 uncultured Calditrichaceae bacterium | reverse complement strand
AATTTTTAACGATCTGAAGAAAACTAAACTTCAGTTTTTATGGATTAACAAAAAAATAGTTGAGGTAAAATTCCATGCGACAAAAAATCATTGCAGGAAACTGGAAAATGTTCAAAACAAATAACGAGGCTGTGCGTCTGGTGACCCAGTTGCGTAAGCGATTAGAGAACAGACCTACTAAAAAGACGAAGGTTATTGTATGCCCTCCCTTTACTGCTTTATCTGTGGTTAGTGAGGCATTGAAAGGTAGTAAGATACAGGTTGGCGCACAGAATTTGTTCTGGGAAAAAGAAGGTGCTTATACTGGTGAGATTTCGGCCGGTATGATTAAAAGTGCCGGAGCAAAATGGGTCATTGTAGGGCATAGTGAGCGTCGAAGGTATTTTAATGAGAACGAAGAGCAGATTAATAAAAAAATTAAAGCAGCATTAGATGGTGGATTGAAAGTTATCTTTTGTGTTGGAGAAACACTGGAAGAGCGTGAACAGAATTTGACTATGGATATTGTAAGCAATCAAGTTGAATGGGGGCTCAAAGGATTTGAGGCACAAGAATTAAAAAACGTTGTGATTGCTTATGAACCAGTTTGGGCTATCGGAACAGGGAAAACAGCCACGCCCGAACAGGCGCAAGAAGTTCACGCGGTAATTCGAGATGTCCTTGGTGCATTGTGGAATAATGACGTTGCCCAGGGAATGACTATCCAATATGGTGGTAGTGTAAAACCGGAGAATGCGGAAGGTCTTCTTTCTCAACCGGATATTGACGGTGCTCTGGTTGGCGGTGCTTGTTTGAAAGCTGACAGCTTCCATAAAATTATTCTGGCTGGAGAAAAGGTATTTTAAAAAAATGGATACGTAGAATCCAGGCAGAAGCTTAATAAAAAGAAATGTTAAGAACCTCCCGAATATCTGTATATTTCTGAACTTTTTATTTTAATAATTTTATATCCAGCGTTTTCACGCTGGATTTTTTGTAAATTAGTTAAATTGTAATTTAATTTCGCCCGGGAATTGGCCAGATGACCTATAGGTAATTGAATTTATTGTGTAATTTAATGATGGCACTGACTATTATGTAAGGAATCGCAATTTTATTAAATTAGTAAAAATCAGTGAATTTGAAGAACAACCACCATTCAAAGTTTACCGTCTCATACTAAATGATCATCCGGAAACTTTTCTCCCCGGTCTCGATCTGGAAGCCGTGCCAATTGTTAAGGATGCACGGCCTTTATTAGTTGCGGAAGCAAATGGACGGCATGTCCCATATCTTAGTATTAAAGAGTTCTCATCCGGTGGAAAGGTCTTTCTGCTAAATTGTCATACTTTTTCAGAAGCGGATTTTAGGGCGGTGGGAGAGATATTATTACCACCCTGGAATTTATCTTTTCTGGATTTACCCAATGAATGGATCCAAAAACTTCGAAATTGTTTTAATGCTCCACTCTTTTTTCAATGTAAAGTGACATCAAGAATTGCTTTCCAGTTTTGATAATTGGGTAATGGTTAATTTTAATAATAAAAATGTTTCAGTAGAAATTACTTAGATTAACAGGATTACAAAAAAATTTGTAGATGCTTTTTCAGGCAATATAGTTAAAACCATCCCAAAGGGCTTTCAGGTAATAGTCCCTGCCAGAAGCTTTCGGTGGATTAAGGTAAAGTGATTATTTATTTGAGCTCTATTTGTTATTGAAAAATAATTTACACAGGTTTAGATATTATATCTCAAATTTCCGAATAATTCTTACAACACTGGCGCAGGGAAAAAAGATGCTTGCTTTTTCAAAGCTAAACTTTCAAATTTAATAAAAGATGAAAAAGAATTATAAATTAGATGTTTTAAGTAAACTTATTTTAAAAAATTTTGTAAACAATTTTCATATTTAATTGATTTAATAATATACCTGGAGGTGAAATATTTTATGGGATTAAGAGATTTTTTCAAAAAGAATCCCAAAGAAGAATTCGATCCGCTAAAAGACCTGACTCTTTCTAAATTGAAGGTGGGCTATTTGTTAGATTATAATTTAAAAACCTGGCAAGTTACTGCATATAATCGTTATGATTATGGAGATGGTTATTATGCTGATGAGTGGGAACTCACATCTGGACGGGAAAAGATTTATCTGGAAAGGTATGAAGATGACGAAGTGGAGTGGACTGTCTCTCAAAAAATACCCATTGGAATGATCGAAGGTAATGTTCGGCAATACATTATGGAGCATGAAGATCCGCCTGATCAGATAGTTTGTAGGGGTAAAAAATATTATTTGGACTCATCGGGATCGGCTTTTCTTTATGAGAATGGAGAGGGAGAAGGTATTGGTTTTATTTATTGGAATTTTATTGACGAAACAGATGAGAATTTTGTGACCATTGAACAATGGGGTGAGACGGAATTTGAAGCGGCCATGGGTTATTATGTTGAGGAATATGAATTTATCAACATTTTGCCTGGTTCAGATGAAAAAAACTGATCCATACATCAGAAGAAATTTTCGGGAAAGATCTGTTAAACCATTCTATCTCAAATAATTAACAAAAGGAAATGTCTCCAAAAAATCACTAAAATAAGAGGGGATGAAAAGTGAAACGATCCATTTATTTTATTTCCCTAATTTTGTTATTTCTTGCAACTTCCTGTGCAACTCGCTCGCCGCTGGATAAGTTAAAAAAGGAGCTTCAGCAGTATCCGGAGTATTCCATTATTTTAGAAGACATGCTGGAAAAAGGTAACTTTTTCAAGGATTATTACCATCGCTATAAAGTTGTTTATGCAGAACCTGCCGGAGTGGGTGATAGTCTGATTTATCATAATTTCATTACTGATCTATACAAAGTGGGTGAAGGAGAATACAAGAAATACTATAGCTATTTAGGAATGGTTATCGTCTCCAAAACAAGAGATGGCAAAGTGACCGATATACCATATCCGCCTGGTTATCAATATGTAGGCGATCCACGTTATGGCCGTTGGCGACAGGATTCGTATGGTAATTCTTTCTGGGAATTTTATGGTAAATATGCTTTTCTTAACGCCATGTTCAACATGTATGGACGTTCTATCTATCGTTCTGATTGGGAAGATTATCGCAGTTATCGTACTCGAGGTGAACCATATTTCGGGCAAAACCGCCAGTATGGCACTTTTGGACAATATACCAGACAAACCCATCCCACCTTTTTTCAGCGAATGCAACAGAAGGAAGCTGCCCGAAAGATGCGTTTTTCAGAAAAGATCAAACGCCGTGTTAAGCGATCGAATATGAGCGGTTTCCGCAGACGCAGCATCATCGGATTTGGAAAATAATTATTGATGGTTAAAAAAAACAAAAGAGGAGGAAGAAAAAGAGTAGAGTGAAATTTTTAGTTGATGAATAATATTTTATGAATGTTTCTCCCGAGTTAATTTCTTTTATTGATAAAATTGAATCAATTTAAAAAACTATATATTTTGTGAACACTAAAAAACCAGGTTGGAGGAGAAATGACAATAGATCAAGTTGTTTCGGCTCTCATCTATCTTGTATCAATTTTTATTTTATTTTTAATAGGGAAATGGGTTTATGATAAGCTTAACAGGCGTTTTGTTTTACGAGTGGAATTGTTTGAACGGGACAATGTTGCATTAGGATTAGCGGTTGTAGGTTATTATCTGGGACTGGTCTTTGCCATTGGTGGTGTACTGGTTGGACCTTCTGCTGGTATTATTGAGGACCTTATTGATATTTTCTTCTATGGAATTATTGCCATTGTTCTTCTCAATTTGTCGAATTTCATTAATGATAAGATTATTCTTTACAAATTCGACAATGTTAAGGAAATCATCGAAGACCGCAATGCTGGAACGGGTGTAGTGGTTGCTGCTAATCATATCGCCATAGGTTTGATTATCGCTGGTGCCAT
The DNA here is from genome assembly GCA_964387645.1 of uncultured Calditrichaceae bacterium. Classification (GTDB taxonomy): domain Bacteria; phylum Calditrichota; class Calditrichia; order RBG-13-44-9; family RBG-13-44-9; genus CAYLYM01. The sequence goes on along the minus strand of CAYLYM010000084.1, from coordinate 10,302 downwards.
TACTGGCGAAGGGGGTGATTTAATTACTGCAGCGGTATTCTGGATACTTGGACAATTGGTGCTGATTGTTGCTGGATTTGTCTACAACAGAATAACACCTTATGATGTACACAATGAGATTGAGAAGGACAACGTTGCAGTAGGAGTGGCTTTCGCCGGAATGATTATTGCAATTGGGAATGTGATCCGTATAGGTTTAAGTGGTGATTTTATATCCTGGACCGATAATTTATCCAAATTCTTTGGGTTCGTAATTTTTGGATTGATTCTTTTGCCTCTTTTACGATTTGTTACCGATAAACTTTTGCTGCCCGGTGTAAAGCTCACTGATGAATTGGTTCATCAGGAAAAACCGAATATTGGCGCCGGGGCAATTGAAGCTTTTTCTTACATTGCTGCCTCATTTTTCCTGGGCTGGGTAATTTGAGGAGTTGCTTTTATTGAAAAAGTCCAACGAAGGAAAGCAGCAAAAAGAAAATGTTGAAAAAACTGCCGCTTTTGGTAAAAAGCGCCTGAGTAAGAATTTTGTGCTTAAAGCCTGTATTTTCGCCACTGGCCTTGCCGGTATCGTGGCCGAATATGTAATTTCCACTCTGGCCAGTTACCTTATGGGAAATACAGTTATTCAGTGGACGCTTATTGTTTCGCTTATGCTTTTTGCCATGGGCGTGGGCAGTCGAATTAGCCGTTACATCCGCAGAAATTTGTTAGATGCTTTTGTCATTATAGAATTTGCCCTGTCTGTTTTATGCGCAGTAAGTACGATATTTTCTTATTATCTTTCAGCATACATACGGAATGTTGCTCTGGTTATTTATCCATTGGCGGCTGCCATTGGAGTATTGATTGGGTTGGAAATTCCATTGGCTACCCGGTTGAACGATTTGTTTGAAGAATTGCGTGTTAATATAAGCACCGTGATGGAAAAAGACTATTATGGAGCGTTGTTAGGCGGTGTGCTTTTTGCTTTTGTAGCACTACCACATTTAGGATTAACATATACTCCCATAATTCTAGGAAGCATTAATTTCTTGATCGCTATAGTGCTTTTTTACCAGTTCCGTCATCTTGTCTATTATCGAAAGATCCTTACACTTGGTGTTGCAGTTATCCCCGTAATCTTAATTGGTCTTTTTATTACTGCAGAGCCCATTGTACTGTTCGGAGAACAACAGAAGTATAAAGATCGGGTAATTTTTCAGAAACAAACACCTTATCAACGAATTGTGGTGACGCAGTGGAGGGATTATTATTGGCTTTATTTAAACGGGAATGAACAGTTTAGTAGCTACGATGAAGAACGTTATCATGAACCGTTGGTTCATCCAGCAATGGTTTTAAGCGCTTCTCGGAAAAATATTTTGATTTTAGGCGGTGGAGATGGGCTTGCTGCACGAGAAGTACTAAAATACCCCGAGGTCCAATCTGTTGTGTTGGTGGATATCGATCCGATCATGACAGATTTAGGGAAAAATCATGCATTATTTATAAAGCTGAATCAAAATGCTTTAAATGATCCACGAGTAAAAATCGTTAACACCGATGCATACATTTATTTAAAAAACAGCAACATGCTTTTTGATGTCATCATCGTGGATTTACCTGATCCCAAATCGGTGGATTTAGCTCGTTTATATACACTCCAATTTTACCAGAATATTGCCAGACATCTGATAAAGGGCGGAACAATGGTTACTCAAGCAACCAGTCCTTTTTTTGCAAGGGAAGCTTTTCTATCTATCCTGAAAAGCGTGCAGGCTGCAGGTTTGCCTGCTATTGCCTATCATAATCATATCCCCACCCTGGGAGAATGGGCATGGGTTTTAGGAGTGAATTCAAAGGAAGTAAAACCAGATAATTTGAAAAATTGGCTTTCCCAACAAAAATTTGATAAGATCGAGACACGATTTCTAAATCAGGAAGCTATGATTAGTATGATTAATTTTGGGAAACAGACCTTTCGAAATTTTGATAAAATTAAAGTTAACGATGAATTAGATCTGGCTGTATTTAGGTATTATCGACAGGGAACATGGGAATTATATTAGATTAGGTTAGAAAGATATGAAGTTTGGTCAAAAATTAAAACGTTTTTGGACTTTTTTGCAAAAAGAAAATATTACTCGTCTTTTGTCTCTTCTGCTTGTGATGATTCTTATCAGTACTATTGGGTTGGCTATTTTTGAACCCAATACTTCTTTGATCAATGCTTTTTGGTGGAGCATTGTAACATTGACAACCGTTGGCTATGGTGACATTACGCCCACGACAATAGGTGGACGCATTATTGGTATCCTCATCATGTTTTTAGGAATTGGTATTCTGGGCATGTTTACTGCTACCATTGCAGGGGTATTAGTTGAAAAAAAATTGAAGGAAGATCGTGGAATGAGATCTTTTAATTTTGAAGATCATATTATTATTTGTGAGTGGAATTTTCGAGCTAAAGAAATTTTAAAAGAATTACGTTCTGACCCCCGTTGGGAGAATCGTCCTGTTGTTCTAATTGCTGATGTTGAGCTTAAACCGGTAGATGATGAAAATCTCTATTTTATTCAGGGAGAAGTAAATGAGGAAAATTTAAAACGGGCTAATTTGGAAAAAGCCAGAACGGTAGTGATTCTGGGAGATGATCGTCTGAATGATAGTGCCAGAGATGCCAAAGTGGTACTTTCCACGCTGACAGTAGAAAGTATTAATCCTAATGTTTATACCATCACAGAATTAGTCGATGCTTCGAATGCGCGACATTGTCAACGTGCCAGGGCTGACGAGATCATTGTGAGCAGCGAGTTCAGTAGCAAGCTGATTTCGCGCTCTACACTGGATCATGGCATTTCAAAAGTTCTATCCGAATTGTTAAGCTCTCAATTTGGAAATGATTTGTATAAGATCCCTGTATATGACTGGATGGCGGGGCATACTTTTCTGGAGATTTTTACTAAAATGAAACGAGATTTCAAAAGTATCGTATTAGCTATTCAGGAAAGAAATGGGGGAAGGGTAATTTCAAATCCACCCCAAGACAGAGTCATTCAAAAGGGAGAATATTTGATCGTGATTTCAGATGAAAAACCAGACGTATTAAATGGGAAAAAACAAAAGTAATTTTGTAAATAAATAAGGAAAGAAAGCAATAATAAAATTTACGGTTTGCAATTATATACAAATCCATGCAAATAAGATGAAGATTTGTAAAGATATAAAGGTTATAATAAATCTTTAATGATATTTAGTGGAAATTGAAAAAAACTGTGGGCTTAATTCCTGAAATAAAGAGATAACCGGTCTTAGGTTTGCAAAAAATACACTAAAATAATTATTTTAACAAAGTAAAAGACAATTTAATTAAAAAAATTAAATTTGAAAAGTTGTTTAAATAGAACTCAAGTAAAATTTCTTAAATAGATTCAAGAATCTAAAAACAATTTTTCTAATGGAAGTTATAAACAGAATTTTCAGAATTTTACGATCGAAAATTCAAATTCCTTCTCGAAACAGAGAATTTTCCGAACTCAATTTTCATGAGAATAAATATTCAAAGAGTAGCCCGGATGATAAGCAAAAAGCGCAAACACCACTGGATCATTATGATCTAAAATTAGTTGAATATTTTTCCAATCTTGAAGTGCCTTACGGTTCAGATTTGCAAGAGATAGAGAAAGCATGGCGGCGTTTGTTACGAAAATATCATCCAGATTTACACGCTAATGATCCAGAAAAACAACGAATTGCCAATGAACTAGTTCAAGAATTAAATCGAGCCTGTGAGGATATGTGAAATAAATCATTGATTAAGAGTCAATGAAATGTGAACATTTAACTGAAGGAGGTCTATATGTCAAAAAATCTGGAATTAGTGAAGAACTATGTTTTAGATATGGATTTAAGAATTGTGGATGAGAATGAGGACGAAGAATTAATTGTTGTGGAAGATGAGGAAAATGGAATTCACCACCTGGTTATTGATTGCGAACCTCCCATTGTAGTTCTGGAACAGTTAATCATGGAAGTACATAAAGATGATCCTCAACTGTATAAACGGCTGCTTCAAATGAATCGTGAATTAGTGCACGGTGCTTTTGTTCTGGATGAGCAGGGGAGATATGTATTTTTTCGGGATACGCTTCAATTAAAGAATCTAGATTTCAACGAATTGGAGGCTTCTATTCAGGCGCTTTCGTTAGCATTGGCCGAGAATGGAGCAGAATTACTGGAATTTGCTAAAAAACACACTCAATGATGTCGGATGATTAAAGAAACCTGATTTCTGAGTTGAGGAATTGATATTGATTTGTTCAATTTTTTCCTGAATTTGATGAAAAAAACATTATTTGAAAGAGGTTAAATGGAGGATAAAATATGAGTGTTTTCAAGAGACTTTTTCGTGTAGCCAAAGCAGAGGCTCACTCAGTTGTGGACAAACTGGAAGATCCCATTAAATTGACCGAACAAGGTATTCGCGATTTGAAGAAAGATTTGCAGTCTGCTATGGTCAGCTTGGCACAAGTAAAAGCTACTGCTATCCGTTTGAAAAAAGATGCAGATGATCAGAAAAAGCTGGCCCATGATTATGAGAGAAAGGCGATGCTTTTACTTCAAAAAATGCAGCAGGGACAGATGGATCAAGCAGAAGCCGAGCGACTGGCTACTGAAGCGCTGGCCAAGAAAGAAGAAGCATTACAAAGAGCTGCCACCCTTAATGCCGATTATAAAGCACAGCAACAAATGGCAGATCAATTGCAAGCTAAAGTGCAGAAGTTAAAACAAACTATTGCTCGTTACGAAAACGAGCTGGTTACACTCAAGGCAAGAGCAAGGACGGCTTCTTCCATGAAAAAGATCAATGAACAAATGGCTAAAGTGGATTCATCCGGAACTATTGCCATGCTGGAAAAAATGAAGGAAAAAGTTATGGAAGAGGAATCTCTGGCAGAAGCGTATGGGGAAATTGCTGAATCTACTGCTGGTATTGATGAAGAAATCGATAAAGCCCTGGAGAGCCCGGCCTCAGTTAAGGCGGTCGATTCTCTAGCAGAATTGAAGAAAAAAATGGGGATTCCCAGTTAAAGCGGTGAAAAATAGTAAGATGATTTGTATTGATGAAACCCCGGGTATTTCCGGGGTTTTTTATATTAGACACTTAAGTAAGTGGAACAAGAAGGATAATGAAGAGTTTGCAAGGGTTTGATGGGATTATCACTTTGTGGTATCTTTGTCAAAATGATGAAGTGTCATTCCGAGCGAACGCTTTTTGCAAACCCGCTTTAGCAGGTTTCGAATAATCGTATAGCATTCGAATTCATTCGGAGGCGAAATAATGGATTAATGTAAGGTAATTTTTCAAAGGTTTCTATTATTTTAAATACGTTCAGTTCGAAAAGTTTAGGAAGTAGATTTTTTTGATTAATTTTTTCTGCAAAAGATGGTAATGAAGGTCCTTGTATTTTCTTTATATTCTTCAAGTTAATTTATCTCCGATTTTTGTAAATTAATCTGTAAACTTTGTGAAATATTAATGATGAACGCTAAAATATTTCAAAATTTTTTGTTCATTGGAATTCTGATAATTTCTTATATTTATAATTGAACTATTTATTGTTAAAATAACAACAGAACCAAGAGAAAATTTGTTTTAAGTTGAAAGATCTGGAGAATCAAATGGAAAAAATATTATGGCAGTTTTTTGTGTTTTTACTCTGTTTAGTTATTATTATTTCTAACAATGTATTTTCAGCAGGATTTCAAGGCTATCATAATTATGAAAAAATGACTACAGTTCTGAAAAATCTTGCCGATTCCCACTCAAAGTGGCTTAAACTTTCCTCTCTGGGAAAAACAAGTCAGAACCGGGAAATTTGGTTGGTGACAGTTACAGAAAACGCACATCGTTTGAATTTTAAAAAGCCTGCATTATTAGTCGCTGCCAACCTGGAAGCAAACCAGATTTTTGGATCTGAACTTGTATTAGAATGTTTAAACGATATCGTTCATCAAATTGGACGGAATGATTCTCTTCGTATGTTATTAAAACGTTACATTCTTTATTTCATACCACGGGTGAATCCTGATGGAGCTGAGAGAATGTTCGTTTCACCAGTTTGGGAAGATGCTGGCAATGCCACGGTGTTTGATGATGATCATGATGGTCTGGTGGATGAAGATCCTCCGAATGATCTTAACCAGGACGGCTGGATTACTTTGATGCGGGTTAAAGAACCCGGCGGGAAGTATATGGTTCATCCGGAAGACTGCCGGTTGTTAAAAAAAGCTGATCCAACCAAAAACGAAATGGGTGTTTATAATATTTATCTGGAAGGACGGGATGATGATGGAGATAAAAAGTTCAATGAAGATGCAGTTAGTGGGGTTAACATTAATCAAAATTTTCCTTTTAAATACCCCTATTTTCGGCCGGGAAGTGGATTTTATCCGGTTTCAGAAAATGAAAGTCGGGCTCTGGCCGATTTTCTTTCCAGTCATGAAAACATTGTTGCTACATTGATTTACGGCAGTAGCGATAACCTCATCCATCCACCTGAAACCCGAAAGAAAAGTAAAATAAATACGGCGGAAATTTCTAAAAATATGTTTTCCCGACATTCTTCGCCTGCAAAAGAGATTGATGCCAGTGATATTTATTTGTACAAATTTTTAAGCCAAAAATATAGAAAAATCGTAGGATTAAAGGATTTACCTTTTGAACCATCCAGGGAAGGCACCTTTGCAGACTATGGATATTTTGCCTGGGGAGTCATTTCTCTGACTACACCCGGTTGGTCCATCCCGGATTCATTGGATGAAGATAAAAAACCATCGGAAGGAAAAGTGGATCAGGAAATGGGACGTAATAAAGACACTCAACCCAGGACTTCAAAAATTGAAAAAGCATTGGTTAGGAAATTCCGCCAGTCGGAATTGCCTGATGAAGAGAAAAAAGTGCCTGACCTTGAACTGAAACTTCTGCGCTGGTTCGACCGCGAAAAAATAGATGGATACATTGATTGGAAGCCTTTTAAACATCCAGATTTTCCAGATCAACAGGTGGAGATTGGGGGCTTTAAACCCTTTTACAGGAACAATCCCCCAGTCAGGTTTGTCAAAGAGCTTGCACCAAAACACGTGCAATTTATCCAAAATATTGTTTCTCTGTTTCCAAAGGTGGAAATTGTCTCTTTTAAAATTGTGAGAAAAGAATCCCAGGTATTTCATCTTAAGGCAGTTATTCAAAATTATGGTTTTTTCCCCACTTTGACGGCTATTGGATCTAAGATGCGGCTCAATCGTCCTACTAAAGTGGAATTAAGGCTCAACGGTCAGCAGTTGCTTTCAGGGAAAAAAATAAATTTCATTAAGCGTCTGGAGGGAAATGGAGGTTTTTCCAATTTTACATGGACGTTAAAAGGTAAAGGTCGGGTTACCCTGGAAGTTGAATCTCCTAAGGGCGGTAGAATCAGTCAAACCATTCAACTTTAAAAGAGTACTTTATAATTGATCAGGGGTGACTGATAAAAATCAAAAGATAAAGTCCCGATAAATATGTTCATTTTAGTTAAAGAGAATAAGTTTAAAAATCGGGTCATTTATTTTAAAGAATGTTAAAAATATTGATAAAGTCGGAGAAGAAAATGAGAGTTTTGTCATTCGTAATTGTTTTACTTTTGGGGCTATTTAATTTGATGTTTGCCCAGTCTCTGGGGTATCTGAAAGCCCTTGGGGCGCCGAATAAACCCAGAGTGGAAATCAGTTGGAACCGTTATTATTCTACTGCAGAAATTGGGGAAATCATGTGCCGTTTAGCAGCGGCATTTCCTGATTTAGCCCGGACTTATGTGATTGGCCATTCTGTCTCTGGAAGGGAGATCCGTGTAATTGAAGTGACCAATCGGAAAGTGGGGCAGGCGGATCGGAAGCCCGGCATGTATATAGACGGAAATATCCATGGGAACGAGATCCAGGGTGGCGAAGTGGTTTTATACACTGCCTGGTATCTGTTGGAAAATTATCAAAATGTTCCTGCAATAAAGGAATTGGTAGACCGGGTTGTTTTTTACTTAATACCCACGATTAATCCAGATGGACGAGATGCTTTTATCGTGGACCATTTTGCCCAGCGCGGCGGATATTTACCTTTAGATGAAGATGGTGATGGCCTGGCGGATGAAGATGGAGTAGAGGATTTAGATGGCGATGGATTTATTACCTTGATGAGAAAAAAATCACCCAACGGTCGTTATAAACTGGATCCGGAAGATCCCCGCATCATGATTCGGGTTAAACCGGATGAGCAGGGTGAATATGAACTATTGGGTCGTGAAGGAATTGATAACGATGGTGACGGTCGGGTGAATGAGGACGGACCGGGTGGCTATGATCCTAACCGAAATTGGGGATATGCCTGGCAACCGGATTATGTGCAATTTGGGAGTGGGTATTATCCATTTTCTTTACCAGAAACACGCGCTGTTGCTAATTTCGTTATTCAGCATCCAAATATTGCTGCTTCCCAGAGTTATCATAATGCTGGTGGGATGATATTGCGTGGCCCCGGGGATGATTCTGTGGAATTTGATGATCGCGATATTCGTTGGATATTTGATGTGATTGGTAAAAAGGGTGAGGAGATGCTTCCAGGTTATAAATATTTGACCGTTTATAAAGATCTTTATCGGGTTTTTGGCGGCGAACTGGACTGGTTTTACTTGGGACGAGGAATTATTGGATTTTCTAACGAACTCTGGACATCCTTTAATTATTTCCGACATGCAGAGAGTGATGATGGCCAATCTACTAGAATTCAACGAATTAAAGAAGAAATGAAATTTAATGACTTATTGCTTTTCCAGGAGGCATTTGTTGAATGGAAACCTTACAAACATCCCACATTTGGGGATATTGAAATTGGTGGAATGAAGCATCTGATAGGAAGAAATCCACCGTCTTTTCTATTGGAGGAAGAATGCCATCGAAACATGGCATTTACCCTTTATCATGCCAGCCAGCTACCAAAGATTGAATTCTCGGACATTAAGGTAAAAGACCTGGGAAATGGAGTTAAAAAGTTGTGGGTGACTGTATCTAATAAAAGATTGATACCCACAAGATGCAATTGGGATGTAAAAAATCATATTTCCCGTCCGGATTGGTTGACTATACGCGGTAAAAACTTGCAAGTGATTAGTTCAGGTGTAGTGGAGAATCCATACATTCCTATAATACAGACAGTTCAAGCACATCCAGATCGCGTGGAAATTGACTCACTCTGGGGAATGGAGAGCAAAACGGTGCAATTCATTGTGAAAGGCAAAGGCACCTATTTCCTGACCTATGATTCGGTTAAAGGAGGAATCATAACCAAAAAAGGTGAACTGTAAGATAAAAATGAATTGCAAAATTAAAAAGATGATTTAAAAAAATAATCGTAAATGATATTTTATCCTTAAAATCTATCTTCTTTCAGATCGCTGTAAATATCATGATAAAACTTTTAATAAAGGCAGAAAAAGAATTGAAATTTATTTCTCAATGAAATATATTTTTGTTATCATTTAAATTTGAATAAAATTCCTGAGTAATATTGTCTTTTATGTGGGAGGTATTGTCTTCTGTTTTGAGAAATAATTTATTTATCAAATCGACTTTATTTTTTGATATTTGCTTACCTTGCTTGAATTTAAATTAGTTCTGGAAGAAACATGAGAACTTATTTTTACCTATTTCTCTGTTTTGTGTTATTTTTTATTTTGTTCAATCCTGCTCATTTGGCTACTTTGCCGCTAAATATGGAAATGAAAATTTCTAATTTCATTTATCAAGCCAATGAAGCTTTGACAGGGGATAATATCATCTGGCCATATAGTTGGAGATATTCCCTGTATAGTTCACATTATTCTATTCTGTATATGTTATCCCATTATGGAGTATTAGTGGGGCAAAATGTGAAATGGAATGATCCACTGGGGGTTCCACATAAGGTTCAAGTTGCTCAAACACAGCAACATATTTTCGCTGATATTGGTAAGGTAATGGTGCCAGATCAAAAAGCATTTAAATTGATTTTTAGAAAACCCTATCCTACCAAGATTATTAATGGGCAAGACCTGACCAATCCTATCTATCGAGAATGTCCGGTTGATCCAAATTTGCCGGCTGATGCTGTTTTTTATACAAAACAACTCATCTGGCCTGATTACAATGGTGGTCTGGAATTAGAGCGATGGGTGTACGGTTTTGCCAATGATGAGAATTTTATTTATCCATCTCAATAATTTACAGAAAATAATGATGTTCCAACCTGATGTC
>CAYLYM010000083.1:0-17514 GCA_964387645.1 uncultured Calditrichaceae bacterium | reverse complement strand
AAGCCACCCCTGCTAATAAACAACCACAGATATATGTCTTTGTAGTAGTTTCTTGTGTCGAAGCGGAATATCGCTTGAAACGAAAATAAACCATCCATATTAGTGGAATCAAAGATAAAGATCCAAGTGTAAATCGAACAGCATTAAATGCAAAGGGACCAATGTAAGCCATCCCGGCTCGTTGAGCAACAAACGCAAAACCCCAGATGAACGCCGTTGACAAAAGCAGTATATTAGAGATAATCTTTTTCTTTTCTATTCTGTAACTCCTCTGATTTATAACAAATTACTTAAAAATAAACGAATTCTATTTTATTTTCTACATGAAAATAAATTCTTTTGTCTGCATAGATGCCCTTAAAATTTTATAAGTATGAAATTTTTTTAAAAAATTGCTTGAATTGCCAGTAATAACTTATTAATATTGGTCAAAATTTTTGAGGGAAAAAATGAGTTATTTTTCTAACACATATTCCATTTTAAATAACTGGTGGTGGCAAAGTTTATTCTGGAATGGGTGGAGTATGTGTTAGGAAAATAATAAATAGAAACACCATACAAAGCCCATTCCTCGTGAATGGGCTTTTTTTTGTTCTTTTTTATTTAAAAAAGGAAATCATGATCATGAGTTATACAATGTCATTCGAAACATTTCAGAAACTTACCAAACCGAATAGCATCATTCCAGTTTTCCGAATAATCAATGCCGATTTTTTAACCCCTGTTATGACTTACCTTAAAATTCGGCAAAATAATAAATTCTCTTTTCTTTTAGAAAGCGTCATCAAGGGAGAACAATTAGGTAGATATTCATTTATTGGATGTACACCTATTGACAAATTATCCAGCTTACCCTACTCAACAGCAGATAGATCAAATCGAAAGGACATAGACTCTCTTAACTTCTTCGAAAAATTAAAGGTGAATTTAAAAAAGTACAGTCCCATAATTGTTGAGGGATTACCGCGTTTTACTTCCGGGGCAGTAGGATATATTGGCTACGATATGGTCCGACATATAGAAGAACTACCCGCCCCCAAACCAGATCCTATCGGCATTCCAGATGCAGTTCTTGGTTTTTACCATGATCTGATAGCTTTTGATCATTTGAAAAACCAGGTTATCCTTATCGCTAATGTAACTGTGGAGGATGGTTCGCACCCTAAACTACTCTATCAATCAGCACTTGATCGGCTTGATAAATTGTTTAACAGATTGAACACTCCTTTGGAATACAATTCAAGTTTTTATGCCGACATCGATAAAATTCAAAGCAATTTTACTAAAGAACAATTCGAGACAGCCGTTTTAAAATGTAAAGAATATATCTTCGCTGGGGATATTTTTCAGGTAGTATTATCTCAGCGGAGTCAATTATCTTACGAAGGTGATACCTTCCAGGTTTACCGTGCCCTGCGGAATATAAATCCTTCTCCCTATCTTTTTTATCTGGATTTCGTGGATTTTCAACTCATTGGTTCTTCACCAGAACCATTGATCAGGGTTGAGAATAACAACGCGGAAATTATTCCAATTGCTGGAACGCGTCCAAGGGGACAAAACCATCAGGAAGATGAAGAATTGGCCAGAGAGCTTTTGAATGACCCCAAAGAATTAGCTGAACACGTAATGTTAGTTGATCTTGCACGAAATGATATGGGACGATTTGCAAAATATGGAAGCGTTCATGTAAAAGACTTTCAAACAATTGAGCGGTATTCTCATGTTATGCACATCATTTCCCGGGTTCATGGCACTCTGGATCATAATAATGATGCAGTAGAGGCTCTCAAAGCTTCATTTCCTGCTGGTACGGTTTCCGGAGCGCCCAAAATCCGTGCCATGGAGATCATCAATGAATTAGAACCAGAAAAAAGAGGTTTTTATGCAGGTTCCATTGGCTACTTCGATTATAGTGGCAATATGGACATGTGTATTGCCATCCGCACCATGCTGGCCAAAGACGGCAAGATTTATTTTCAAGCAGGCGCTGGTATTGTTGCCGATAGCATACCTGAAAAAGAATATTATGAAACCATTAATAAAGGTAATGCATTGAAAAGCGCCATTCAACAAGCATCGGGAGGTTTACATGATTTTGTTCATTGATAATTACGATTCATTCACATACAATCTGGTTCATTATTTTGGTCAATTAGTAGATGACCTGGTTGTAGCCCGTAATGACAAAATCAGTTTGAAAGAAATTCAAGAAATGCAACCAGACGGTATCGTTATTTCACCAGGTCCTGGTACACCGGATGATGCTGGAATTAGTTGCGATTTGATTCGGGAATTTCATCAATTTATACCTATTTTGGGGGTATGTCTGGGCCATCAATGCATTGGGCAGGTATTTGGTGCCAAAATCATTCGAGCTCCACTACCCGTTCATGGAAAAACTTCAGATATATTCCATGAACAAGATTCAATTTTTACTGGATTACCGTCGCCTTTTCCTGCAACACGATATCATTCCCTGATTATCGATGAGAATACCCTTCCAGAAGTGTTAAAAATAACAGCTCGGACTTCTGATGGCCTGATTATGGGGATTGAACATCGCAACTTTCCGGTAGTCGGCGTACAATTTCACCCCGAATCCATTCTCACTGAAGTTGGCCCCAGGCTTATAAAAAACTGGTTACAAAGCCTGGTTCAAAAGCAAAATAAAGCGATTAACATAAAAAATAACGAAATATCTTCTATTATGGAGGTATAACCATGATGAAATATTATCTAAAAAAAGTTGTCAATGGAGAAGATTTGACCAGAGAAGAAGCAGCTAATATTCTGAATCAAATCATTCAGGGGGATATATCGCCGATTCAAGCAGGTGCTTTTTTAACTGCTTTGCGGATGAAAAAAGAAAGTGTCGATGAAATTGTGGGGTTTATCGATACAATGGAAAAACACATGATAAAAGTGCCTTTAAATGACGAAGATGCTATTGATTTGGTTGGAACAGGCGGAGATGAAAGCTACACTTTCAATGTTTCGACAACTGCGTCCCTGGTAGTTGCCGCAGGAGGCGTTACAGTGGCAAAACATGGTAACCGTTCCATATCGAGCAAATGTGGATCAGCAGACTTGTTAGAAGCCCTGGGTGTACGGATCGATCTACAGCCCTATGCTGTCAAAAAATGTATTGAAGAAATCGGCATGGGTTTCTTTTTCGCTCCTCTTTACCACCCAGCCATGAAAGCTATTGCTCCTGTTCGGAAAAGTCTGGAAATGCGAACTATATTCAACATTTTGGGCCCTTTGTTGAATCCTGCCCGCGTGAAAAGGCAATTAATTGGTACTTTCAATCTGGAAGCTGCTCAAAAAGTTGCCGAAGTTCTTGCTGCTAAAAATTATAAAAAGGCTTGCACAATCCATAGCGCCGATGGGTATGATGAAATTTCTCCTTTTTCCGAAACTTACATTTTTGAAATGACTCAATCGAATAGCGAGTTAAGAAAATATTCGTTCAAACCTAGCCAACTTTCTGATATTAACCGAATCTTTGAAATTAAAGGACATTCGCCTAAAGAAAATGCTCAAATTACTTTGAATATTCTACAAGGCAAAAACGGGCCGGCTCGAGAAATGACTGTTTTGAACTCTGCTTTTGGTTTTTATGTTGCAGATAAAGTTAAATCCATTGAAGAGGGTATTGAATTGGCAAAACAAATCATTGATAGTGGTTCAGCCCTGGCCAAATTGAATGAATTACGCCAGATATCAAATGATCTAGCGGAAAAATAATTGGGTAAACAATAAACTGAGTGAATAGTGATGACGATCCTGGAAAAAATTTTCCAATATAAAAAATTAGAATTGGAAGAACGAAAGAAGAAACGATCCTTGCAAGATATCCAGAAACAAATCACAGATACAAAATCGGATAAAAACAGTTTATTTAAAAAATTACAAAATGATAGCTCTTTTCATTTTATTTGCGAGGTAAAAAAGGCCTCACCATCAAAGGGTATCATTCAACCAGATTTTGATCCGGTGAAGTATGCTAAATGCTACCAGGATGGTGGAGCAACAGCCATTTCTGTGCTGACGGATGAACATTTTTTTCAGGGACATCTGGATTATCTCACTAAAATAAAAAATATCGTTAATATACCCGTTCTACGCAAAGATTTTATTTTTGATGAATACCAAATTTTTGAGGCAAAACTAGCCAGGGCCGACATCATTCTTCTTATTGCTAAAATTTTGGACAGAGACGCAATTCAAAATCTAACGAATCTGGCGCTGGAGCTTGGAATGGATGTATTGTTTGAAATCGCAAATAGAGACGAAATTAAAAAAATACCAGTTAATCTTCCAGTAATTGTTGGAATCAACAACCGAAATTTAGAAAATTTTACGCTGGATCTAAGGCGGTCGATCCAATTGGGTCAACTTCTCCCCCCTCATCTGCCCAGAATCGCTGAAAGCGGAATACAATCGGTAACCGATTGCCAGAAGCTTTTCCAGGCAGGATTTAATGGTGCCTTAATTGGAGAATTATTCATGCGGAGTCCAGATCCCCGCTCTTTAATCCGACAATATGTTCGTGAGGTAAATCATGCTCACTCGGCTTAAAATATGTGGAATTACCACAAAAGAAGATGCTCTGATGTGTGTTGAAAATGGCGTGAATGTGTTAGGATTCAATTTCTATCCTGAAAGTCCAAGGTATATTGAACCGATTAAAGCCCGAGAAATCATTCAACAATTGCCATTTTTTGTCTCTTCAGTGGGCATCCTGGTAAAACCAACCTTAGATGCTGTGAAAAACACCATTCAAATCAGTGGCGTAAATACCGTTCAAATTTACCAACCGGTTGATTTTCATGATTTTCGAGAAATTGAAGTACCGACTATTGTTGCTTTTCGGATTTGCCGAGAACAATCGATGGAAAATTTTAATTATCGGGGAGCAAACATGATTCTGATCGATAGCTTTTCCCGCAAAGCGTTCGGAGGGACTGGTAAGACTTTTAACTGGGAATTGATTCCTTCTTCGATTCCCCGTGAAAAATTGGTCCTTGCAGGAGGTATTACTCCCTACAATGTTGTCTCAGCATTGGAGAAAGTCCGTCCTGCTATGATTGATGTTGCCAGTGGCGCTGAAAAATCTCCCGGTGTTAAAGACCTAAAAAAAGTTAAAGAATTAGTTTATCTGATTCAGCAATTTAATCTTAAAAAATTAAAGATGGGAAATTGACAATGATTCAGGAAAACGGTAAAATTAAATTTTCAGAGAAAAAAGGTTATTTTGGAGCATACGGTGGGCAATTCATACCTGAAATTTTACGCCCGGCATTATCTGAGTTAGAAGAAGCTTATTTCCAATTAAAAGATAACCCGGACTTTCAGAAAGAACTGCAATATGATTTACGAAATTATGCCGGCAGACCAACCCCTTTGTATTATGCTGCTAATTTAACGAAATACTTTGGTAAAGGTAAAATATATCTAAAAAGAGAAGACCTGGCGCATACAGGTGCACATAAGATCAATAACACTATTGGTCAGATACTGTTGGCAAAATACATGGGAAAAACTCGAATTATTGCAGAGACAGGAGCTGGCCAACATGGAGTAGCCACCGCCACTGTTGCAGCTCGCGCTGGACTGGAGTGCTGCATTTATATGGGAGAAGAAGATATTAAACGACAATATCCTAACGTTCAGCGTATGCAAATGTTAGGTGCTGAAGTCAAAGCTGTTTATACCGGAACACGCACTCTAAAAGACGCTACCAATGAAGCACTACGGGATTGGCTATCCAACGTTTCAAATACCCATTATATCATTGGCTCCGTTGTTGGGCCACATCCATTTCCTACCATAGTCAGAGACTTTCAGAAAGTCATCGGGGAAGAAACGCGAGAACAAATTTTCGATCAGGAGGAACGTTTACCAGATTATCTTGTAGCCTGCGTTGGTGGAGGAAGCAACTCTATTGGTTTGTTTTACCCATTTCTATCAGAACAAGAAATTCGTATTTACGGTGTAGAAGCTGCAGGTGAAGGTATCGAAACAGGAAAACACGCGTCAACCCTTTCGGTAGGTGAGCCCGGTATTTTCCATGGTATGTATACTTATCTTTTACAGAACGAAAACGGCCAGGTGCAGCTCCCCCATTCTATTTCTGCTGGGCTGGATTATCCGGGAGTGGGACCTGAACATAGTTACCTCAAAGAAACAGGTCGCGTCCACTATGTAGCTGTAACAGATCAGGAAGCTCTGGAAGCAGCATTTCTTCTGGCGAAGACCGAAGGCATCATACCAGCTTTGGAGAGCGCGCATGCCCTGGCTTATTTAGAAAAACTGATGCCATTAACACAACCCGATGAAATTGTGGTGGTAAATCTAAGCGGA
Organism: uncultured Calditrichaceae bacterium; assembly: GCA_964387645.1. Lineage (GTDB taxonomy): Bacteria > Calditrichota > Calditrichia > RBG-13-44-9 > RBG-13-44-9 > CAYLYM01. The sequence goes on along the minus strand of CAYLYM010000083.1, from coordinate 11,145 downwards.
CGAGGTGATAAGGATATGGATACTTATATTAAAGCCATTCAATCGGAAAGTCGAATGAAAGAGAAATTTCCCTTGTAAAGTTACAGTAGTCAGGTGAAATTTCTTGAAAACAGTGAATACTGAGAATAGAAGATAAAAACATACTTCAGGAACTAACTGAATCAAAAATGAATCAAAATCAGCACTAATTAACACAGGTAAAGTTGATATGAGTAAGCGACTAAATGAATTAATCCAGCGAAAGAAAAATCAAAATGACAAACTTTTATCTGTTTTTATTACAGCAGGATTTCCTTCCAAAGCCGAGACTGAAGATATTGTTTTCGCTTTAGATGAAGCTGGAGTAGATTTTGTAGAACTTGGCATTCCTTTTTCAGATCCAATAGCCGATGGTCCAGTTATTCAAGCGGCTTCTGACAAAGCCCTGAAAAACGGTATAAATATGGAAGAAGTCTTTCATATCGTAGAAAACATTCGACGACATTCAAATATTCCTATAATTCTCATGGGATACTTAAATCCTATTTTTAAATTTGGTATTGATTCCGCCATAGAAAGAAGTCATGCCAGTGGTGTTGATGCATGGATTATTCCGGATTGGCCTCTTGAAGAAAGCAGTGATAATGTTCCAAAGTTGAGGGAAAACGATATTGACCTTATTCATCTCATCGCCCCCAATACACCTGAATATCGAATAAAAAAAATTGATCAGAATAGTACATCATTTATTTATTGTGTGGCATATACTGGTGTAACCGGAAAAAACAATCGCCCAACACCACAAACCATCGATTTTTTCTCAAAACTTAATGATTTACTGACCCATCCTTTGATGATCGGATTTGGCATAAAGAATCATCAAGATTATTTAACATACACACAATTCGCAGATGGAGTGATTATTGGTTCGCATTTCATCCGCCTTATTGATCGGACAACACCAGATCAATACCATTCCGCTATAATGGAATTTGTAAGGAATATAAGAGGCGTTTGAACAAACATTTTTTAATGAGAGGCAGATAAACTCCAATTTTGTGTTTTAATAGCAAAATATACGGATTATTCCTTTAAAGTCATATATAATCCATCGCATAGAAATACTGGTAATATTGAAGCTATATTTTAAATTTGTGGAAATTTAGGAGGCTATATTCAAATAAGTACAACAGTTTATTCTTTTTTTCTCAGATCCTTTGGACAATTTTCTTTTTTTGAAAAATCAATTCAATACAAACAACATAAAAAAAATTAACTGTCATTGTCGGTAGAACTATTAAAAAGGAGTGAAGATAAAAGAATTTCAGAATAGACAGCGGAAGAAAAGTCCCCGCTGCCAATCTGTTGTTTAAGTTAAACCACCCCCTGGTCTAACATAGCATCTGCAACCTTTATAAATCCACCAATATTAGCACCCTTAACGTAATTGACAAAATCACCTTCCTGGCCATACTTCACACAAATCTTATGAATATTTGTCATAATTTCTCTGAGTTTACTATCCACTTCTTCACGAGTCCATGACATTCGAATGCTATTCTGAATCATTTCCAAACCGGATACAGCTACACCTCCAGCATTCGCCGCTTTACCTGGTCCGAATAAGATCTTGCTCTTCATGAAAACATCAATTGCGCCAGGCTCAGAAGGCATATTAGCACCTTCAGCAACACAAATACATCCATTTTCAACCAGAATTTTTGCATCTTCTTCACTGATCTCATTTTGGGTAGCACAAGGTAAAGCTATATCGCATTTCGCTTTCCATGGTCGTTGACCTTCCCAATACTCAACATTGTATTTCTGGGCATATTCCTCAATCCTGCTGCGTTTCACATTCCTAAGCTCAAAAACAAACTCTAATTTTTCACGATCGATACCATCAGGGTCATAAATTGCTCCACTGGAATCGGAGAGGGTAACCACCTTTCCGCCGAGCTCCAGAACCTTCTCGGTAGCATATTGGGCAACATTACCAGATCCAGAAATCGCCACAGTTTTTCCTTTAATAGATTCACCTCGAGTTTTCAGCATTTCTTCGACAAAATAAACCAAACCATAGCCAGTTGCTTCAGGTCGAATAAGGCTTCCCCCCCAGTTAACACCCTTACCTGTTAGAACACCAGAGAACTCGTTCTTCAGCCGTTTATATTGACCAAACAAAAACCCTATTTCTCGATCACCAACGCCTATATCGCCTGCAGGAACATCAGTGTTCGCTCCAATATGTCGATACAATTCGGTCATAAAAGATTGGCAGAAACTCATTACTTCGTTGTCGGATTTACCCTTTGGGTCGAAATCAGATCCACCTTTTCCGCCACCCATGGGCAAGCCGGTTAAACTATTTTTGAAAATCTGCTCGAAACCCAGGAATTTCATGATGCTCAAATTTACCGAAGGATGAAAACGCAACCCCCCTTTATATGGGCCAATAGCTGAGTTGAATTCAACCCGATAACCGCGGTTTACATGTATCTCTCCTCGATCATCTCGCCAGGGAACCCGAAACATGACAACACGTTCTGGTTCAACAATTCTTTCTAAAATTTTAGCATGCAAATAACGAGGATTTTCCTGTAAAAAATCCCATAGTGATTCTACAACTTCTCTTACAGCCTGATGAAATTCTCTCTCGCCAGGATTCTTTGCTTCCACCAACTGCATAAAGGCATCAACTGAAGAATAGGCACTCGATAAACCCATATAAATCCTCCTTTTAGTTTAATTATTTAACCATTTAATTATTTGAAATTAATTTTATTATTATGATAAAAGTATTTCCCTCGTCTCTTGATTTTACATGTTCGGCTACTTTCAAAATTGATGTTGATTAAATAATAAAGTACGATCTTTTCTTGTAAATCAAAGATACTGCGTTCTCGTACCACTAAACCTTTTTCCAACCACTCTTTATGAACCAATAGTTGATCAGAAATCCGGTAAAGCTTATTGTGAGAAAGTTTTGATAAATTCAAATCTAATAACCCATCAATGGCGTTTTGATGTTTTACCAAGCGCAAATTAGCCCATTGGCTTAAGGGAGTAACCAGATAAGTAACAATCAACAACTCAGCAAGTTTTACATCCCTATCAGTAAAACCAAGATTCTTTAAAAAATCATCTAAACCAATCCTTTTTAACATCACTAAACCAATATATTCACTATCAATGCTGCGAACTGAATGGGAACGAATCGTCTCAACTTGAGCCTCATTCGCTGGGGTATCTACTTTAGGTCGTTTTATTTTATTATGAATTAAAAGTGAAGTATAATGTTGAGCTAATTCTTCAATCTGTTCATCAGATTCAATGAGAGAGGTTTGCCCATTGATGATTTCCTCGATGCGATTGGCGAGAATTTTCCATTTGTCTTTAGGGATATTGAGTTTGCCAAAATCGAGTAAAAACCTTTGTCTTGGGCCTTTATCGGTAAAATAGGATTCGACAAGCTGATGATTGACTAATTTTTTGTCGTATCCTTCATTCTTCTCTTTTATCACTTCTTTAACAAACATCCTATAATATAAATATAGTATTTTAGTAAATCAAAATAAAATCTTCGAAAAATTAAAGAACAACGAATAAATACTTATACTATTTTATATTTCAAAGTTATTTTACGAAAAATCTTTGTATCTTCTCATTTTTGCGGTTTATATAAAAGCTTTCAAAATACAAATCAATATTGGATACTACACTCTCATTTCGGGAATTTATTTCAATAAAAACAAATATTTCGGGGGAATAGTGCTCAAAATTTGGTGGGTATCATAATAATCTTATTCAACTTTGATTAAAATATTTTTATAGTTACTCTGTGCAAAGTCGAATGATTTTTATCTTATTCTATTACATATTCTACAATTGTTCGAAAAGTATTTGAATTATTTTTAATACCTGAATCATTCACCGCAGAGTGTGGGAAAAACATATAAATAAAAAATATCAATTCAGTAAAAGAATACTTGATGACAATCAGGTCAAAATCACTTCAAATCATATTGTAGCATTACATTTTGTAAAATTAAAATAAAAACAATTCTACGCTTTCGAAGTTTGTCCCGATAAGGAATTACCATATAGTAAATAAATTGGGATAAATTTTGTTGATCAAATATTTAATTAAATAAAAAATTTTTGTGTCTTAACGTCTTTGCAAGAGTGAAAAATTGGGGATTAATACTAAAAATTACCCTCTTCATTTATGACATAAGCTATCTTCCATTGAACTCCAATGGACCCTATGGAAGAATAACATTTATGAACAAACTATCTTTTCAGCGTGAACTTATATCTTTAAAATCAAAAGTTTTGTACACATTTTAAACAACGTTATTCCATATTTTCTACAAATTTTTTGAGTTCGTTGGCGGCCTTTAATCCTATACCTGTTAAAATCGTGACGATGTTATCCTCAGAGGTAATCTTACCGGATGTGAGAAAGTGATCTATAGCCTTTACCACAATAGCTGAGGTTGGTTCCACAAAAATCCCCTGAGAAGATAAAATACGCAGGCCTTCCACGATTTCGTCTTCCGATACAACTGTCACCGCTCCCCCACTCTCTCGGATGGCTTTCATAACCAATTCGGCATGGATGGGTTGGGTGGCACACACACCCTCTGCCAGTGTGGACGCAATCTGTTCCATCGGTGTAATAACAGCATCATTTTGCTGGTAAGCCCGATAAACCGGGCAGCACATTTGAGATTGAACGCCGAGTAACTTTGGAATTCGATCTACCACTCCAAATTGTCGTAATTCTGTAAAACCAATGAACAATCCGGTAAAAAGGCCACCGTATCCAAGCGGAGCAACAACAACATCCGGAACTTTCCAACCCAATTGTTCAACGATTTCATAGGCAATAGTTTTTAATCCTTCTAAATAGAAGGGGCTCCAATTATGAGAAGCATAATATGTCTCCTCCGCTTCCTCCAATACTGCCTTTGCGGTATCTGCCCTGCTTCCTGAAATTCGACGCAATTTCGCCCCGTACCATAGCACCTGGTTTACTTTGCCTATTGAGGCATAATCCGGGCAGAAAATTTCACACTTCAGACCTGCTTTAGCGGCATAAGCTGCTGCTGCCGCTCCAGCATTACCCGAAGAATCTTCGATGAAACGATCCACACCAATTTCTTTTAAATAACTAATAAGAACAGATGCTCCCCGATCTTTAAAAGATCCAGTCGGGGAAAGGTAATCCAGCTTGGCTAATAGTTTTAAACCTTTATATTTAAAGTCTACCAGAGGGGTCATCCCTTCTCCCAGAGTAACAATGTTTTTATCAACCTCTATCGGAATAACCTCCCGGTAACGCCACATGGTGGGTGGTCGTTGAGAGATTTTCTCTCTGGATAAGGTGATCTCTTTTTTTAATTCAAACGGCCCACCACAATCACATCGAAAACGCCTGTCGGTAATGGAATAGGTTTTCCCACATTTAGAACAAAGATATGTTCTCATTTTTTCTTCCCTATTTTTAAAATTATAAAGATTTATTAAATATTAATATTTTTCCTAGGATTAATCTATTTTTTTCTGCTTTGAACAACGCAATTTATAATTCAATTTGGTTTTTTAAAATGCAATTTTTCTAAAATTTTCAAAACTAATCTTAAGATTTAAGATCACATTGTGGTTATGATCTCGCCATCCAGGGTTAAATAGGATTTCATCAGATTGGCTGTCAGACACGAATGAATGGGCAATATGCCGACCACATCCCCCTCCTGTATTTTATTGAAATACTCTTCATCCACCTTTAAGACCCCATGTTCCTGAGACAATGACTTCAGATAAGAAAATTTGTCCGGAATATCCCAACCATTTTCATGTAAATCGACTAACAATCCATAAAATTCTCTGCCATCAGGTAGAATGGCTCGATCTTTCGAAAAATGTACAGCGCCACCATAAACCACTATTTCGCTCCTTTTTGGATGTTTGGCGACTACCGGACAGGCCATGGCAACCGCTATCTGATCCAGGCTACAAGCACCTATTCTCCATTGCATAAGGTCATAAAAAACAAAATTTCCAGGCCGGATTTCATCTATGAGGCTAAAATCATTCATTAAACTACAGGTCGGCGTATCACCTATTGAAATTATCAAATCCGGAAACTCTTTTAAATAACGCTTTTTCAATCTATTAAGAATTGCCATGCTTTCATGGTGGATTTTTTCAATTTCCGTGATATTCTTTGCATGATAACTATGACCGGCATGGGTTAAAAATCCTATGAATGTCAGAAGATCGGATTCATTGATCTCATTCAAGATGTCCTCAATAACCGGAATATCCTCTTCTTCTAATCCCGTGCGGTGGTAACCCACATCAATCTTAACAAAAAGATTAACCGGAAATTTTACTTTTAACCTTAATTGAGAAACAATTTCCAGCGACTCCACAAGTAGATTTAAACGAATATGAGATGCTAAACGATTTATCTTTTCTATCTCCAATATATTAAGGGGGAAAGCTACTGTAATGTCGTCCCAACCTTTATCTGCAAAATACTGCGCCATATTCAAGGAAGATACAGATATGCGATTCACGCCATAGTCACGAAACCAATTCCCAATTTGCCCAGACTGGTGAGTCTTGAAATGCGGCCGAAATAGCAGATTGTGCTGTCTGGCTTTCTTGCACATCATTTCGATATTCCGAAGACACTTTTTCTTATCCAACAATAAGGTCGGTTCAACGATTTTCATTCTTTTTCCCTCATTTTACAAACAAAGCATTTTCATATCATATACTCCAATGAATAAACCATTTCCAATCTTTATTTCAAAACCGATGAAAATAAAAACATCAAATTGTGATCCGTCAAAGGTATTTCACTAAAAGCTAAATATCCGATTGGATAAATTATAAAAAATCCATTAGACATAAAAAATTTTATTTGAATAAATCTGTATAGCAAGTTAGATTTCAAAATGTGAGAACTTTCTATTACTTTAATAGGATACTTTTCGAGAGTTCTCACGGCCTATTGGTTTGTTCTCAATTTATTTTTACCATTGATTACGTCTAATATTTATGAAAATAGAGACAAACAGTTTGTAAAAAAGCAAAAGGAGATCAACATGAAACAAATTGCCCTAAAAATAATATGGATTTTATTCCTTTTCATTTCATTTGGCTTATCCTATCCAGGTCAAATAATCAAACATTTTTCAGCTCCCTATGGACACTGCACAGGATTGACCTACGACGGGAAAAATCTCTGGGTGGCTGATCATGGAGAAGATAAGCTAATCTGTATGAATCCCGAAACCGGTAAAATTTTGCGCCAGATTCCCTCACCGGGATTCTGGCCGGCCGGTTTAGCCTGGGACGGCCAATATCTCTGGAATGTGGATCTGAAACAAAGGAAGATTTTTCAAATCGATCCGAAAGATGGCACCATTCTTAAATCCATCGATGCACCCTCCAGTAATCCAGAAGGTCTGACCTGGGATGGTGAAACGCTCTGGGTCAGTGATGGTCGAGCACGACGCATCATGCGCATCGACCTCAGCGATGGCACTGCGGTGAAACATTTTCCGGCTCCCGCCAGAAATCCCCAGGGATTAACCTGGGATGGCAGATATCTGTGGTGTTCTGACCGGTTGATGGATGAAATTTATATGATCGATCCAGAGAATGGCGAAGTGATCCTCATTATCCAATCACCGGCACCTTATTCACGTGGCTTGGCTTTCGATGGGAAGAATTTATGGAATGTGGATTATCAAACAGATAAAATCTACAAATTAATTCGGGAAGATGATGAAACCTATATTTTAAAAAATACCCGTCACGCGCTGGTGACTTTTACCCATGAAGTAAAAGCTGCAGGAAAAGGAAGAATAAAGGATCTGGACGTCTTTATTGCCGTTCCGGAAAAACTTCCTCAGCAAGAAATTTTGAAAATCTCATTTAACCCCAAGAATCATCAACTGGTTTCTGATCAATGGGGACAAAAGGTTGCTCATTTTCACTATCAAAACATCACAAGCGGTAAATCCGTCCGATCCATCATGAAAGTGGAAACACGAATTTCGGATATTTCTTATTTCATTTTTCCAGATAAATGTGGTTCATTGGCCGATATTCCTGCAGAGATATTAAAAAAATACACCTCGGATGAAAGCAAATACCAGGTGAATGATCCTTATATTCAGGAACTGGCTAAAAAAATTGTAGGAGATGAGCAAAATCCCTATTGGATCGCCCGGAAAATTTTTGATTATGTCCGCAACCATCTGGAATATCAGTTAGAAGGAGGATGGAATATCGCTCCAGTTGTTTTAAAACGAGGAACTGGATCCTGCTCCGAATACTCTTTCAGTTTCATCGCCTTATGTCGCGCTGCTGGACTGCCAGCCAGATATGTGGGTTCCATTGTAGTTCGCGGCGATGATGCAAGTCTGGATGAGGTTTTCCACCGCTGGCCAGAAGTGTACCTACCCAATTACGGTTGGATTCCTATCGATCCGCAGGGAGGAGACAAGCCCTCCCCTCGAGACCGAGCATTAAACATCGGGCATCTATCGAACCGCTTTCTTATCACAACCCAGAGCGGTGGCAATTCAAGGTACCTGGGGTGGTACTATAATTCGAATGAACACTATAGTTCCGACCCACAAGTTACCGTGCATATAGAAGCATTTGGAGATTGGCAACCAATAATCCAGGAATAATGTAAAATTATGGTTCGACCTTAAAGCTTTAATCACGCAAATTTGAATTATAAATTTTTAAATTTTTTAATGTCAGTTCCCAGCCAGGATTGAAGGAATCATGTCAGCATTAGATTTCTTCAATCCGTTTCGCTATTTCAGATTCCATTTGAAAAATCAAAATCAAACCGCCAGGACGGATTCTTCTTATTCACCGTTTCTTTCATTCCATCATTGAAACCATATCATGAAATTAGAAATAAGCGTGGTAATAAAATCAAGGGCTTATGGGTAGGATCATCAGAATTGATGTAATGCATGCTGACAAACGAACCGGAGAAAATGAACAAGATGGGTTTATCCGGCACAGTGAAGTTACGGGTTTATCCGGCGGGCCAGACGGGCCTGTTCCCGATGAATCGGGATCTTCGCTTCGCTCCGACCGGCTGCGGCGGCAAGACGGGCCTGTTCCCGATGAATCGGGATCTTCGCTTCGCTCCGACCAGCTGCAGCGGCCAGACCTGTCAGGCTATGCCTTGCTAAACTGACGGGGATTTCCCGCTTCGCTCCAACCGGCATCCAGACAGAAGGCCTAAAAATCTCAATTCTCGGAGTTAAAGATATGATCATATTCGTTTTTATTTTAAATCCGGCTTTTCGTTCTCACCGGCACAGCTAAATTAACCAGATAGAAAAATAATTCTTTCTAAGATAAAAGAATTTCATTATTTTAAAGTAAATTAACTTTAAAATTTTAAAAGCCTAAATAAACATAAAATTGTTATGAAAATGAAAAGAATTCTATTAATCACACACTTTTTTATCTGCATTTCTTTATTACCCGCTCAACAAATGCTCCCCCCTTACCACTGGTCGTGGCGCTACCTGGATTACCTGAAAACCGCTGGCTATTTACCGGAACTGGATATAACCAATCGCCCGTTGAACCGGATGGACATCGCCAGATCATTGATTGATGTAGAAGAGCAGACCATCGATCCAGGTGTTCGAAAAATGATCCATATCCTGAAAGAAGAATTTGATTTTGAAATCGATGCATTAGAAGAGCAGAAAAACATTTTACAGAAGGTTGCCGAAAAGATTCTTCCATTGGAAAGAAAGCCGCGTATCTACATGGGGGGATTCGGAGAATTTTCCCGGATGCGGCAATTGCCGGATCTTGAGACAAAATTCGATTATCATCTGCACCCCACCGCGACACTCCAGATGGGTTCACGCTATTGGTTTTATGGTAACTTCCGGATTTTTAAAGAAGCCGAGCCTGGCTATATCGGCAAAACCTTCCGAAATATTCATGGTTATATGGAGCAGGGATATTTCGCTTATAATAGCCGGTATCTGCAATTCAAAATTGGACGGGATTTCTTGCAGATTGGTCCGGGTCGCACTGGACAATTGCTGATTAGCGACAACAGTCGGCCATTTGATATGTACCATGCCCGGATAAAGATAGGCGGCTGGCAAATGAGCTTTTTCGGATTGCAACTGGACAAGCGTGTTAGTCCTGCCAATATTGAAATCATTCGATCCAGCCCTGCCAGACGTTTCCTGAATGGCCACCGAATTTCCTTCAATATTAAAAACCGCTACTATTTTGGCGCCAGCGAGGTTACCATTTACGGCGGACCGGAAGCCGGTTGGGAACTGGCTTTCATGAACCCGGCTGGATTTTACTACGCCGTTACATCCAATGGTCCACATATGCCTGCCAATTTTCTCTACAGCCTGGATTGGGACCTCTACCTGCCACATCGCCTTAACTTTTACGGCGAGCTTCTAATCGATGACCTTCAAGTGGATAAAAAGAGTCCCGGCGATTTAGAACCGAACGAAATTGGTCTGCTGACCGGTTTTCACTGGACAGACCCTCTCGATTTGCCTACCAGCCGCATTAACCTGGAATATGTCCAGATCCGCAATCGTACCTACAATGCGCCGGTGAATGACTGGGAAAAATACCTGCACCGGAACAAGGTGATTGGTTACTGGTTGGGAAACGATTTTAAATTATGGCATCTACAGGTAGAAAAATGGTGGAGGGGTTGTTTAAGAACAGAGGCCTTTGCCCGAATAATCCGCAAAGGCGAAGGAACGGTGGAAGGAGAATTTAACACCGACTTTCTAAATTACACAGTAGAGGAAGGCTATACTGAACCCTTTCCATGGGGCATCGTGGAAAAACATACCCAATTAGGCTTCAGCCTGTTCTACCAACTTCACCGACTGAGCAATCTAACATTAGATGTGGCTTATAACCAGTTCAAAAATTACCAACACATCGAAGGCCAGGAAAGGAATGAATGGAGTTTTAAGGTAAGTTTATGGATCGAGTGGGGTCAAGGGATGGGAAGGTGAGGTAAGAGATAAGACAAAAGACAAAAGACAAAAGACAAAAGAAATAAGAAAAAAAATTAAGAAAAAATAAAAAATAGAAGAATATTCAATG
>CAYLYM010000082.1:0-17645 GCA_964387645.1 uncultured Calditrichaceae bacterium | reverse complement strand
TTGATTAGAAATTTTCACGGCGGGGATTTTGCCTTCTCTTGGCATCTTATTAAAAGTATCCCGCCAAGGTGGGACTATTTTTAAATATTTTGCAGTTTCATTAAGGATCATTATTATTTCTCCAGGCCCTTCCATCATTGTTTTAATTTCTTTTGAGCCTGCCAATATTCATTATCGTTAACATAGTATAATGCTATATAGCAGAGAAAATTAAAAAGTCAAGTCCATTTCCAAAAAATAAATATTCCCTTTTCAGGATGGGCGCAGGTGATTCTATCAATAAATAATTGGAGAAAGAGATAGTTTTATTTTTCCTGCCTTCTTCCTTGTGCGGACAAGTCGGAAGGATACTTTGAAGGAGTTTGAAACAGCCGTCAATTAGGGGAGGCGAGTGAACAGATAATTGGTGAATTGTGAGTTTTCTCACCTAATAAACGTAGTCCAAAAACATACCACTTGATAGACCGTCTTGACTATCTTTCTATAGCTCGTAAAAAGTGGAAGAGTAATAAAGTTCTGTGTCGAGGTATTCGTACGCAATTGAGCTACTTGAAGTGCAACATAAACATTATACACTCTATATTAGATGAAGATTCCGGTGCAATCAGTCTTTCCTAACTTCATGCGTTTTGGGTAATTCAAGAGATTCAATGACGACAGAAAAAAAATATATAATGTTAGTGGGTATTAGGTTTCTGATCGCATCAGTTTGGATTTATACAACTAGGGGAATGATTTGTGAGTCTTGGTTGAACGTTTCCGAGATCGTCATGATTATTATCTGGATGTAGTGATAGGAGATGGGCTATATGGGATGCATTAGAATCGTAAATATTTGAAAATTGAGAGATACGCTTTTCTGAGAAGCTGTTGGCGAACCGATTGATACTCGCTATGGGCGGCATTCCAACCGGGTTCCTTCTCCGGATGAGATTCCGGCTACTCGCAGTCGGGAAGGATCACTAGCCGTTGTGCTGGTAGACTCGTTGGTGGCCTTCTTGGGACTTTTATTCAGTGGACAGCCACTCCCAGGAGCTCTAGAAGTAGCATAGGCATGCGGGATTGCGGGAGCCACTGTCGAAGTGGTGAGCAATCATAGGCTGAACGACTTCACTAATCAGGTGGTAGCCTTGGCTGTCGCCTGGGCGCTACTGGAATGAATTAGTGATGTTAAAATTTTTGTATGCAATTCATTATTCCCGCTTCGACACATGAAATATCATGTCGTTTGTCTCACGTTGTAAGTATTTGTAGAATAAAACTACGTTGATAAGTAGATGCAAAAGCCTGAGTGTAGATAAACCGCAATTAGCCTGTATGAGTACGATCAATCTTTGCTTTCCGAAATCTTCTCTCTCTGCGTTTATGGCCTCGTTTATGCCGTTAAAATGAATCAAGAGCAGATAGCCGGGAGACAGGGAAAGTCAGGCTTACTGGAAATTAAACTTCTGAACAAAATACAGTATTGCAAGCGGGTGGATTCATTCTGACCGTGAAAAAGCAAGGGATCGTTGTGCACAGCAATAGAATGGCTCTGAATGTGGATTGAAGATTCAGAATGCTTTAACGTTTTGGCCATTACACAAAAAGATTGTTAATTAAATGTTAAATGACAAAAAACTTTATGCTGACTACAAAATTTGAAAAAACCGCATACCTTTTGCTATCAGGTTTATGAGTAGTTAGTCAATGTTATTTTACTTAATTAGAATTAGTTTTTTTGTATCTTTGAATGAGTTGGTTCGCATTTGATAATAGTAAATTCCACTTGGGAGATCAGTTGCATTAAATTCAACTTCGTAATCTCCGGGAGACTTTTTTTCATTTAATAAAATTGCTACTTCATTACCCAAAATATTATACAATTTAATTGTGACAAGACTTGTTTTAGAAACGGAAAACTTTATAGTAGTTATTGAATTAAACGGATTTGGATAATTTTGCATAAGAGCAAAATTTTTTGATAAATGAACTTGTACACCTTCACTTGTTGAAGTAATCGGATTATCAAAACTCAAATTATCTACATACAACATTGAACCATTATGCTGTATCTTACAGAAAGTAGATAGAATAATTGTAGCGGAATCTGGAATATCTGAAGTATTATAGCTTATCGGTATCTCTAATTGTGTCCAGCTTTGAACAATTTGTGGTGACTTATAGTCAAATCCACCAATAATAGATCCATTTTTGTATAAATTACAAACTACTCTCATAGAATCACCATCAACTGGAGAATATTTATAATACAAAAATAAGGAAATTGGCCGATAATTTATTGGAAATGCAGGTGGAATGTTCTGCGCAGAAATTCCAGGAGGAAGTAAGTCGTAACTAAATGCAACTCCATTAACTCCATTTGTTATATCGGATTTAATTAATAATGAATACTGTCCAGTCCCAGGAGGATAATTTTCTAAATTTTTTTCAATGGAAAATGAATAGGTTAAAGGAGAAGTAGGTAAAAGACCTACCCATTTGTCAGGTTTCGGATATACATTATTTGGATTTTCGGGATCAGGATAATTTTCCCAAATTTCAAATCCATGATTTGGAATTTGGGCATTTGTTTTAAGCGACATAAAAGTTAAAACCGCGAATAAGATAATTAACTTTTTCAAACTGGCTCCTTTCATTTTATAGATTTAATTAATGATATTAACTAACAGAAGCAATAAAGAATGAGCTTGTTTCTGTTAAGTTATTTTGTTATTTGGTAAACAGCGGATCCATCTATTGTAAGAAAGGGATTAAGGCGAGCATTGATCCGCTACGTACGATTTCCGGTGATTCACAGTCAGACTGATGATTTGTCTTTAATTTTCTCATAACCTGTTAAAACTATTGCTAGCGCCAAAGCGCTTTTTTATAATTTGATTTAAATTAATAATCGCTGTTTTAAAATCAAAGTTATTATTTAAGCACTTTTATTTTTTCACTGTTTTGATGCACATACAAAATATAGATGGCTGCCCAGCCTGATAACATATAGTCTTTAATACATATATTTTCTTGTCAATTTTTTATGACATAAGAAAAAAATTTTCCAACATAAGAGGTTTAAATATTTTTGAAAATTTACTTTCGTCCTGTATTTAACCAATGATTTTTCTTCTTGCTGGGATTTTTTGCAACAGTCCAATCATTTAATCCAAATGTCTTTATCGAACCATTCAATTGAAGCAAAAATTTCATGTGTTTATCCAAATAGCCATCAAACAATTTTACTCTAAAATACAAATCTATTTCGCCGTACACGGTTTGGAACGACAAAATTTTATTGTTCGGAATATATTTCTTATTATTAACCAATATCTGGTTTTGCTTTCACTTTAAATAGCCATTGGGTGAATTCTCTACAGCTATACCTTGTGAGATCCATCGAAAGTTCTTTGACAGGTCTTATAACAAATCCTGGGTTAACAATTTACGTGGGAAGTATAGTGGTTGTTTAAAATTTATTGTAGGTTTAGATGAAGCTTTACCGAATTAATTCGTTCTTTAATGGTTTCTGTGAGCACCAAGATTCCTATTCTTAAGTTTTTCCTCGAAATAAAATTGCGTTCTTCAATTTTCGAGTAGAAAATGTTATCGGGTAATTTAACCATTTTCTGCTGAAATTTTATTAATCATAGATAAAAACTTTTCTGGTTTTGGTGGTATTTTCCTAATTTTCTTTCTTATATTTCACCAAGAAATTAACAAATGATTTAAAATAAAAGAATCCTAAATTGTGCATATTATAGAATATACACGATACAAGATTAATAATAACAATTATTTAAAAAGATAATATTTTCAAATAAAGATTAATTATTCAAATTTGTTTTATTATTAATAATAAAAAATGAACTTTCGTTTGGTTAAAAACATTATTGAATTTGCCTCTGGTTTTTATAGAATCGTATTAAAAATTCCGCATCCCCAGGAGAAATATCAAATCGAAAAGTTGCTTCTTCAATCAATTTGCCCAACGGTTTATCTGGATTTTCTTGCCGTTGGTCAGAAATCCATTTGATGGCTTTTTTTACAGCTTCGCTCTTCGGTATTAACTCTACCATTGAATTGTACCTTTACTTGTTATTTAATAATAATTTATAAAACATAGCTATTCAGGCTAAAACATGTATTTTTAATAGATATGAGTAATTTAAATTTTACTTAATTTAAAAATAAAACAATGATAAAACAAGTGTTAGACAGATTTCGAATAGTTTGAACAAAGGATTTTACTGAAAATAATTTGGATTGTATTTTTCTCAAAAAGTTTTAAAATTGGAATAATAAATTAGTTTTAAAATGCAAAGCAGCTGGATCTGATTAAAAATAAGTAAAATCAAGATCAAAATTAATAAAAATATAAACAGAAGCAGCGAGTTAACTTATCAGAGAAAAGAATTTTTTAATTCCGTATGCTGGCATTTATGTATGACTTTTGAGTTTTCTTATAAACAACTTAAGCGAAGAAAGTTTATAAAATGTCAATTTTAAAATTGGCTTGACAACATATTTTTGTCAAATTAAATTCTCGAGCTATAAATATTAGGAGGATATGGATTTGAGAACCGATTATTCCAAGATCGATGAGATTCGAGCACAGAGGAAATGGTTTCTGGTAGATGCTCAAAATTTAGTACTGGGTAGATTAGCCAGCCGAATAGCTTCAATTTTGCGTGGTAAACACAAACCTTATTTTGCTCCTCATCAAGATGTGGGAGATTTTGTTATTGTTGTGAATGCTGAAAAAGTGAAGTTAACCGGGAAGAAGTTTGATCAAAAAACATATTTCCGACATTCTGGCTATCCAGGAGGGGAAAAGCATATTCCATTTCGTCAAATGATTGAAAAGCATCCAGAAAGAGTCATCGAGCATGCGGTTCGTTTGATGTTGCCTAAAAATGCACTTGGTCGGAAAATGTTTAAAAAGCTAAAAGTTTATGCCGGGCCCGATCATCCACATGAGGCCCAAAAACCTGAACTATTGAAGTTTTAAATTTGAGGAAATAAAATGGAAGCATATTACGCAACTGGAAGACGTAAAACTGCTACTGCCCGGGTCTGGTTGTATCCTGGTAAAGGTGTAATACGGGTGAATGGTAAACTATTACACGATTATTTTAAGCGCGAAGTTCTTAAAATGATTATTGAGCAACCGTTTGTAGTGACCAATACTTTAGGTAAGTTCGATGTTGTTGCTAATATCAAGGGTGGTGGTTTGTCTGGTCAAGCAGGAGCATTACGGTTAGGTATTGCACGGGCATTATTAAAATGGAATGAAGAATTGCGTCCTGAATTACGGGCTGGAGGCTTCCTGACTCGCGATCCGCGAGAAGTGGAAAGAAAAAAATATGGCCAGCCAAAGGCGCGCAAAAATTTCCAGTTCTCAAAACGTTAATATTTGAGAAAAAAATTAGCCCTTCCTTTTTCAAAGGGAAGGGTTTTTTCATAAAAAAAACACACACCGCTGAATATTTTATTGGGTGTCCCAAAAGTATGGGATTTTTAAATTGTTGGAGGCGGTGGAGGATTAACCCAATTAAAAGAGGAGTTTGTTATGCTTAAGGTTACTTTAGAAGATTTGCTTAAAGCAGGTGTTCACTTCGGACATTTAACCCGTCGTTGGAATCCTAAATTTAAACCTTACATATTCATGGAGCGAAATGGGATTCATATTATTGATTTACAAAAGACATTAAAAAATTTAGAAAAAGCGTATAATATTGTCAAGGAAATTGCAGCCACAGGAGAACCTGTGTTATTTGTTGGAACAAAGAATCAGGCAAAAGAGATTATTATGCAAGAAGCTACACGCTGCGAACAGCCTTATATTGTAGAACGCTGGTTAGGTGGAACGTTAACCAATTTCGCTACAATAAAGAAAAGTATCCGGCACCTGGAAAATTTGGAAAAGATGACTTTGGACGGTACTGTTGAAAAATTAACCAAAAAAGAGCGCCTTCATATTGAACGTGAAATTGAAAAAATGAAAAAAGTTTTTTCTGGTATTCGGGAAATGAAGAGAATTCCAGGTGTGTTATATATTATAGATATCAAAAAAGAAGAAATTGCAGTACGTGAGGCCAGGAAATTGGGTATCCCAATTGTGGCAATAGTAGATACCAACTGTGATCCAACAATGGTTAATTATCCTATACCTGGCAATGATGATTCAACCAAATCAATTACTCTTATTACCCGAGTTATTGCCGATGCAGTCCTTGAGGGAAAAGAAAGCCTTGAGGCTGCTACACAGGATAAGGCTGAAATGGCCGTGAAGAAAGAAGAAATTCAGGAATAATTAAAAAGTTGAACAGGAGAGGTGGAATGGAAATTAATGCAAAAATTGTTAAAGAATTGAGGGATAAAACCGGCGCAGGTATGATGGATTGTAAAAATGCGCTGAAAGAAGCAGATGGTGATATGGAAAAAGCTGTGGAGATTCTAAGAAAAAAAGGTGTAGCAAAAGCTGAAAAGAAATCAACGCGGGAAGTGAAAGATGGGCTGGTTCACTCTTATATTCACCCAGGTGGTAAATTAGGTGTTTTGGTGGAAGTAAACTGTGAAACGGACTTTGTAGCTAAGACCGATGATTTTAAAGAATTTGTTCATAATCTTGCGATGCATATTGCTGCTTCCAATCCAATTGCAATACAAAGAGAAGATGTCCCGCAGGAAATTATTGATCGTGAATTGCGAATTTATCGGGAACAGGCTATAGAAAGTGGTAAACCTGAGCACATTGTAGATAAAATTGCTACAGGTAAATTAGAAAAATTCTATAGTGAGAATGTTTTATTAGAACAAGCCTATATACGTGAACCTGATAAAACGATCAAGGATTATTTGACAGAAGTTATCGCCAAGTTAGGCGAAAATATAAACATTCGCCGTTTTGCTAGATTTCAGATTGGAGAGTAAATTTTATGCAAAATCCCGTTTTTAAGAGAATTTTGCTAAAGTTAAGTGGTGAGTCTCTTGCTGGTCCAGCTAAGTATGGGATCGATTCTAATGTTTTAAAGCAATTTGCAACGGAGATTAAAGAAGCTTTCAATCTTGGTGTCCAGATTGGTGTGGTAATTGGTGGTGGAAATATTTTTCGTGGAATTTCAAAAGCAGCTAAAGAAATGGATAGGGTCTCTGCTGATTACATGGGTATGCTGGCAACAGTTTTAAATGCTCTAGCTTTGCAAAATGCCCTTGAAAATTTCGGTGTATTTACACGTGTACAAACTGCCATTCCAATGGAGCAAATTGCTGAGCCATTTATTCGCCGAAGAGCAATTCGACATTTAGAAAAAGGACGTATTGTAATTTTTGCTGCAGGAACTGGCAATCCATATTTTACTACTGATACGGCGGCCGTTCTTCGGGCAATTGAAATTGAGGCAGAAGTAATCCTCAAAGGTACTCGCGTTGATGGTGTTTATTCCGCTGATCCCGAAGTAGATCCTGATGCTAAATTATTCAAGGAATTGGGGTACCTCGAAGTCGTTAAAAAGGGTTTACGGGTAATGGACCCAACAGCAATTACTCTTTCTATGGACAATAATCTTCCCATTATTGTATTTAATATGGGTGAGAAAGGTAACCTGAAAAAGGTGGTACTTGGAGAACCCATTGGCACAAAAGTAAGGGGATAAAAATGTCAACCAAACAGATTTATAATAATGCCGAAATCCGAATGAAAAAATCGGTAGAACATTTACAACAAGAACTTGCCCGAATTCGCACAGGAAGAGCTACTCCTGCACTTCTGGATGTAGTAAAAGTGGATTATTATGGAACTACTATTCCTATTAATCAAGTAGCAACCATTACGGCACCAGAACCTCGATTACTGGTTGTACAGCCATGGGAAAAACGCATGATCGGAGAAATTGAAAAGGCAATTTTGAACTCTGATTTAGGATTGAATCCGTCTAATGATGGGAATGTTGTTCGTATTCCAATTCCTGAACTTAGCGAAGAACGTCGTCGTGAACTTATTAAATTGGTCAAAAAATTTTGTGAAGATGCTCGTGTAGCGATTCGTAATATCCGGAGAGATGCAAACGAACAAATTAAGAAGATGGAAAAAAACCATGAAATATCGGAAGATGAAGAACATACTATGCTAGAAAAAATCCAGAAATTAACCGATGATTATATCAAAAAGGTTGATGAATTATTAAATAAAAAGGAAAAAGAAATTTTAGAAGAATAATTCATTTGAACTTAATATTGAGTTTTCTATTATATTTAGCGAGTAACCGATTGTTGCTCGCTATTTTTATTTTATTGGTAAAATTAGCTAAAAATAATTAAGACCGATGCAGAAACAACATAAAAAACGAATTTTGATTATTGCCGGTGAGGCTTCAGGCGATCGCCATGCTGCAGACCTGGTTAAAACGCTAAAAGAGTTGATTCCTGGTTTAATTTTTACCGGTATTGGTGGAGACGAGATGAAAAGACAAGGTGTGCAGTTACTTTACCATATCAGGCAGATGGCATTCCTGGGGTTTGCTGAAATTATTAAACATATCCCGTTCGTTCGTAGGGTATTCAAAGAACTGCAACACTGGATAAAGAAAATGAATCCATTGGCAGTAATCTTGATTGATTATCCTGGATTTAATCTGCGTATTGCTAAAATGGTTAAAAAATTGAATATTCCGGTTATTTATTATATCTGTCCGCAATTGTGGGCATGGGGAGAAGGACGCGTGGAAAAAATGCGAAAATATGTTGATTTGCTTCTGGTAATTTTTGAATTTGAAGAAAAATTTTATGCTCAAAGAGGTATTACCGCGAAATTTGTGGGTCACCCATTGACGGATCAAATTCAAATCCGGATGAGTGAAAATGAATTTCGACAGAAACATCACCTTGAACCCTGTAAACCTATAATTGCTATTCTTCCTGGCTCTCGCAAGAATGAAATATCTAATTTATTGCCTGTCGTTTTAGAAACGATTGAAAAATTTAATGATAAAGATAAATACTTGTGGATTCTGGGGAAAGCGAACGGCATTAGCGATGATTTTTATGAGAATATAATTGGGAATAGAACAAATATTCAATCAGTGCGCCATGACATATATCCTTTGCTTAAATTCTCTCATGTGGCCATCGTGGCCAGCGGGACAGCAACATTAGAGACTGGATACCTAGGCACCCCTATGATTGTTATTTATAAAGTATCACCCCTTTCATATTTTATTGGTAAAAGAGTAATTAAACTGCAGAACATTGCATTGGCTAATATTGTGTCTGGAAAAAAGGTAGTACCGGAGTTAATTCAGTATAAGCTTACACCAGAAAACATAATTCGTGAGCTTAACAAATATTTGAATGATTTCCGGTACTATGAACAAGTGAAATCTGAATTATCAAAAATACCGAACAAATTGGGAGAGCCCGGCGCAGCAATTCGCGCTGCAAACGAAATTGCTCGTTTCCTGAATCTATGAAAATTTTGAAATCAAAAAATTTAAGTTTATCGTCAAACTAATGTTCTAATGGTTGTAATTATATTTCGGTGCAGTCTGTTTACTTTCAATGCTAATCTTTATATTTGTTTTTTTTTCGGTGGATATTTCTTAAGTACTGCTAATTCACTTTCAATGCCCTTATCCCCGATTTTTTTCATCCAGATATCTATTTTTTTGCTCAATTCATTTTTAATTGTCTCAAATTCGGGCAAATTTGCAAGATTTTTTTGTTCTTGTGGATCGTTCCTTAAATCAAATAATTCCTCAGAAGGAAATATCTTGCCTAATTTAGGATGAGGGATTTTACTGTTAAGGTAGCGAATATATTTATAGTTATGAGTTCTGACTGCACGAATAGGATAAGGAGTTTCCTGTCGTTTAGATCCTCCCACAGCGACTCCTGTGTAGCTAAAATAAAGCTCATCATGATGATGATCTGTTTTCCCTTCCCAAATATCAAGCATGCTTTTACCGTCTATACTCAAAGGAATTTCGACACCACATATCTCCATCAGGGTTGGTAAAATATCAATGAATCCTACCATAGCATTGCTTGTTGTTCCAGGCTTTATGTGTCCTGGCCAACGAACAATCAAGGGCACGTTAAGACCTGAATCATATAATGTATATTTTGTACGTGGTTTCTGCGCTTCATTATCGTTAGTATATATTACTATTGTATTTTCTTCCAAATCATATTTTTTAAGCAATTCCAAATATTTGCCTAGTTCATAATCCATATACCAGTTTGATGCATCATAGCCTTGCAGACCGTTAGAAATCATGTTTAATGTTGGGCTATGTGGAAGTGAGGCGGCATGGAATATACAAAATGGTCGTGAACTTTTCGCTCTAAGAAACTTTTCGACTTCATTAAACCTGGTTTTTCTATGCCTGTCATGTTTGGGTTCATTGGCTCCTGGAACGTGTTCATCTGATTTTTCAATACGAAATTCCCATTTATATAAATCACTCGGTTTTTGGATGCCATCTTTGCCCACAATGCAAGCACGATAACCAATTTCTTTCATGTAATTGGGCAACGATTTTACACCATCGTAAAATCCAGAATGATTAGCATGAGCACCATGTTTCAATGGATACATACCGGTTAGTAATGTGCCCCGATTAGGTGTACAAATGGAAGATTGTGTAAAACACCGAGTAAATCGGATACCCTGTTTTGCTAGCATATCAATATTCGGTGTGTGGCTGGGATTAGCACCATAACAACCAATACTGGATTTATATTGATCATCTGCGATATAAATTAAAAAATTTGGTCGTTTCTTAGGTTTATTCTTAAGATTTAATCCATAAAATGTTAGCATTGCACTACTAGTTATGGATATCTCAAAAAATTTACGTCGATTTATATTTTGCATTGTTAACTCCTAAACATTGCACTATATACCGGCTTTTTTAACAATAATTTCTTTTAAAATTAATCTGGAATGGATACATATTTTTCTTTTATACCATTTTCATGGATATATTGAAGCATTGTGTCTATTATTTCTGGATATTTAGCTGCAACATTGTTTTCCTCGGGAACAGCTTTATTGTCTTTAAAATTAAACAATTCTGTTTTATTTCGATTTTTATAAATAACTGCTTTCCAGTACTTCATACTAACAAAGTAATCAACATCATCATATTTCGGTAGTTTACTTTTTAATTCTTGTTTAATTTTATTATACTTAGGATTGTATGCTAAATTATAAAATTCATTAGGATCTCTTTTTATATCATATAATTCCTCAGAACCATCATAGTAATGGACATACCGCCATTTTTCTGTACAAATAGTATGATTACCTCTTCCAAAAGTAGTTATTACATGGTTTGCAAAGTTAGCCTGAGGATTTTTAAGAAGCGGAACTAGGCTTTTCCCATCTAAATAACTTTCTTTAGGCAAATGAAGTAAGTCTAGAATAGTTGGATATAGATCAAGAAGGCTAACAGGTTTATCACATTTATGCCCAATCGCATAGTCTTTGCTACTATTCTTTGCAGGAACAATAATTAGTGGTACGTGGGTTGACTCTTCCCAACCAGTAAATTTTCCCCAATGTTTTTTTTCTCCTAAATGCCATCCATTATCACTCCATAGTACAATAATCGTATTATCGCGATATTGACTTTTTTCCAGAGCATCCAAAATTCTGCCAATCTGAGCATCGACGAAAGCCACACAAGCCAGATAGCAGGTAACAGCTTCCTGCCATTGATTATGTTTTATAACATTTTTGTGAGTACCGGCGGTATATTCTTTTAAAGCGATATCTCTAGCAACAAGTGGAAGATCATCTAAGTCATTTTCAAGTACCTTAGGTAATTCTACTTTATTTGAATTAAACAAATTGTAATATTTTTGTGGTACATATAATGGTATATGCGGACGATAAAATCCAACTCCAAGGAAAAAAGGATTATCATGTTTTTGTTTTATCATCTGAATTGCCCATTCTGCAGAGTTATAATCACTCATTTCGCTGTCACTTACAGGCAAAGCACCCCAATCAAATGAATCAATGTTTCTACTTCCGATATTTCGCTCACGAGGCATTTTGTTTAGCGGTAATTTTACATTAAGTCGATCGACCTTATGAAATAATAATGACTTGTCAGTAGCAGAACTAAATTCTTCATCTGTATACTTGATCTCTTCATTATTGAATGGTTGCCATTTATTATATCGAGGGCCGTACTCGGTGAAAAGTTCTTCTTTAGGATACATATCAATATTTCCATGCAATAACTTGCCTGCTCCAAATGTATTGTATCCTATCTTTTTCAAACTCTGCATTAGAGTTGGAAATTCTCTCCCAATCTTTCTTAATGCATCTTTATCGCTATTGGTAAAAATACTAGTATTCCAAGGTTGTCTTCCGGTAAAAATAGTGGCTCTTGATGGCCCACACACTGGTGCGGGGCAATGAGCATTCGTGAATAAAATACCTTGTTTTGCGAGACGATCTATATTAGGTGTTATTGATTGGGAGTGTCCATTAAGGCATCCAATCCAATCATTAAGATCGTCAATTACAATAAATAAAATATTCTGCTTAGTATATTTTGTATCACATGCAATCCAGGGCATTGTGCTTACCATAGCAAATAATAAAGAAGACTTCTTAATAAAATTCCGCCTTGACAGGTTCATAGAATTGTTTCTCCTATTTCATAATAACTATTTCTACATTTCTAACGTTTTTCAATACATTTAGATTAAATTTTGTCTGGTAATTCGTATCCCTCTCGATATTTTCGTGTAATTAGTTTGTTTGCTTCCTCATTTTGTATAAACCGTTGTTTTTTGACATCAAATTTTAGGCTTTGATTGCCAATGCGATGAGCAATATTTGCCATATGCACCATAGTACATGCATAATGTGCAATAGAAATGTAAGCATTTGGCTTTTTACGATTTTTAATACTTTCAAGAAAATTTTTATAATGATGTTCATCTGGTGGACGACCATACATTTGATCAACAACTTTTCCTCCAGAAGTGGTAACTTGCCAACCGCCTCCATGTCTTCCAACAATCATCATCAAATCTGAACCATATAGTTCAATGCGTGTAGCGTTTTGAGTCCAATATGGCAGAATGTCATTTCTACGAATTGTAGCTGTAGTTTTTTGCATATATCGAGGATAGTTTGTTAATTCAAAAGTCATAATAAAATCATTAAAATCAAAAGAAGCTATTTGAACATCAGGTACTTCACGATCATCACGAAATACTTTACGATCTGCCATACACATTACTCTGGAAGGTAATCCAGGATCTCCCATTAACATTAAGGCTAAATCCAACTGATGGATTCCATCGTTTGCCATATCACCCCCACTGTAATCCCAAAATTGATGCCAACCATGTTTAAAAATATTTTGATGATAAGGTCTGAAAGGTGCCGGTCCAAGCCATTTATCCCAGTTGAAACCTTTCGGTATGGGGGCAGGTTTACCAAGTCTAAATTCATTCCCCGGTTTTAAATTATAAACTTTGACCAGTCCAATTTTCCCCAACTTTCCACTATTTACATACTCTAATGCCTCATAAATGTAAGGTGCGCTGCGGTTCTGTGTTCCAACTTGGATAATCCGATTATACTTTTCAGCAGCTTCTATCATTTTTTGACTCTCCCAGATGCTATATGAGTGAGGTTTTTCCACATAAACATCTTTCCCCGCCTTTATAGCCATAACACTAGCAAGAGCGTGCCAATGATCTGGAGTCGCAACGATTATAGCATCTACATCTTTTGATTCAAAAACTGTATTCATATCTTTAGTTCGTATGGGCTTTCTTTTTTGTACTTCACTTAAAAATACCTCTGCCTTATCCAACCGTTCCTCATGGAGGTCGCATAAATATATCAGTTCAGCCCCTTGCTCAATTAATCCCCTTGCCACATAACGACCTCTTCCGCCACATCCAATCAATGCTATTTGTACTCGTTCATTTGCACCTAAAATATTTTTTGCCGATATGGATGATATACTCATGGCAGTTAAAAATAAGGATGAACTCTTAATAAATTCTCTTCGCTTTATATTTTTCATCATAACGCTAATATCTGTTTTTTGTTTATTTTTCATTTTAACCACCCCTCATAACTGTTAAATTTTTAAAATCTCAAATGCTTACTTTGGAATATATATTTAACGTACCAAAATCATCTTCTTTGTACATGAAAAATTACCAGATTTAATGGTATAAAAATAAACCCCAGATGCTAAATTTGAAGAATTAAATTTAATCTGGTGAAATCCCTTACTTAAATTTCCAAGTTGTATTTCTGCAATTTTATCTCCAATTATATTATAAATGTAAATTTTTGTAAGTCCTGCTTTTTGCAATACAAATGATATTTTTGTTTCCAAATTAAAAGGATTAGGATAATTTTGATAAAGATAATAATTTGACAGAATATGTTTATCATTTTGAATTATGGTTGTCTCTATCCAATCGGGACCAACATCATTTTCTGTCAAAGGGTATCGTTTTCCGTGACCTAATTCATCGGCACCAATATCCTTATACTCGTCCCGAACTACCCCGTCTATATCTTCAATTACGAAGGGGTATTCACCAGATCCCGCATCAAGGGCGGGACTAGTTTCTGTAATCTGATACCAACCATTTAAGAAAACTAATTTTGGATCTATAACAATATAACCGGACTTAGGCACATCGCCCAAATTTGTTCCATATAGTATATTTGCCTCCCAAAATTGATTTATTTCGGGAAACATTTTATCCATTACAAAACAGGTCGCATTGTCATCCATAGTGATTATGTTATTTGCATAGATATTGTCTTTTGGCCCAAGTCTGATAGTATCATCGGGATCTAAATACCCGGAATAAATACCTTCCGCACAATTCACTATAGTATTGTGGACAATAAGGTTACTGTCGGCACGAACATGACCACCTTCACCTGGAACATAATCTGTATAGTCCATTCCGGAATAAAGAACAATAGCACTCCGGTTACTCGTACCACCCAAATCCTGAAAATAATTGTTAAAAATCCTATGTCCCCGACCCATGATCCTGATACCGCCAGTATCAGTTCTATCGTTTCCAAAAAAATAATTTCCTTCCACAATACAATTCATCCCTTGTCTTAGTGTAAGTGTTCCCTTGCACTCAACAAACGTATTGTAACGATAAATATTATTATTGCACTTGTTTGAAATAATCTCAATTTCTCCATCACAGCGATAAAAATAATTATATTCAGCAATAATATTGCCATTAAGATTTGAGTAAGGCCCGGATGACACTTTTAATACTTCATATCCGTTCCCATTCCCTTCTGAAACATTAGCAAAATGATTGTGATCGATTCGGTGGAATCCATAGGGAGCACTAGATAATGATACTAAAACTATTACTCCGCTATGGTTTTTCCCTCTGAATAAACAATGATCTAAGCGGTGATGGGAACCTTTCATTATTATCCAATGATACCTAGTTGATTCATTGGGAGGATTGAATTCAGCTATTTCTGTGTTTGTGACACGACAGTGTTGGCTGCCAGATTCAAACTTAATGATGCCATTAACATTATAACCACCTAAAAAGCATAAACCATCCACTTTAAGATATGTGCCTCCAATACTTAGGTGGGAATTACCGTTGAGAATCACCTCCCCAGGTACTTCTGCCCTAAGTACAATTGAATCTTCTTTATTACCATTCCCGTGAAATTCAATTTGTTCATCAGTCCAAATACCATTAATCATTGTCAACGTATCACCTGGCTGTGCATTATTCATTATTTCTGCAATTTCTATTGCATTTGAAACGAAATACTCTGTTGCAAAGGATGTAAAATTCATTAATATAATTAGTAAATATAATACTTTCTTCATAAATCTTCTTAAGTCTAACAAAATTAACTAAATTTGACTTTTTTCAACAAATCATAATATCAAATTCATTTAAGAAACTATGTGACAAATGCTGACAAATCTGCTACATAAACTCTTCGCGTTCCATTATCAACGCCATTGATAGCAACATATGTATAGGTTCGGGTATCCCAGGCTGGATGCAGATCTACCCGCATTTCTTTTGCACGATCAGGATTTTTGTCGAAAAATCGTGTTACAGCATCTATACGGACAAGCGTCTTTTTAATTCTTTTTTCTAAATCTACAAGCCACAATGGAGCTGTACCGTCACCAAAAGCCACTGGCTCAGTTGGATATGCATCTGTTAAAATAAACTTTTCACTGGGGTGCATTGAGGGATGACCATGATTAGCAGGTATCTCGGTTATTTTTCTTAAACCCGTTCCATCGTACCTCGCCTGAACAAACATCCAACCTTTACCTTCTATGTTCAGATTCATGATTATATGCTCACCATCTGGATGCCAGTTGGGATGATTGCCGCCTTTATCAGCCCATTCAGAGGCAGGTATAGCAACGCGAATATCATTGCCATCGGAAGTCATGGTAATTAACATAGGTTTGCGCTTTTTATCGTTAACAGGCATGTATCGTAAGACAAGCATAATACGATCACCCTGGGAATTCCATTTTACATGAAAGCCATAAAAGTCCCCATCGCCATAGCGACTAACATCGATTTTGGGTTTTGCTTCTTGAACAATTTTTTTGTAAGAGGCGATCAATCGACATTCACCAGTGGAGGTATTGGTAACATACACTCCATCATCATCCACGGCACCTTTATTTACAGGAATATATTCTTTTGGAACAATAACTCCATAACCTGCTTGTGTATTACCAATTCGACGAAGGCATGTGCTTACAGCCCATTTACCATCACGAGAAACATGATATATCGTACCATCAAGTTTCTTTTTAGCACCGGTGAACGGATTCATCTTAACTCCGAATGGAATCCATGTACTAGTGTCGACATCATTAAAAAACAGTTCAGTATCGTTTGCGCCCCATTGAACCTGAGCCCCAAGTTGGGTATCCCAGCCCTTGGTTTCTGCGATAATTTTTTGCTCGCCTGTATATAAGTCGACCAAAACTATCTCAGCTGGTTCACCAGGTTCCGGTGGATGGTCTTCACGCGATAGTCGTGTCAAACCCAGGTACCGTCCGGATGGGCTAAAAGGTGACGAATGATGAAAGCGATGTATACAACGATCAAGTTCCGGCGTAACACACCACACCGGAACTAATGGATTAAATTTTTTATACCGAGGGAAATGCTTATTAAGATAATATTTCAGGTCATTTGTTTTATTGTTATTAGAAATATTGCAAAATGTTGTGGCCAATCCTAATCCGCCAATACCCAAGGCTGTACACTTTAAGAAATTTCGTCTTTTATAATTTTTTCCCATTAACTTTTCTCCTTAAATTTATTTTCCATATTATCCATTTCAAACTTTAACCGCAATCTTAGAAAAATTATCAAGACTTTTTTCTAATTTTTCAACAAGTTTCAGTGTTCTTTTATCACAGTGGTAACACCAGTGAAAGATAATCCCTTTGGCGTTTTCTTTAGATCATTTTCCAGATTATTCTTTAAATAAAACAATAACACTTTTCCATCATTTGCATAGCAATACATTTATAGAAACCTTTGATTTAATCGGGAACTTGCTTGGTATTAAAAAATGTCTTATCTTGTTGAAAACAAACAAGATAAGGGGGTAATAA
>CAYLYM010000081.1:2184-17786 GCA_964387645.1 uncultured Calditrichaceae bacterium | reverse complement strand
AAAATTTCTTTTTCTGCAACACACATGACATTGTTATCATAGCTGGCACTTAACGTTATCTCCTTAGCTGCGAGTTCCAGATCAGCCGTTTCATCGATTAAAACCGGCGGATTACCAGGGCCAGCAGCTATTACCTTTTTGGGATATTTCATGGCCATTTCCACCATGGCTGGTCCGCCAGTGATGGAAAGCAATGCTATATTAGGATGACCAAAAAGAATTTCAGCTGATTTCAGCGTTGGTTCAGCTACACAAGTGACCAAATTCTCTGGCGCACCTGCTTTGACCATATATTGATTCGCCAATTGAATACAATATGCATTCACCTTTTTTGCCGAAGGATGCGGATTAAAAACGATGGTATTACCTGCAGATAATTGAATAATGATGTTATTCACCATGGTTGGTACAGGATGGGTGCTGGGAGTAATATTGCCAATCACACCAAATGGTGCGTATTCATCCACAGCAAAACCGTTTTTGCCTGACCAGGCCTTTGGCTGTAAATATTCTACCCCTGGACTATTCTTAGCAGCATTTATATGTTTCAAAATTTTGTGCTCTACGCGGCCCATTCCGGTTTCTTCAACTGTCATTCGGGCAAATTCTTCTTTATGGTCCAGAGTCATTTGCCGCACTGCATCGGTAAACTTTTTCCGATCTTGGATATCAAATTCACGGTATTTCAAAAATGCTTCATGTGCTGCTTCTATGGCATCGTTAATATCTTCAAATACCCCCCATTCTCCCCTGTTTTGCCGGGTTGGACTATTGTCCGATACACCTTGTTGTTCGAGCACCCTGCGAACCACACGTTGAACTATGGCCTGGATTTGTTCATTCGTCAAATTACTTGCCATCTTCAAGCCTTATTTTCTTAGTTTGTTCGCCATCCTTGAAAAGAACTCATGTTAATAGATTCTCTTTTCCGTCGGAATAAACAAAAAATTTTTTATTAACAGGTCATTTTTTCTGTTTGGTCACATCTATTGGGAAAACCGGAGAAAGTTTCTCTGAAGGTCTTGGAATAATAGTTTGCGCTAACACTTGACCGATTTGAGAAGCGGAAGCTACACCAGCCTCAACAGCAGCCTTTACTGCTGCCACATCTCCACGAACAATAATATTTACTTTTCCACCACCAACTCTAAGCCAGTCTGCTAATTTTACATTAGCTGCTTTTACTGCTGCATCCGCTGCTTCAATGGCTGTAGCAAATCCTAAAGTTTCAATTACACCTAAGGCTTCTTGCATCTTTCTACCTCCAACTATTTTTTGATGCCAATAAGTTGAAATACATCATCATGGGCAGAAGGAATCACATTGGCACATATCAATTCGCCCACTTTTGCCGCCGCTTCTGCTCCCGCTTCTACAGAAGATTTTACAGCACCTACTTCACCACGTACAACCGCGGTAACATATCCACCGCCAATCTGAACCTTTTTCACTAACTCCACATTTGCAGTTTTCAGCATGGCATCAATTGCCAGAACACTTCCTGTATTCCCTCGTGTTTCTACAAAACCTAATGCTACTTTATTCATTCAACTTCTCCTTATAATTATTATAAAACTTTTGATTTTATTCAAATTTGACCTGTATACCCTTTGCCTTAATTAATTCGCGCGCCTTCGGGGTGATAATGGTCCCTGACGGGACAATGACTTCGCCAGTCAATTCATGTAAATGACGAATATGATTTTCCGTTAAAATAGGAGTTCGATATTTGCTCATGTCAATTTTTTCAGATTTTGTGCGGAGCGCATCGATGGAATTTACAACGTTTAGTTGATTCGAACTACTGATAACCTTTACACCCTGTTTTTTCAGTTCTTTTACGACTTCATCTGCGATCATTTGAATCAATTTTTCCAGAGATATTTGCAAAGCTAAACCTCTGTAATTGAAATTTTTTACTTTAAATTTTATTACTGTCTTTTATATAAATTTTGATCGCCACTTGATATAATATCTACAATGCCGACAATAGAATTGTCTGTACACACATAACGAGTTAGTTTAGTCATACGCGCAGAAGATGATGAGCAAAGCAATACTATATCTCCTATCCGGGAATTAACTGTATCGATACAAGCAACCGTTTTTTGGCGATCTTTCAAATTTTCATCCAGATAACGTACCACTGAAATTCGCAAACCATCTAAATTACCCTCTTTCCGAGTAGAAACAACCTGTCCAATCACCTTTCCTAATTGCATGATAACCTCTACATCTTTCCCAAAAATTCAACTTCAGTAGCACAGCGGACATTAGCAGCATTCGCATCATCTGTATCCAGGTGAATCTGTAAACGCCAGGAATCATTGACACGGATCAGAACATTTTCGAAAATGACACTTTTCTCTCCGCCAATTTTAACACGGCAATAATCTCCGTTTTTTACACCAAAAATTTCAGCATCTTTGCTGTTCATGTGAATATGCCGATTAGCAATAATAGCGCATTCTTCTAAATAAATAGAACCATTCGGCCCTATTAAAGTAAGCGGAGCAGCACCTTTCAAATCACCTGAATTGCGTATAGGAGGATTAATCCCCAGATAAATGGCATCTGTTAGTGAAACTTCAACTTGGTCATATTTTCGCAAGGGACCTAAAATACGTACGTTTTGAATGGGGCGCATTTTGGGACCTACAATCGTTACAAGATGTTTGGAAGCAAACTCTCCAGGTTGATAGAGTTCGCGGTAGAACTCAAAAGGGGTTTCAGCACCAAAGAGCTTAGCAAAAGTTCCGGAAGTAAGATGGACATGCCGATTAGAAATACCCAGTGGAATCTTGGGATAAGTCTTAATTGAATTTTCAACTTTTCTTTCCGCTTTCAGCGTTTTTACCACTTCTTCTACTATGACTTGGATTAGTTCATCTCCAACATCATTCAACCTGGTGGATTTAACGGCGGAAAAATTATCCGTTTTCGAAGAGTAAAAACTTTTTATTTGCGACATATACAGAACCAGAATTTATATGACTTGTTAGATTTCCGACTTTTCTTTTATTAAAAAATCCATATACTTTTGATTAAAAGAAAAATACCGGAGTTCCCTTCAACTCAATTATAAAATTCACCATCTAAGATTATCCTGCACATCCAACTCCTGTTCATTTCGAAAACGTTTTCGTTACTTTAAAAATAAATTTTGACATAGTCAAGATTTTTTTTCATAAACCAACAAACTATTTTTCTCGTTAACAGACTGTATAATAGTTTATATCATTGATTAATAAAAACATTCTATTTTTTGAATAATTTTTATAAATTAAAGCAAATTAAACCAATATATTTCAGGAGGAAATGAGTGCTCCGCCTAATGGCTGCATTACCTTTTTATCTTTTGCTCATTTTCTTTTTATTTCCAATATTATTTGTGAAATATTTAATAAAAAATTGAATATGAAATTTCTTAAACAATATTAATATCCTGATATCCTGATGCTCCATCAATCGCTATAAACGATTTACAGCAAATGTGTAGCTAGAAATTGGCAAAACAGTAATAGCGGTGTATTTCAATAGTTGAAGTATGATAAGTTGCAATGAACCGAACAGCTTGATATTATTACATCAATAGGATAATCCTAAACGTAAATTAAAATATACCTGGGAGTCAGTAAAGATTAACAATGTCTTGTGATTATATAACAAAAAACAAATATCAGAACGCATCCCTGTGGTAATATTTAATTTATTTCTAAGAACTTTTTAATTTGAAATACTATACCCGCAGTAAGATTTTAATCAGAAGTATATGCCAAAGCTAATAATTAAAATCAAATAATTATAAAATTATATAAGAATAAATTGCAATTAAAAATAAACTATCTTATTATTAATTTAGATTTCATTAACAAAATTCAATATTTATCAAACGAAAGGAGTACCAAATGTGTAATTTAAGTATCGCATACCGAGTTTATTTTTTCTTCATCTTATTAATTTTTCTAATAAGTGTTCCCTCATTCGGTGCAGTTTTCGAAGGAAAATTAGTACAAAGAGAAGTACGAATATCTACCTTCGAACTGCCTCAATCAGAAGGGGTTAATCTGGAAGATTCAGCAGAACTTGAGAAATTTGGAAATCAACTTTTTTCTAAATCCTTTGAAGAACTTAAAAAGCTTCTACCAAAAGATGTTCCAAAGGAAACTTATGATGAATCTATTTTCACCATATACATCAAAGGAAAAAAGATTCGTGTCGACTCCCAGGAAAAAGGAGAAAAAATGTCCTATATTATCGATATGAAAAATAATATTCTTATTACCATCAAATGGAATGAAAAGGTTGCTATGATCACCTCTTTTGAAGACCTCAAAGAAACATTCAGTCCCATGCAGAGTCAGGTCCAGGAGCTCATGGAAAAATACAAAGCTCAAATGGAAACGCAAATCAAAAAACCGCAGTTTTCCATGAAACCTACTGGAGAAAAGAAAAAAATTCTTGGAATAGATTGCGAACTTTTCACAGGAACAGACAGTGAAGGCAAGTTCACGCATATGTGGATAACTCGCGGGGAATCTGATCTTTTTGAAACTTTCTTAAATTTGTCGGAAGCTATGAGTAAAATGAATTTTGCCGAAGAAAACGTCGATGACGAAAATGAATTCATAAGACAGGTTAAAGGAGTTGATCTGATTACCAAACGAATTTCACCCGAGGTTATCGTCCTTGAAGAAATTCTGGAAATTCAAAGAGAAAAACTTTCTGGCAATTTATTTAATATACCACCGGGCTTTCGCAAACTAAACATGAAAGAAATGATGCAAAAACAAATGGAGAAATTCCATAAATAGGGATGAACATGGTGAATGAATGCAACGTCGGCGCATTGCGGATTGTAAATATCCATCACCAATTTAAATTACTCAAATGGTAATGACGTTCTGATTGTTTTTATGAATAAGACAAATAATACATGAAAGTCATCCCTTGGCTCCACTTCAGATGAAAGAATAGAAAAGATTAAATATTATAGTATTAAATAATTAATCTCCCATCATTAGTTGAGAATCAGCCCGGTAAAAAAATTTTCATTAAAAAGGTCGTGAAGAACCTGGTCAAACCACGACCTTTAACAACAATTTTCGCTATTTCAAATTCGAGTTAATCTTCGAATGTAAACTTCGCCTTACACAAAAGCCTCCTGATGGAGGGGAGTAGACAAAGTCGCAGCATAAACTTCTTTAGCTCCGGCGGTTTTCAGGATTCTGGCACATTCATTTAAAGTAGCTCCGGTAGTCACAACATCATCTACTAACAAAATTACTTTGCCTTTAACCGAATTTTCAGAATTGATCTGAAAAGCATCTTTCACATTAATTTGCCGTTGCTCTCGGTTTAATTGCGTTTGAGATGGAGTATTTCTTCCCCGAATTAGCGTATGTGTCACTATTATCTCTGGTGAATGACACATAAATCCCCTGGCGATATACAAACTCTGATTATATCCTCGCTCTTTCTCTCTCATCGGATGAAGCGGCACCGGTACAGCGAGGTCAATGGGCAAATCAAAAAACCTTTTGGGAAGAAAAGGTTGTAAATACTTCGCTACCTGAACCGCCAAAATATTCATTTTTCGGTATTTGATATGATGAATGATTTTTTGAATAACCGGATTGAAAACCGCTGCAACGAATATATCAGTAAGAAAAGCTTCTTCCAGTCGATCAAAAATGTGGGTTTTTATCAGATTTTCCGGTACGGATTCAATATTGTTTAAACAATTTTGGCATATCTGCCGAATACCACTGCTTTGAACCATTACTCCATTACACACTAAACACAGCGGCGGAAAAATAAGCTGAAGTAAACCTTCTAACCATTCTCTCCAAAAATGTTGAGGTGTTGACTGCAACACTCAGTTAAATAATATTTTTTTAAAACCTTACACTAAAAGAAATTCTCGTTTCCACACGTTCCACCGGTTTAAATATTCCTTCTTCTGTCTCTACCCAGTACCATCGATATACAGTAGAAAGTAACAGAAACATATTTAAACGGTAACCAACTTCAAAAGTAGCTAACGAACGACTGTCCAACGTCCGAAAATCTTCAAATGTTTCAATGCCCACTTTATCATAATAGGCTTTTAACTCAAATCGTGGAACGAGGTCGGGGGCTAATGCCTCTAAATGGACTATACCACTGCCTTTTACACCATTAAGACGCTGATAGCTACCAATCAGACGCACTTTATGGAGGAGGTATCCAGCAAGTTGTCCAAAATAGCCTTCATTCTTTTCGGCAAATTCTAAAGCAATAAAGGGATTCAATTCTCGGTCTAACTCATAAAGACTGGCATCTTCCCATGCAGGAACATTTGAATACCTATTCAATTCTCGGTCTAACTCATAAAGAGGACCAAAAAAATTAGGGACAAATTGATCATTTAAAAATCTTTTTTCAAACTTGGCACCAATCCCAAAGGCACCAATGAATTCAGGAATTAAGGCATTGATACCCACAGCCTGACCACTGCCATAATCGATAAACTTTCCATAATCGTAATAAATACCAGACTTGAGTAGGGGCAAATCCAAAAAAAGTAAATCTGCACCCAGCCCAAAAGCATTTAAACTTTTTCTTTCATCCGGATCTTCAGGTGAAATCAAATCTTGATCATGCACAAAAGTCCCATAGAGGCGAAATCTATCTAAAACCGGAATCCGTTTATTCATTAAACGAAGTGGTCTGACATACAAATTGGCGCCAATCAGTTGAAAACGGTTTAAATTATTCGTTACAGTTTCAAATCCTATTTTATCTAAATCGATACCGAGTGCAAGGCCAATTTTACGTTTATCATAGTTCGAAATATTATTATAATTCCACATGAGAAATCCATTTCCCAGCATTGCCATTTCCAGGGTTCCAATACGAGCATAAAATGGATCATATTTTTGGCCATATCTTATATAACGAATAGCTCTCAAAATACCCGCACCGTCCTGGTATTCATCTTTTCTTAGAGTAAATTTATTCTGATTATCCATTAAGAATTGAAGGTAAAGCCCCATACCAAACTTCCCCAGAGAAATTTCCGGTGCCACGGTAAAAGTAGTATAGGGGCGGTTATCTATCCAGGTCATACCAATTCCACCAACAATCGAGCTTTCTTCAGGGTAACGATAGGGATCCTGAAATCCCTGGGCGAATATTGAACCGAACCAAAAAACAATCACCATAAAAACCAGGCAAATTTGCTTCATTTTGCACCTCTTTATTTAAACCATTACTTGCGGTATTTTTCTTATGTTAAAAATATAACATGAAATAAAAATAAAACAAATATTTTTTGTTTTACACAATAGATCTTTGCTAAAGCTTTGTAAGCCTCATTCCAATAGTCCAGCATTAAATTCATCCTCTTTCTCTCTAAAAAAGTTGAAAAGGAAAATAACAAAAGAGTAGTAATTTCAAACTTTTTTGTAAATAGGCTAATATGAACAAGAAAAGTGCCGATAATATTTTCTAAATCAATAGGGATGTTGATGATGAAAAACAAAAAGGAATTTGTTCCATTCATGGGAAATGCTCATCTTTTTTTGTCCAGGAAAAATTCTTTTCAAGCAAGAGGACCCATTATAAAGAACAGCCAAGTTGAAGACAATTCTATGATTGAACCAGTGGAGTTTAATGAAATTGACGATATGGTTCCAGAAGTTCAACTTATTAAAAGTGGCGGAAAAATAGAGGCCATAAAATTCAAATGTAAATGTGGCTGCCAGACGATGGTCAAAATCGAGTACGATACATAAGATTATCCTCACCCGGTTAATTAAACTTTTTTACAAAGCCGGGACTTCTAAATTAAAAAAACTAAATTTTTCTTCATTTCTGGAAAAATTTAAATTATGCAATATAAAGGAGTTTGTATCCTTACAGAAAGAAATTGGTAGTATATCTTCTTAGCGAAAATTTCATTCTTGAATTTCATAACATTCCTAAATAAACCAATTTTTTCATTTCATTAATTCACCTGTATGTTTAATTTATTTTGTTTTAACAGAGGATTCGTAAAGATTTAAAATAGAAATGCTTATGATCTCAGAGCGCCGTTTAGAAAAAATGCGAAAAGTTTTGTCCAATCGGCAAAGAGACCTGACGGTAGTGTGCGAAAATATCCATGATCCGCACAATGTCAGCGCAATATTACGATCGTGTGATGCAGTGGGAGTGGACATTGTTCATCTATTATATACTATTGAAGCTTTTCCTGAATTAGGAAAAAAATCCTCAGCCTCTGCTAAAAAATGGATTGAAATAAAAAAATATAAAGAGCCTGCTACTCTTCATGAAACTCTCAAAAAAAAGGGATTCACTATATACGCCACCCACATTTCGGAAACCGCAAAATCCATTTTCGACATCGACTGGACATTACCTTCGGCTATCGTTGTTGGAAATGAACATCGCGGTGTATCAGAGGAAGTACTCGAAATTGCTGATGAAACCATTTATATTCCCATGTTCGGTATGGTGGAGAGTTTGAATGTTTCAGTGGCTACCGCTGTTATTCTTTACGAAGCCTGTCGCCAAAGAATATCTAAAGGAATGTATCCAGCCAATTCAACTACAGATAAATGGTTTAAAGAAAAGTTAAAAGCCTGGGTGGATCGAA
Organism: uncultured Calditrichaceae bacterium; assembly: GCA_964387645.1. Classification (GTDB taxonomy): domain Bacteria; phylum Calditrichota; class Calditrichia; order RBG-13-44-9; family RBG-13-44-9; genus CAYLYM01. The sequence continues at coordinate 9,145 of CAYLYM010000081.1, read as the reverse complement.
ACTAAAAGGCAAATTAACAAATGATCGCATTCATATTTCTTTTAGTTAGTATCTTAATCATGTTGTTGGGACTCATTGGCACGATTATCCCCGTAATACCTGGTATCCCACTCATCTATTTAGGTTATGTTATTTATGGTCTGGCAACACACTGGGAGCATTACGGATTAAACACTATGCTCTTTTGGGGAATAATTACCGGGCTAACTATACTGTTAGACTATTACGCTGGAGCCCTGGGCGCAAAAAGGTTTGGTGCATCCTCTGCCGGCATTTGGGGATCAATTATCGGTGGTATTTTGGGTATCATTTTTTTGGGATTTTTTGGCCTCATCGTTGGTCCCTTCCTGGGAGCTGTCACGGGTGAATTACTCAAAGGGAGATCAAAGAAAGAAGCATGGAAATCAGGATGGGGTTCTCTCATCGGCTTGTTGGCGGGAAGTTTTTTCAAAATTATCCTGGCATTTATTATGATTGGAACATTCTTTTGGTGGATCTTATTCTGACATTTTTCTTAAAATCATTTTTCTTAGTTTTTCAGCGCTTAAAAATTAGAACCAAATCAATCTTTCTGAAATGATTATTTCCAATTTCCAAGATCTTCACAAACCGATCATATTGACCTTGACTGGGATATTTGATCCTTCTAAATAATTTTGAAATTAAATTATTTAACTCCCGAACGTAAACAGTCGATTTTTTAAATGTTAAAAGTCTTCCATTTACTGCATAAAAATACAACGATTTAAAATTAAAACACCTCTCAAAGTACTTTGAGAGGTGTCAAAAAAATAAATCTTTCGAAATTAAAATATATTTTGTCCGATCTCTAATTCCATCCCCTATCAATACATTCTATCTCCCCCGACTTCAAAAGTGCTTATTCAGATGGATGCCTGATAAATGATCTTTACAATCTAAAAATTAAACCTGCCAGGAATTATCTTTTATTGGAAAGAAAATAAGACAGAGCCTCCATTTCTACCGCCATATTTTCGTATTTAACCATAACATCTGGCGGAACCTTCAAGCTACGTGGAGCAAAATTCAAAATGGCTTTCACACCAGCTTCAACCAATTTATCAGCTACTGCCTGGGCATTTTCAGCCGGTACGGCAATAATAGCAATATCAATCTGCTCTTCCTTTATTAATTCTTTCACATCATTAAAATCCTTAACGGTCAAACCGTGTACTTGTTGCCCAATTTTAGAAGGATCGCGATCCATGATTAAGCGGATAATAAATCCTTGCTTCTTAAATTCAGCGTAATCTGTCAACGCTCGGCCGATATTTCCTGCACCAACGATTGCCACATTCCAGGTTCGATACAAACCAAGAATATTTTCAATTTGCTTCTTTAAAGATTTTGTATTATAACCAAAACCTCGTTTCCCAAATGTACCAAAAAATGACAGGTCTTTCCGGACCTGGGCCGACGTAATTCCATCCATTTCAGCTAATGTATCTGAGGACACTGTTTCAACTCCCCTATCAATCAACTGTTCTAGTGAACGATAGTACTTCGACATGCGACGGATTGTTGAATCAGATATTTTCTTCATCTTACCTCCATCGTTAGTTATGATTTTCTCAAAATTTAATAAATATTCATAAAAAAATCCATATTTTTTATTTACATTGCCCAAAATTTCACACAGCATCCTTAAAAAAATAAGTATTTCCTCTTAAATTCATTGAACTTAAGCAACGTAAGATAAAGAAGCACAAATATTAATTTTACTAAATTACATAAAACAAAATCAGAATTATATAGCAAAAAATTATATAACTATTTTCAAGATTTATTCATTATAGAGTTATTAGGATTCTAATTGTGAAAAATTGCAAATCAAAAAAAGGGAGATTTTATAATAAAAAAATAAGTTATTTGATAAGCAAAATAATAAATCGAATACCAGCTTTCCAATTAACAACAACAAAAAAGGAGAAAGAAATAAAAAACATCAATTTCTTTCTCCTTTAAACAAAAAAACATAAGAAATACACTTCCAGGATTTATTCTGTTTCCTCATCATCTGTAATAATTCTTGCCACATCACTAACCATATCACCTGAATCAAGACGCATCAGGTGAACTCCCATGGTATCTCGACCGGTAGTTCTAATATTACCCACATGAATTCTCAAGAGTACACCTTTACTGGATATTAAGATCAGGTCATCATTATCTACTACTTCCATAATGGATATCAACTTTCCGGTTTTTTCGTTAACTTTGAAATTTTTAATTCCCTTTCCAGCTCTATGTGTGACACGATATTCTTTAATATTCGTTCTTTTACCAAACCCGAGTTCACTAACTGAAAGCAGAGTTCCCTCGCGTTTTACAACCACCATTCCTATCACATAGTCTCCTTTTTCCAGATTGATGCCACGCACACCGGTAGCCACGCGACCCATTCCACGCACTTCACGTTCATTAAACCTTATGGCCATACCATTAGAAGTGGCAAGGATGATATCGCTATTTCCATCCGTTAATTTGACTTCGATCAATTCATCCCCTGGGTTTAATTTTATAGCATTGATTCCATCACGACGCGGATTGCCATAAGCAGAAAGAACGGTTTTCTTTACCATTCCGTGCCTAGTTGCCATCATCAAATACGCATCTTTAGTAAACTCTTTGACATTGACAAAAGCTGTAATTTTTTCCTTCTTACGGATTTGAATCATGTTAACGATTGCCCTGCCCTTGCCAGCTTTTCCTACTTGGGGTAATTCATGTACTTTTAACCAATAACACCTTCCTAAGTTGGTGAAAAACATTATATAATGGTGAGTAGAAGCAATAAACATATGCTCAATGAAATCCTCACCTTTGGCAACTGCACCGGTACTACCCCTGGTATTACGATGTTGACGTCGATATCCACTCACTGGAAAACGTTTGATGTAACCTTCGCGTGAGATTGTGATAACCATATCTTCTTCAGCAATCATATCTTCGATTGAAAATTCTTCGTAATTGGCAATAATTTCTGTTCGACGATCATCGCCATAAGTTTTTTTCAATTCCAGTAACTCATCTTTAATAATTTGCATTTGCAACTTTACATTTTCCAGAATTGCACGAAGGCGATTAATAAGTTTAATGGTTTCTTTGTATTCCTCTTCTATTTTCTTTCTTTCAAGCCCGGTCAGACGTTGTAAACGCATATCCAGAATGGCTTTAGCCTGAACTTCTGATAACCCAAACTTTTTCATTAAACTATTTTTAGCAATATCAGGATTGCGCGATTTTTTAATAGTCGCAATAATTTCATCAATATTATCCAGAGCAATTTTTAAACCTTCCAGGATATGAGCTTTCTTCTCGGCTTCATTTAGTTCATAACGGGTCCGGCGCAGAATCACTTCGTGACGATGATTGATGAAATATTGAATCATCTGGCGGAGTGTTAAAACTCTGGGTACTCCATCTACTAATGCCAGATTGATGATACCAAAAGTGACCTGCAATTGAGTGTGCTTATATAACTGATTGAGAACGACTTCTGGTTGAGCATCGCGCTTGAGCTCCATAACCACCCGAACTCCATCCCTGTCGGATTCATCCCGAATGTCGGTGATGCCTTCTATTTTTTTATTCCGAACCAGGTCTGCAGTTTTTTCAATAAAACTCGATTTATTTACCTGGTAAGGAAGCTCGTTGATAATTATGTTGCTTCGGTTATTTCGGGTATGTTCAATGGTGGCTCTACCTCGCAGGATAATCTTACCCCGGCCAGTGGTATAGGCTTCTTTAATTCCTGCAGAACCAAATATAATTCCAGCAGTAGGAAAATCCGGCCCTTTGATATGTTTCATTAACTCTTCGACCGAAATGTCCGGATTGTCAATTGTGGCGATCACAGCGTCTACCACTTCACATAAATTATGTGGCGGAACATTAGTAGCCATACCTACTGCAATTCCTGCTGATCCGTTACATAATAAATTCGGGAACACCGCCGGAAGAACAACAGGCTCCATCAAACTTTCATCAAAATTAGGACGCCAATCGACAGTATCTTTATTCAAATCGCGTAACATCTCTCCAGCCAGACGCTCCAAACGCACTTCAGTGTATCGCATAGCTGCTGGTGAATCGCCATCCACTGAACCAAAATTGCCCTGACCATCAATTAAAGGGTAACGCAAAGAAAAATCCTGCACCATCCGCACAATCGTGTCATATACAGCACTATCGCCGTGAGGATGATATTTACCTAAAACTTCTCCAACCACACGGGCGCTTTTTCGGTAAGGACGATTATATTGTAATCCTAACTCATTCATAGCGTATAAAACCCGCCGGTGAACAGGTTTAAGGCCATCTCGGACATCCGGAAGCGCACGAGATACGATCACCGACATGGAGTAATCCAGATAAGAATCTTTCATCTCATCCTCAATGTTCGTAAGAAGAATCCGCTGCCTTTGTAATTCCATTTTTGTCGCCTCTCTTCTATTTTTAATTTATCCAACTAATCTACAATTTCAAATTAGCTCATTTTAACTACAATAATATCCCTAATGTCACTAATTCAATCTTAAATATCTAAATTTTTTACAAATTTTGCATTTTTTTCTATGAATCTCCTGCGGGGCTCTACATTGTCGCCCATTAATGTACTAAAAATGTGATCCGCTTCAGCCGCATTCTCCAGAGATACTTGCAATAAAGTCCGCTTTTCTGGATTCATTGTGGTTTCCCATAACTGCTCTGGATTCATTTCTCCTAAACCTTTATAGCGGGAAACGGCCACCTTGTTTGAAATCTGACCATTTTTGCTAAACCGCTTCAGTATTTCGTCTTTTTCATCATCATCGAAAGCATAAAATTCTTCTTTTCCTGCCTTAATTCTATAAAGTGGTGGCTGAGCAATGTAAACATGTCCTAATTCAATAAGTTGGCGCATGTATCTAAAGAAAAAAGTTAGCAATAGGGTTCGTATGTGAGAACCGTCCACATCGGCATCCGTCATAATGATGATTTTATAATAGCGCAATTTTTCATAGTCGAAATCTTCGTCGCCAATTCCTGCTCCTAGTGCAGTAATAATTGTTTTAATTTCTTCATTGGCTAAAATTTTTGTCAGGCGGGCTTTTTCCACATTAAGGATTTTACCCTTAAGTGGCAGAATAGCCTGGAATCGCCGGTCTCTGCCCTGTTTTGCAGAACCACCTGCCGAATCACCCTCTACCAGGAACAATTCACATCGTCTGGGATCGTTTATACTGCAATCAGCTAATTTTCCCGGCAAGGAATTATTCTCAAGAGCACTTTTCCGACGAGTCAACTCCCGAGCCCGACGCGCTGCTTCTCGCGATTGTGCCGCTGTAATATTCTTATCAATAATTTTTCGGGCAATCGAAGGGTTCTTTTCTAAAAATTCAGAAAACTGCTCGTTAAAAATAGATTCAACTATGCCTTTAACCTCACCATTACCTAATTTCGTTTTCGTTTGTCCTTCGAATTGTGGTTCTCCAACTTTTACGCTGACGACAGCAGTGAGTCCTTCTCGTACATCGTCGCCCTGGAGCTGAATGTTTTTTAACAAATTATTTTTCGTTCCATAATAATTCAAAGTGCGAGTAAGCGCCGATTTGAATCCACTCAAATGAGTTCCACCTTCAATAGTGTTCACATTATTACAATAAGTAAAAATATTATCACTAAAAGAATCGTTATATTCTAAAGCAATTTCTACCTCAACTCCTTCACGTTCGCCAGTTATATAAATAGGTTTATGCAATGCTGTTCGATTGGAATCCAGGTACTTAATAAATTCTACAAGACCCCCTTTGTAGAAAAATTCCTCCACGTTGTCATCTCTTTCATCCTTTAGAATAATTCTCAAGCCTTTATTCAAAAAAGCCAGCTCTCGCATACGATTAGCTAACGTATCAAAATTGTACTTTACTTTCTTGAAAATGGTTTTATCAGCCAGAAAAGTTGTTTTTGTTCCGTTACTCCTTGTTGGCTTCAATTTTTTTATCGGAGTAACCGGCACACCCCTCTCGTACCTTTGATAATATACATATCCGTCTCTGGACACTTCTACTTCACACCACTCTGATAGCGCATTAACCACAGAAGCACCGACCCCATGCAATCCACCAGATACTTTATAAGTAGATTTATCGAATTTTCCACCGGCATGTAAGACAGTCATGATAACTTCAAGGGCCGACTTTTTCATTTCTTTATGCTGATCAACGGGAATACCACGGCCATTATCTACCACCGTAACACTTTCGTCTTTATGAATGGTAACAACAATTTTATCACAAAAGCCGGCCATGGCTTCATCGATGCTATTATCAACGATTTCGTAAACCAGGTGGTGGAGACCATGTGTAGTTGTATCGCCAATATACATGGCGGGTCGCTTCCGCACCGCCTCAAGCCCTTTTAAAACCTGGATATTATCTGCAGAGTAAGTACTTTGATTCTGTGCCTTTTCCTTTGCCATCCTTTAGTACCTCTTAATAAAATTTGATATCCCGAATAACATTTTTACCAATTTTCTTATTTAATTTTTCAATAATTTCATTTTTGAAAAATTGCAGCTCATTGCGCCAAACTGTATCATTGACTTTAACAAACAGGCTACCTTTTACTACTTTAAATGGTTCTGACTGCTTTGCTATTTCTTTTCCAACAACATGATCCCAATACACAATCGCAAGATATTCTTCTATTTTACCTTTAATTCCAACCGATTTCAGAAACTGGAAAATCAGTTGATTTAATGGTTTTGCTTCTGCCATTGATTTCCTAACGGATTTACGGTTGCATTAACAATTTCATAAAAAAATGTTGAATTATCCCAGTTCGTAACCTTACCAAAAAAATTTGGAGAAGTAGTCGTAATAAATACCTGACCAATGTCTGAAAGTGTATCAATCATATTTAATATTCTTACTGGATCCAATTCGCCAAAAATATC
>CAYLYM010000081.1:0-2174 GCA_964387645.1 uncultured Calditrichaceae bacterium | reverse complement strand
GAACTTTTTGAAGATAGAAAAATTCGGCCATCTTTAGCGCGATTGTAAAAGTTTTATGCTCACCCTGAGAGCCAACAACTCTAAGCGGTTTTCCATTAATCAAAAACTGAAGATCATCCCGATGGGGACCTACAGAAGTCTTACCCTGAACAAGATCTTTATCTATATTTTCTTTAAGCGCATTCTTGAAAGCGGAAGAAAGATTATCAAACCCTTTTAAAGGGAATGAATATTGATAAACAATTTTTATTTTATCATCTGAAGCGCTGAGTTTTTGGTAATATTTTCTGACATATTCCTCTAATTCTGAAATCGCTTCTAATCTTTTTGTAATAATCTCTACACCTGCTTGCACTAATGCTTCCTCCCAGGAAACCAACAAATTTTTCTCGATACTTTCCATTTGCAGAATAGTATTTCTTTGTTTCAAAGCACGTTTATACTGAATCAAATCATTCAAATATATCTTACTGGCCTGAGACAGCATCACATCCAAAAAATGCCGTCTTTTTTGTGGTCCAGCTTGAGAAATTTCTAGATCCGAAGTTGCCAACAAAACAATAGGGATTATCCCTATATATTCTGAAAATTTCTGCACTCGCTGATTATTATATATTAACCGTTTACCTTCAGAGAGAGAAAATGCGATGGTAGTGTTGTAGGTTCTTCCCTGAGCGGAACTCAATTCTGCCTGAATTCTGAAAAATTCTTCCTTATACAAAATCAGATTTTTATCGTTATTCGTTCGAAAACTCTTTGTTAAAGCCAAATAATAAATACTTTCCAGCAGGTTCGTTTTCCCCTGGCCATTTAAACCAAATAAAACATTTTTACCCGGATAAAAACTGACATCACATTGGCTATAATTTCTGAAAGACCGTAATTTTAAATGTTGTAAAACCATTTACTCCGTTTCTAATCGAACTGGCATTAATAACATCAATTGCTCCTCTCCTTCGGGCATATCCACCGGATTGGCAAGAACCGCATAATCAGGTCTCACAAAGCGAAATTGCATTTGTGTGGATGGAATGTGTCGGAGCATATCCTGTAAATAGTGAGAATTGAAAGCAATCACCATATCTTCGCCATTAAATTGACAATCAATTCTTTCCTGAGCCTCACCACCATAATCAATATCTTCTGCATGTAACTCAACATAATCCGGGAAAATATGGAGAATTACCTGGGAAGTGAGCGGATTTGAGAATAATGATACTCTTTTTACTGAAGAATAAAATTTTTGAGTATCTATCAACATCTCGAAAGGAGTCTCATCGGGAATAACTCGCGCGTAATCAACAAATGTTTCCTCTATCAGCCTTGCAAATAGTTGAACATCTTGCATTTCAAAAAGGGCATGTTTTTCGCCGAAATGTATGATCGTACTACCCCCGCCGTCTAAATTTCTTAAGACAAAATTCAGAGAGCGGGTTGGGATAATGGCTGAAACTTCCACATTTGGTGCTCCTTCACCACTATATGACATTTTTGCCAATCGATGACCATCGGTCGCCACAGCATCAACTTTTCCTGGAACAATATCGAAAAATACTCCAGTTAGAGCTGCCCGAATTTCATCGGTAGAGCAGGCAAACATTGTATTTTCAATAAGTCTTTTAAAAATTTTATTCTCTACTGTAACCACCTTTACATTTTCTCCCAAATCAGGACGTTTAGGAAACTCAATTGGGTTGATTCCAGCAATTTTATATTGCCCAAATTCAGAAGTGATTTTCATACGGAATTGTTCATCCACTTCAAATTGTAACTCACTATTGGGTAATTCACGAAGAATATCATGAATCAATCGACCTGGAATAGCTATCGCCCCCTCTTCTATAATAGAAGCAGGAGCCCAGGAAATCAGTGTTATCTCTAAATCTGTACCAATGATTTTTAATAAATTATCTTCCGAAAAGAAGAGGATGTTTTGAGTCATCATGAATGTCGTGCGTTGCGGAATCACGTTCACAATTTTTTGCACAGAACTATAAATCTCATCCCGCATAACAGTAAATTTCATTTCATACCTCCGCAAATAAATAGTAATCTAAAACTTTATAAAATAATGAAAAATATAAAATTTTACAAGCAAAAATAAACTCTAATTAACCTCATTCAGAAATTCCCGATGGTCACGGGAAAAATTTGAAAAAAAAACCTCCTTTGGT
>CAYLYM010000080.1:8916-17851 GCA_964387645.1 uncultured Calditrichaceae bacterium | reverse complement strand
GGATGATCCCACTTTGGACGGCATAAATATATTACCGGCCATTCAGCAGAACAAACCGGCTCGCGCCGAAGATGATATTTTAATCTGGCGTTGGCAAAGTACCTTTGCCCTTCGCAGCGGTGACTGGAAACTAACCAATGTGGGACGCGGCCGTTTTAAAGGTGAACCAAGTCATCTCTACATTAAACCAAAATTTGAAACAGAAAAAATCCGACTCTTTAATTTAAAAAATGATCCAGGGGAAACAGTTGATTTGTCTAATCAATACCCTGACATCGCACAAAAACTAAAAAGCGCATATGAGAAATGGCTAAAAGATCAATCGGGTAAATATTAATGTAAAATTGTGAGAATATAAGGGGACATTAAATGTTAGTACAAGATAGGCGTACATTTTTAAAAACAGCAGGAATGGTGTTTGCCGGACTCTCATTCCATGGATTAATAAAAGGGGCATCAAGTAGGACTAAAAGACCCAATATAATATATATTCTGGCAGACGATCTGGGATATGGCGATCTAGGATGTTATGGGCAAAAATACATCAAAACTCCAAACCTCGATCGTCTGGCTGCTGAAGGAATGAAATTTACTCAACATTATGCTGGTAGTCCAGTATGTGCTCCATCACGTTGTACGTTAATGACAGGCAAAGATACTGGACATTCTTACATTCGTGATAATGGGAGACCAAAATGGCGAAAGCATGATCCAACACATGATATTTATGCTGGTCAAAATCCAATTCCTACAGAAGAGGTGACCATTGCAGAATTATTAAAACAGGCTGGTTATAAAACAGCAGCTATTGGTAAATGGGGCCTTGGTTATGAAGGATCATCGGGTGATCCTAATAAACAAGGATTTGATTATTTCTATGGTTACATATGCCAGGTTCATGCCCACAATCACTATCCAGCTTTCTTATGGCGAAATGGGGAGAAAATTCCCATCGAAGGGAATGATGGTCACTCCCTTTCCGGAAAACATTATGCTCAGGATTTATTTGTAGAAGAAGCTAAATCGTTTATTCGCCAAAACAAGAATCATCCCTTCTTTCTATATTTACCCTTTATTATTCCGCATCTCTCATTACAGGTACCAGAAGAATCCCTTGATATATACAAGGGAAAAATCCCTGAAACACCTTATAAACACCGTGGTTATCTGAAACATCTATATCCTCATGCAGCTTATGCCGCAATGATTACGCACATGGATAAAGGTATTGGAGAAATTGTAAATTTGATCTCAGAACTTGGACTGGATGAGAATACATTGATTATTTTTAGCAGTGATAATGGCCCTGTTTATGATAGATTGGGTGGTGCTGATTCAGATTTCTTCCAAAGTGCGGGGCCTTTTCGAGGACGGAAAGGGTCTTTGTACGAAGGTGGAATTCGAATTCCCATGATTGCTCGATGGAAAGGGAAAATTAAACCAGGAACTACAACTGATCATATTTCGGCTTTCTGGGACGTACTTCCTACTTTTTGCGAGATTATAGGGATTGATCCTCCAAAAGGTATTAATGGTATTAGTTTTCTGCCAACATTATTAGGACAGTATGATAAACAAAAAAAGCATGAATTTCTTTATTGGGAATTTCCTTCTTATGGAGGACAGCAAGCTGTTCGATTAGGAAACTGGAAAGCAATCCGAACAGGATTGAAAAAGGAAAATAGCGATACACAAATTCAACTTTATAACCTTAAAGAGGATATTAAAGAAGAACATAATGTTGCCAGTCAATATCCGGATATTGTTCAAAAGATCAAAAAGATTATGTTGAATTACCGGACAAAATCTGAATTATTTCCGTTAAAGGAAATTTATGAACGGGAAATTTAATGAGGTTAAATTATTTTAATGCCATAAGAGGTTCTAAAATGAAGAGAAGAACGTTCCTCCGTTGGGTAGCTCTCAGTTCAGCTACCATTCCTTTTCAATATTTAATGGGAGCTTATAGTAGAAAAAGACCACCTAATATCGTTTTTATCTTGATTGATGATTTTGGCTGGAAAGATGCTGGCTTTATGGGAAGTACCTATTATGAAACCCCAAATATGGATAGACTTGCGAAAGAGGGGATGGTTTTTACAAATGCGTATACCAATGCACCGAATTGTGCTCCAACCAGAGCTTCACTCTTAACAGGACAGTATACTCCACGCCATGGGATATATACAGTAGGGAATTCAGATCGAGGCAAAGCTTCGCTTCGTAAATTAATACCAATCCCCAATAAGACCGTGCTTGATCCGGATAAAATCACCATTGCAGAAGTGTTAAAAGAAGCTGGTTATGTTTCGGCAAGTATAGGGAAATGGCATTTAGGGAATGATCCGGAAGCAGGTCCGATTGCCCAGGGATTTGATGTGAATATTGGTGGAAATATTTCGGGTCATCCCAAAAGTTATTTCAGTCCTTATAAAAATAAAGATTTACCAGATGGTCCAAAGGGTGAATATCTAACTGATCGTTTAACCAATGAAGCCATCAAATTTATCCAGCAGAATAAAGACAGGCATTTTTTCTTATATCTTCCCCATTATGCGGTGCATACTCCCTTGCAAGCTAAAAAGAAATTGATCCAGAAATATAAGAATAAACCAGGTAGTCATGGACAGAACAATCCAGTTTATGCAGCAATGATTGAATCTGTGGATCATGGGATTGGCTTGATATTGAAAACTTTGAAAGATTTGAAGTTAGAAAAAAACACGGTGGTTATTATATTTTCCGATAATGGAGGAGTTAAAAGAATAACTTCTCAGGAACCTTTACGTGGTGGTAAAGGGATGTTATATGAAGGAGGGATACGAGTACCGCTGGTAGTACGTTGGCCTGGAGTGGTTAAGCCTAATTCCAGGTGTGATGTTCCGGTTATTGGTGTAGATTTTTTCCCGACGATTATGGAAATTGCTGGAATTAAAAAACCGGTCAATCAACCTATTGATGGCATGAGCATTGTACCGCTTCTGAAAGGCGAAAAGACTTTAAAGCGGGATGCTCTTTTTTGGCATTTTCCTGCTTATCTGCAAGGAAAGGCTGAGGGTGCTCGTGATCCTTATTTTAGAACAAGGCCAGCTGCAGCCATAAGAATGGGAAATTGGAAATTAATTGTTTATTATGAAGATGGAGCGCTGGAATTGTACAACCTTGAAAAGGATATCGGAGAACAGAATAATCTTGCTTCCAGATTTCCTGAAATAAGAGATAAGCTTTATGAAAGATTGAAACAGTGGCAAAAAGAATTAAAGGCTCCTATTCCCACACAATTAAATCCTGAGTATCGTGGAGATTGAATGCTCCGGTAATATACAAGAGAAGTAGCTTAAATAATGTTGTTCCATTATTTTGGGAAAAATCTGCCAAATTGGAAAGAAGAACAATCATAATTAAATGAAAATGTTTTGATTTCAGCAGAGGGGGTATCGATTTCCCTATGGAAATGGTAAATATTTTTTAAATATCTTTTTTAATAAGGAAATTTGGTGGAAAACCAGGCGGGAGAGAACTTTCTCTTCTGTCCGATTTGATTGCTCGGTTGCTCCGCCAGGAAAAAAATGAATGTTAAGAAAGAGATCGCTTCCAGTATGAAGCAAGAATTAATAAAGAATTTGTTTCCATAGCGTCTTCTTAAATCTTAAACCGGTTTCTGTTATTAATGTGCCAGGTTTGATTTGAAAAGTATCATTTTTTAGAGTGATTTTAGTATCCGGCAAAATGAAAAGTTTTTATAAAAAGGGGCAAAATATGAATCGAAGAGAATTTTTAGATTTTATGGCAAAAATAGGAGTGATGGCTTTTACATCTCCCTTTTTGTTGAATGCAAAGAACACATTCTCAGGAGAAAAATTAAATTTTGTATTAATACTTATTGATGATTTAGGGTGGCGGGATCTTCATTGTTATGGTAGTAAATATTATGAAACTCCTAATATTGATGAGATAGCTACTCAGGGTATGCGATTCACTGATGCTTATTCTGCTTGTACGGTTTGTTCACCAAGTCGAGCTGCTATTCTTACCGGTAAATATCCCGCAAGGTTACATCTGACGGACTGGATTTCAGGGCATCGTTCTCCGCATGCCAAACTAAAAGTGCCGGATTGGACGAAATATTTACCTTTAGAGGAAGTTACTATTGCAGAAGTATTGAAAAAAGAAGGATATGCGACTGCAAGTATTGGAAAGTGGCATTTAACAAATAATAATGATGTTGAAGAAGTGTATTATCCACTCAATCAGGGATTTGATATCAATATTGCAGGGTCTTATTGGGGACGTCCAATTCACGGTTATTTTGACCCTTATCAGATGCCTCATTTGAATAATCGAAAAAAAGGAGAATATTTAACAGACCGTTTAACAGATGAGGCACTCAACTTTATTGATCAGAATCGAGATCAACCGTTTTTTCTCTATTTTGCCCATTATGCGGTACATAAACCATTAGCAGCTAAGGAAGAATTGATTGCTAAATATCAGAATAAACCGGGTGATCATGGTCAATCCAATCCAGTATATGCTGCAATGATAGAAAGTGTGGACGAGAGTGTTGGCAGAATTGTTAAAAAATTAAAAGAATTAGGGCTGTATGAAAAGACTGTTATTATTTTTCATTCTGATAATGGGGGATTACTGGGACCGACTTCTAACTGGCCCCTGCGTGGCGGGAAAGGGACAGTTTATGAAGGGGGTGTTAGAGTCCCGCTAATTATTCGTTGGCCTGGCGTAGTGGAACCCGGTAGTGTTTGTACTGACCCTGTAATAGGAATTGATTTATTCCCTACAATTATAGAGATGGCAGGTATCGATTGGAAAGAACCTGTGGATGGAGTGAGTCTGGTACCTCTATTAACAAAAGAAGGAAAATTTAAACGAGAAGCAATTTATATTTACTGGCATTATCCCCATTATCATACGCAGGGAGCAACGCCTTATAGTGCAATTCGAGATGGAGATTATAAACTTATTGAGTTTTTTGAAGATCATCACTTAGAATTGTATAATTTAAAAGAAGATATTGGTGAAACAAAAAATCTTGTCGAAGATGAGCCTGAGAAGGCAATAGAATTACATCGAAAGCTGATCGAATGGCGGGAAGAGGTGAATGCGCAAATGCCTTTGATTAATCCAGACTATGATCCTTCAAAAGAAAAATAGTGGGAAAGTAATAGATGATTTATATAAGACTGAAGTGAGCTGAGAATTCATTGAAGCAAATTTTTTAAACATTTAAAAATACACTGTTTGTTAGAAATAGACATAAATTTTGTCTACTGGTGACCGGGCATAAGGCTTGATGAGCATTGGAAAATATTGAGTTGTTGGCTATCCATAGAAAAAACTAGGCCCACAATTGGCGAGAGGTTTTTGAGGAATTCAGGCAGAAGATAATGTGGAAGTACATTTGGGTTTGAAGTAGTTTGAGAAAAGAGAAAGAGTAAAGGCCCATAAAGAAGCGCTAAAAGATATTATTGCATTTTGAAACTGTCCCGACTATAAGTTTATATTTAAAATCCCTTGCAGCGAATGGTAAAAGAAGTAAAATATTGTGAGAAAAATATCTAAAAGCTAAAACATTAAGTTAGTAAGTCTACCTTGTTGTGAAAATTACCTTATGATTTTGAATAACTAAAAAAAATTTAAGTAAAAAAATAATCGTTTAGTTAAATTTGAAGTGGTTGAAATTTTATTCAAAAATAATTTAATTTTAAATTTTTTATTTTCAATTTTCCATTTCTAATTTTTATTTTCCTTTTGAAAAAACAAAGAGCTTTTGATTCTCAGAAAAACAGGAGTGTTTTATGGACCGCCGAAAGTTTTTCCAAAACTCTGCTGGGTTTCTGACAACGGCTACCATTCCTGGCGGGTGGTCCTGCACTCGTCCTGCATCCAATAAAAAACAATTCAAATTCTGTCCTTACCGTCTGAGGAAAACAATGGGAAAAGTCACCTGTGTGACTCCTGAAAACGGTTATTATATCCACACCTTTTATGATGTCTGTCCTTTCAGTCCTTCACAGCGGTATTTAGCATTAACCCGTTTTTCTTTCCAGGATCACGATCCGGTAAGAGGAGAAACGGCTGATGTGTGCGTGATTGATCTTGAGGAGCATACCATTGAGACAGTGTACACCACTAAAGACTGGAGATTTCAACTCGGCGCTAATTTAAATTGGGGGAAAACGGACCGCAACCTCTACACCAATGACATTATTGACGACAAGGCTGTATGTGTCAGGATTAATCTGGAGGATGGCACGGCCATAGCTTTTGCCGGACCGATGTATCATATTGCTCCGGATGAATCATGTGTTATGGGATTTCCCCTTGACTTAATTAACGTAACCCAGCGGGGATACGGGGTACCAGAGGATCCGCAGAATCCACCCAGTTTACCGCTGGGAGCAGCAGAAGACGAGGGTATCTGGCGAACCGATTTGCATACCAATGAGAAAACTCTCCTGGTGAGCCTGGCTGCTGTCGCCGCCAAAGTGTCCGATCCTGAATATTATATATTATAAAGATGGAACTTTTTATTTTTTCCATACTAAGTTCAATAAACAAAATGCACGTATCATGCAAGTATTACGCTGCATATTTCCTGACAGAAAAGGAAAATGGAATCCACAACTTTTCACTTTTAAGACAGATGGCAGCGACATTCGGCAGGTTATTACACGTGAACAATGGGCACCAGGCGGCCATCATCCCAACTGGCATCCTGATGGTGAACATATTGTGGCCAATCTGAAACCGGACAAAAAAACCTTGCGTTTTTGCATGGTATGTTACGATGGTAGCGATTTTACTGTTTTGAGCGAAAAACGGCTGGGGAGTGGACATCCATCCGTCAGCGGAAATGGCAAATACCTGGTCACCGATGCCTATCCAGGCGAACCGGTGAGTCTGCTAAATGAAGAAATACCCATCCGTCTGGTTGACTTGATAGCCGATGAGGAAGAAAATATTTGTACGATCTATACACTGGGTAAAGGGAAAGGGACGCTTCGTCTGGATCCTCATCCTGCCTGGAGTAGGGATTACCAGAAAGTGTGTTTCAATGGCGCACCAGAAGGTTCCCGGCAAGTCTTTATCGCTAATTTGTCTGGTGTGATCTAAAAATATTTTTGTTTCGAATAACTTCATTAACCGATGCTGGATGACAGATACCAAAATTATCTTAAGAAATTTTATAAAAAGTTGAGGTGGATAAAAATGAAACACGAGGAAATATCTCGTCGAACATTTCTGAAGATTTTGACAGGAGCGGGATTGACATTAAGTCCCATATTTTTTAAAACCGGGTGCACTTCAAATCAAAATCTCCCTAATATTATTCTGATATTTACCGACGATCAGGGCATTGGGGATGTAAGTCTTTACGGTAGTGATATTTCAACTCCCAATATTGACTCGATAGGAAAAAATGGCATCCAGTTTAATAATTTTTACGTTACCGCACCTGTTTGTACCCCGTCCAGATACGGTCTGCTTACCGGGCGATATCATTACCGAATCGATAAAGCATTCCATGCCCCGCTTATGCCCGGTAAACATGATGATAAACATTTACCAGAAGAAGAAATTACCATTGCCCAGTTACTCAAACAGAAGGGTTATCGAACTGCATTAATTGGAAAATGGCATCTGGGACATGGTCAGCCCGATTTTGGACCCAATAAATTTGGATTCGATTACTTTTATGGATTTTTACCTGGATGTATTGATTACTATCTACATACCTATCGTACTCAACCAGCTTTGTTCAGGAATAAAAGTTTGATTTCCGAAGAAGGATTTGCCACCGACCTTTTAACGACTGAAGCTGTCAAGTTCATAAAGAAAAACCGTAACTTCCCATTCTTCCTTTATCTGGCCTATAATGCACCACACTATGGGAAATGTCCAGAAGGTAATTTACTGCAATCTCCACCTGAATACCCAAACTTACCTCCAAAGTCCAAAAACTCCCGGGAAGTCTATTCGGCTATGGTAGAAAATTTAGATAAAAATATTGGTATTGTTTTGAACACTTTGAAAGACCTCCATCTGGAAAAAAATACTCTGGTCATATTCTTAAGCGATAATGGCGGTGATTATGATTACGGCGGGAGTAATCATCCTTACCGGGGAGAGAAGGCCACCCTGTGGGAAGGGGGAATAAAAACTCCTTGCCTGATGCAATGGAAAGGTCGAATAGCGCCATATCAAAAGCGGGATCAGGTATGTAGTAGTTTGGATATTTTTCCGACACTGGCATCGATTACCGGATCTCCGCTCCCCACTCGAGAACTTGATGGCCGAGACATTTCTGCCGTGATCTTCAAGAATCAAAAATTGCCAAATCGATATTTGTTTTTCCAGTACCGAAAACAAATGGCGGTTCGAGATGATCGCTGGAAATATATTAAAGATGTTGATGGCAGAGAATATTTATTTGATTTGGTAGAAGACCCATTGGAATCCCAGAATCTTATTGAGAAAAATCCGCAAAAAGCGGCTGAAATGAGAACAGCTATCGAAAAATTCATACAGATTCATTCACTGTAAGATGCGACTCCCACCAGTTTTATCGTCAGGTAGGAGGAGCATCCCTACTCCGAATGGAATAGACCATCCCCAACCGGTAGGAGTGGCTTCCAGCCACGAATAACAATACCAATTCGTAGCAAGATGCGGCTCCTACCGTTCAACCCGTTGATAGTGGGGGGATTTGTTCGCTACAAGAAGTGGTTCCTGCTTGAGATTAAAACTTGAAAAAACACCACAGAACTGATTAAATTATTTTATGAGATCCAATCGAAAATCTAAATCCCGGAAAATCATTTCAGTAATTGGGCCGGGTATTCTGGTGGCCGCGACCGGAGTGGGTGCGGGAGACTTATTAACAGCCGCTCTGGACGGTTCGGATGTGGGAATG
>CAYLYM010000080.1:0-8906 GCA_964387645.1 uncultured Calditrichaceae bacterium | reverse complement strand
GCAGGTGCACTCCTCAAAGGCTTTCTTAACGAAGAAGGCATCGCCCGCTGGCAACTGACCACCGGAAAGACCATGTTGGAAGGCTGGGTATGGCATTTGGGCAGGTGGATCAAGTGGATTTTCGCGATTTATTTTTTAGGATGGACTTTCCTCACCGGCGGTGCACTGGTGAATGCCTGTGGCGTTGCTGGAACCGCCTTATTTCCATTATCCCAGAATCCTGACTCTTCCAAAATTTATTGGGGAATAATCCATTCTTTGATCGGTTTAACTATTATTCTGAGGGGTGGTTTTAAGCTTTTCGAAAGATTGATGACGCTTTTTATCGGAATAGTGTTCGTAGCGGTGATATTCACAGCAATTTTTATTCAACCGGATTGGGTTGCCATCGGACGAGGATTGTTTCCTCCGAAGATTCCGACTGGCGGTTTGGGCTGGACATTAGGCATTTTGGGCGGCGTCGGTGGAACGGTGACCCTGCTATCCTATGGTTATTGGATTCAAGAAGAACGAAGAGAAGGCTTTACTGGACTGATAACCTGCCGCTGGGATTTGGGTGTTGCTTATTTCATGACGGCCCTTTTCGGCATAGCAATGATTATTATCGGCTCACGAGTCGAGATTCAAGGTAGCGGCGTTAAGGTAGCACCGATATTGGCACGACAATTGGAACAAATTATAGGACCACCTGGAAGATTCACTTTTCTCCTGGACTTTTGGGGGGCGGTATATTCCAGTCTATTAGGAGTTTGGCAAAGCGCGCCTTATCTCTTCGCCGATTTTCTCCGGTTACAGCGAAAACCATCTGGAATTGACGGGCAAATCAGCGACTTGAGAAAAAACCTCACCTTACAAATTTTACGTTTGGGTCATTTCCTTCGGATCATTGCCCCTGTTATGGTTAACGGTGAAAAAAGCTCAATTCGCTTATGCAGTTTTCGGCGCTTTTTTTATGCCACTGCTCTCTTTAACTCTGTTGATTTTTCCCAACAAGTCTTAACCTGTTGGGAAAAAATTTAAAAATGACTGGCTGGTAAATGGTATTTTACTGATTACATTTATTTTTTAAAATGTAAATGGTTTTTTATTTTAATCTTCTGGATATGCAATATGGTCTATCTACTTTTAGTTTCATTCATCTGGGCATTTTCCTTCGGACTGATCAAGGGCAATCTTATGGGCCTTGATTCCAACTTCGTTTCATGGGTTAGGATGTCAATATCGTTACTTATCTTTTTGCCATTTTTAAGGGTAAACAGGGTGCCACTCCGCCTTGCGCTTAAATTGATTCTCGCAGGTATGTTGCAGTATGGCCTTATGTATACCACTTACATTTATTCTTATCGCTTTTTGAAAGCCCATGAAGTAGCCCTTTTTACCATTTTTACTCCAATTTATGTTACATTGCTCAATGATTATTTTCTAAAGCGATTTCAACTTAGCAATCTTTTCACCACCTTTCTTGCGGTTATCGGAACAGGAATTATAGTTTATCACAGCATATCTCAACTAAATGTGGTTAAAGGATTTGTCATTATGCAGATTTCCAACATGTGTTTCGCCTTCGGGCAGATTTATTATCGGGAAATCATGAAGGCCCTTCCAGAGAAAAAAGATTATCAAATTTTCGGATTGCTCTATTTTGGGGCGGTGTTACTAACAGCTCTGGCAACGAGTTTATCCACGAATTGGTCAGCACTAACGCTAACCGCTAATCAATTATTAACGTTACTTTACCTGGGCGTTATGGCTTCAGGAATTGGTTTCTTTTTATGGAACTACGGCGCCAGAAAAGTTGAGGGTGGCACTTTGGCGATTTTTAATAACTTAAAAATCCCTTTAGCCATAGCTGTTTCTTTCATATTTTTCCATGAGAAAGGGAATATTCCCCGCCTGATCGCGGGCGGAATTATCGTTCTTATTGCTCTTTGGATGAATGAAAGGAAAAATCGCGGGCTCCCAATACTATCATTCGAAAAAGAATAAATTGATATTGAAAAATAAATATTTGCAATTAAAGGAGTTCAAAAATGTCCAATCAGTTTATCTTAAAATTTTTCGCTTTTTTATTTTTACCGGCTATTACATCTTTCTTGTGTTGTAGTCTTTCTCCAAAAGCAGATCTCATTATATATAACGGAAAAATATATACCATGGATGCTAATCAACCCATTGCCGAAATGGTGGCGATCAAAGGCGGCAAAATTATTCATGTGGGAAGTTCCGATGAATTAGATCGCTGGCGAGGTTCTCAGACAAAAATAATAAATCTGGAAGGTAAAACCATGACACCTGGTCTTATTGAAAGTCATGGTCATATAATGGGAATGGGTTATGCTAAGATGAAACTGGATTTGAGTCAGGTGAAGAATTACCAGGAACTGGTAAAAATTGTGGAAGCAGCGGTTAAGAAAGCTCGGCCAGGCGAATGGATTTTAGGAAGAGGATGGCATCAAAGCAAATGGAATCCATCCCCTTCGCTCATGGTGCGTGGTTTTCAAACTCATCATCTGTTAAGCCAGGTTTCCCCTGACAACCCGGTTTATCTAACACACGCCAGTGGGCATGCCGGTTTTGCTAACGCTAAGGCCATGGAAATTGCTGGAATCAGCAGATCTACTCTTTTTCAAGGAGATGGAGAAATTATTAAAGACGAACAGGGTAATCCAACTGGTATTTTTATTGAAGAAGCTACCAGTCTCATTACTCAACATATTCCAGAATCAACACCGGAGAAAGACCGCCAGGCGTTGGAACTGGCTATCCAGGAATGTTTTAAAAACGGTATTACCACCTTTAGGGACGCCGGCGCCGGTGAGAAGGAAATCCAGCTCTACAAAGAATTTTTGAAAAACAATAAGCTTAAGGTTCGTTTATGGGTAATGTTAGATGGTAGCGATGCAGAATTATTACAAAAGTGGTTTGAGAAAGGACCAGAAATTGGTCTGGGCAATCATTTTCTAACTATCCGGGCAATTAAGCTCTATGCCGATGGGGCATTGGGTTCACGGGGCGCCTGGCTTCTGGAACCCTATTCCGATCGTCCCGGTCATTATGGGCAGGCAGTCACACCAATGGAAAAAATATATCAGGTGGCACGCCAGGGTCTGCAATATGGCTTTCAGGTCTGTGTGCATGCCATTGGCGATCGGGCCAACCGGGAAGTTTTGAATCAGTTTGAGCGCGTTTTCAAGGAATTACCCGAAAAAGCAAACGATCATCGCTTCCGAATTGAACATGCCCAGCATATAAGTGCCCGGGATATTCCACGATTTGCTCAGTTGGGAGTCATCGCTTCCATGCAGGGAATTCATCTCTCCTCCGACAGACCCTGGGCCATACATCGATTGGGAAAAAAGCGCATCGAAGAAGGGGCTTATGCCTGGCAGAAGCTGCTTCAATCCGGTGCCATCATTGTCAATGGGACGGATGTGCCGGTAGAACCCATCAATCCCATTGCCTGTTTCTACGCTTCAGTCACCAGGAAAACACTGGATGGATATCCTCCCAACGGTTACGAACCAGATCAGAAGATGACCCGTGAACAGGCGCTGCGTTCTTACACCCTGGATGCAGCTTACGGAGCTTTCGAGGAAAATCTGAAAGGATCAATTGAGGTGGGGAAATTTGCAGATTTTACTGTGTTTTCGCAAGATATTATGACCGTACCAGAAGATAAATTATTGGAGACTCGAATTGTTTATACTATCATCAATGGCGAAATTGTTTATCAAGCACCAGAGGCAAATTGATATTAACCGGGAAGGGCATTTTGCTATAAATATGGTCTAACGATTAAACCAATTTTGCGACAGGTAAATCCCGATTCAATGAAATATTAAGTGCACAAAACAAAAAAATAATTTGTCATTTTGGTCTCACAATTTTTTCAATATTCGAGGCTTTTCTTTTTAGAATGTCAAAATATACAAATAAAAAATAGGTAAAAGCAGGCTGGCAAAATATCAGGATTAGTCTGATTATTTTAAAACCGCATGGGGCCTTGATAAACTATTGATAACTCATTGCGATCCGTAACATTCAATAAATGACCAGAAATTTCCACAATCGATGAAATACCTTTTTTCATAAATCACCTATTTCTTTCTTGATAAGCAGATATTTAAAAAATATCATGGAATAAAAGAGAATGATTGTTTGTCTAAATTTTAAAATACAAATTAAACCCAAAAGAGGAGAATTAAAAATGCAAAGATCCATTCGTGCTATAACATTACTAATGATTTTTGTTTGTTTGCCGCTTTTTGCTGGTGAAGGGAAGGTCAATTTTTCAGGTAAATGGACACTTGATCGTGACAAGAGTGGGGTCGGAGGGGGAAGGCGAGGTATGGCTTCCAGTAAATTAATCATTCAGCAGGAAAATAATAAGCTAATCATCGATCGTGTTTTCCAGAGAAGATCCGGGGAAGAATTTAATCTTAAAGAAGAACTTTCTCTGGATGGAAAAGAGACTAAGAGCGAGATGTTTAACGGTACTCGAAAATCCAGAGCCAAATGGTCTTCAGATGGTAAAGTTTTAATCATCAATTCGGTAATGACTTTCGAGAGAAATGGGAGAGAGTTTAACATTGAATCCACTGAAGAGTGGAGCCTTTCCGATAATGGTAAAGCTTTGATCATCTCCTTCACACACACAACACCGCGGGGAGAGAGAACAGGCAAACTGGTTTACAATAAATCTGAATAACTTTTTATGAGAAACCGCATATCCGGAATAAATCTCATCTTATTGGACCACCTCTTTCAGTAAATCAGAGATAAAGAGAGGTGGTCCCTATGATTTTCCACTAGATTATTTACCCTTTTATAATTCCACAAAAACCTGATCAATCATTTAGAAACAGTACTGATCTTCAACTCATCATTTTAAGCTTGAAATGAAACTTTATTTAGGAAAAATTGTTGCGATTTTTCCAGAAAATACATAACCTATTTACAAATAATTGAAAAACAGAGAATGTCTAAGTTCAGATAGATTGAAGATTACTTCCATTAAACATCGATAAAAAAGAAAGGAACAAAATGGAAAAACACCTCACTTTAGTAGCTGCCTTTCACATCGGATTCAGCGCATTAGGATTATTATTCTCGATCATAGGCTTCTTCATTTTTAGCGTTTTCATAAATCTGAACCACTTCATTCAGGATCCTTTTACGTTAAAACTAGTTGTAACCATCGTTCCGATTATTATTGGATTTGCCCTGGCTTTTTTTGCAACAGGGATCGTTGGCAGTATCGGCTTGCTCAAACGTTGGTCCTGGGCTCGCATCTTGATTCTTGTCTATTCAGTTATTTATCTCATTAAGATTCCTCTGGGAACTGCTCTGGGAATTTACTCTCTATGGGTCCTTTTTCAGGAAGAGACTATAAAACTCTTTAAAAAAATATGAAATTTCGTAAGGCAAAGAGTAAATTTATTTTAATCTTATACAATTTTGGTAAGATCAGAGAATTACCTCTTTCTCCGAACAGAAAAAAGCTCAAGGGTCAAGTTCTTGATTTCGATTTTTTTTATAACCATTCCGAAAAAAATTTTAACTTTATCAGATTTTTAGCGTTCAGTTTTAGATAGTATTTTTGAATGAAATGTTGAAAATGTTGGCATTAACCATTTAGAGGAGGAGTTATGCATCTCGTCTGGAACATTTTATTGTTAAGTGCTGCCATTTTTATCGTGGCCCAAATTATGCCCACCATACGTATCAAAAGTTTCTGGACAGCTATTATTGTGGCTATTGTCTATAGTTTAATCAATTTCCTCATTGGCTGGCTATTGGTACTACTGACATTACCATTCATCATCATCACATTTGGACTATTCAAGTTGGTACTTAATACTTTCATGCTCTGGGTAACGGACAAACTCATTGAAGATTTTGAGATTAAAGGGTTAGGTTCTACTTTCATAGCAGCTCTGCTGATAACCATTATTGATTCTGCGCTGAAGTGGTTATTTTAATGATTAAGCCTGTCAAATCCTGGTAATTAATACATTATTATTGACTCTCTTCCTGCTCTAAACCAGGAGTCGACTTTTAAAAGATTAAGCGAATCGTTTTACAATAGTCCAAATCAGACACAACAATGTGGGACGAATCGCTGATTCATTAATTTTTTCAACTATTCCAAACATCCCTTTCAACAATTCAGCAAATCGTTCTACAATACTCCCTTATTGCCTCTTCCTGACTGGAAAAATTGAAAAATCTGTTTAATCTCCATTGTTCAATAAATTATATTGGCAAAAAAACGAGTTTAGGAACGCATTATGATGATGATAATGATGAACAATTCATTTAAAAATTGGGAGATTTCGTAAAATGAGGAATAGTTTTACTTATGCAGTTGTTCTCATACTAATTTTTCAGATGATCACTCTGGCAAAACGATCCAGTTTTTATATGCCATTAAATATTCAGGAAGCGTATGAAAAAGGCACGAGGTCGTATGACGGCAGACCCGGTCCTAACTACTGGCAAAACAGTGCTGATTACAAAATCGATGTGGAACTTATACCTTATGCAGGTTACATAATTGGCGATGCCCGGATTGTGTATCATAACAACAGTCCAGATTCGCTGGACCAGATCGTTTTTCGATTATATCAAAACAATTATAAAAAAGGTAACGCCAGACAATTTCGCCTGGAAGAACGGGATTTAACAAATGGCGTTCAGCTACATTATTTAACAATTAATAACAGCATCATTAATCTTTCTGACGAAAATAAAAAAATCCGAAAAACCGGGACGAATTTGATTGTCAAATTGGGACAGCGTTTGCCTCCTAAGGAAGAATTACACATAGCAATTGGGTGGAGTTTTACCCTCCCAAAGTATCGGAAAATACGAATGGGTCAATACAGTGATACCGATTTTTTTGTCGCTTATTGGTATCCACAGATTGCCGTATATGATGACATTGATGGCTGGGATTTGAATGAATATTACGGTACGGTAGAATTTTATAATGATTTTAATAATTATGAAGTGTCTATCATCGTTCCGGCCGGTTATGTGGTTTGGGCTACAGGCACACTTCAGAATCCTGGGGAAGTTTTACAGAAAAAAATTCTACAACGTTGGCTTAAAGCCCAAAAATCTGATGAAGTGGTTCATATTATAACAACGGAAGATTATAAGAATGGCTCGGTGACTCAAGAGGGATTAAGAAATACATGGCGTTTCAAAGCAAATAATGTTCCCGATTTTTCTTTCGCCGCCAGCAATCATTACTTGTGGGATGCTGTGAGCGTTGAAGTGGATGAAAAAACAGGCCGAAGAGTAATAACTGCTGCCGTTTACCCGGATGGTGCTCCTCATTTTGAAGAAGCTGCGGAATTTTCCAGAGCCACGATCGAATATCTTTCAAAAGAATTACCAGGTATTCCCTACCCTTATCCACATGTGACAACTTTTTGCAATGGTGGATATGGCGGCGGAATGGAAACTCCCATGATGGCCAATGATGGTGCCCCTAAAAAACGAGCACAATCCATCGGATTAATCTTTCATGAAATTTCTCACAACTATTTCCCATTCTATATGGGCACAAACGAACGTAAATACGCCTGGATGGACGAAGGCTGGGCCAGCTTTTTCCCAAAAGAAGTAGTTGAGCGTCTGGAACAGAGCTATGATTATCAAAAAGGAATAGTGGAAAAATACAACTCTATTGCCGGACAAGAAAAAGAAGTTTCCTTGATGATACCTTCTTATCTGGTGAATGATGGCTCTTCCTATAGAACACATGCGTATTATCGCCCAGCTATCGCCTACACTTTCTTAAAAGACCTACTTGGAGAAAAATTATTTAAAAAAGCGTTACAAGAATATATTCGTCGGTGGAATGGCAAACATCCTATACCTTATGACTTTTTCTTTACTTTTGAAGATGTCGCCGGAAAATCGTTACAGTGGTTCTGGGAACCCTGGTTCTTTCAACGCGGGTATCCTGATCTGGCTATCAAAAAAGTGCAGCAGAGTCGTAACAAGATTAAAGTCACGGTAGAACGACTCGGTCGATTACCTGTGCCAGTTGAATTGAACTTCCATTACCAGGATGAAACCAGCGCAAAAATTTATAAATCAATAAATATTTGGGAAAATAACAAAAACGAGGTGATTGTTATCTTTCATCCAGAAAAAAATGTCCAGAAAATATCTCTCGGTAATGCATATATCCCAGATGTAAATCCAGAAAACAATACCTATGAATTCTCTTCTTCAAAGCCTCATTCTTTGTCAACAGAATAAAACGAATTTACAAAATAACTCGGGGAAAGTTTATAAAACTTTCCCTTTTATGATTTACCTCAAAAAAACTTCAGAAGAGCAAATATGATGAAGGCTTCAAACGAAGAAAAACTTTTTTAATCCTGATTGTGCAGTTGTCCACGAATCCCAATAGATTTCATTAATTGAAACCTTTGATTTAATCATAAAATGGTAACGGAGTTGAATTTTTAAATACCTTTTATCATTTTTTACCGATTAAAATAGGCGGTTAACACTATTCCCAAACTCGCTTCAGCGGGTTTCGAATAATCGTATAGCCATCGAATTTATTCGGTAGCGAAATAATGGAGTTAATGCAAGGTGATTTTTCAAAGGTTTATAATTACTAAAGAAATAGCTTTGGAGTGCATGGCGAAAGCCATCCCTTCCCTGAGGTTAACAATGTTAATCCTGTGTTCTGATACCGTTGACCCCGAAAAAAAGGATGGCTGTACCATACACCTCACAACAATAAAGATACCTATAACTTGAAGATAAATTGCATATTCCAGACCTCTTTAATGCTTAGTTGGGATAAAAATGATTCTCCCATATCTTGAAGATATTCGTCTCAATTTCAAGTATATCTAATCAATAAAGAAACCACA
>CAYLYM010000079.1:0-18165 GCA_964387645.1 uncultured Calditrichaceae bacterium | reverse complement strand
ATTTGTGTTATCTTTCTTTCTTTTAAAGATATTTTTGAAGTTTATAACAAGGATGCGTAAATCGGAAGAAATAGATAAAAGTATGTTTTTAATGCTTTTTTAGAAAATATTTCTCAAGATCACACTTATTGCAGAAATAAATGAAACAATGAGTACAGCAGGACGCAGAAAGCCTTTATCCAGCCATTTGGTAATGAATCGGGAAAGAAGAAAGCCAATAAGGATTCCGGGAAAAAGAATGAATGCAAGAAAAATTTCCTGTAATCCGAATTTACCAACACTCACAAGTGCTCCCAATGATAAAATGGTTCCCAGGACGAAAATACCAGAAAGTGTGCCTCTTAACTGCGAACCGTTCAAGTTTTGATAAATGAGTGCTAACGGTGGTCCGCCAATAGCCGCAACCGTGGCCATTATTCCTGAAAGCGTGCCTGCACCAATCTCATTTCCCGGTGTCGGGCTTAACCGTAAACCAGAGATACTTAAGAAAACGGCCAACAACACCATTAAGCCGAAAACAATCGAAATTTTTTGTTGCGGAACAATGGTTAAAATAACCGCTCCCATAAAGGTGCCCAAAAATCTGCCCAGCATGGGCCATTTTAAACCTCTGATATCAATTGATTCCCTTTCACGGTATGACATCAGAAGATTCAGCAAGAGTGCCGCTAAAATAATAGGACCTGGAACAAACCTCTGGTAGATATGTGCTAACATGGGAACTGAGATAAGGCCAAGACCAAATCCAATACTACCCTGAAGGGTGGCTCCTAAAATTGCAATTCCAACTGCGCTGGTGATTTGATAGAAAGATAAATGAATTTGTACCATACTTATTCCTGATTCACAAAACGTTTTGGACTACCACTAAGTCTCAAGGATACTTCAGCCCTGTCCACAAAAAGCGTGCCCAGGTTTGCGGCGAATATACGGAAAAGAGAATCATTTGTCAATTACCCATGTAATTAGGCATCTTATGGTAGTTGATAAATGAGTTCACTCTGAAAAGGTAATTTACTTATTAGTATCATTTTCCCATAAAGTCCATAGGACTCCTATGGAGGATGGCTTACACAATGAAGGAAGCCCCGGTCTGGTCACCCCCCTCTCGGACAGAGCAGTCGGAGAGGGGGAAGAATCTTTTGATTTTTAATAAGTTCTAAGCCCTTCGATTACAACACTCAGGGTAACTAAAAAATACTTATTTAAAGTGAACTCATTATTCATTTAAATAAACTATCGAATGTAATCTTAAATAGCAAAAGATTTGAAGAATAGAATGCTGTTCATTATATTTTTAAGATGTAAAGTGAGGATATAAAAATGCTTACCCAAACAACAAAAAATTTGAAAAAAGTTTTAGAATCGAGTGCCGAGAAATTTGCCGAAAGACCGGCATTGTCTTACGTAGATTCAAAATCCATTACATACAAAGAATTTTATGAAAAAGTCATAAAAATTTCCGATTTTTTACGATCACAAGATATCTCGATTGGTGACAGGTTTGCTATTTTGAGTGAAAATATGCCCAACTGGGTCGTCGCTTATTTTGCCATTACTACCATTGGTGCCATTGTCGTTCCCATTTTGCCTGATTTTCATAATAACAAACCCTTTGAAAAAACGCCAACTCAAAAGACAAAGCGTTATTTATATGTGAATCAATAAAAAGTAATGTTTGATTTTACCTGTATCATATTCGAATAATTCTTTTTATCCAAAGAACGAAATAAATAAAAGTTTCTTGTCCGAGTCTCAAAACACAAGGTGAAAAAATGAAGCAAAATTTTTCTTTGCCATCTTACTTCATTCAAAAATTTTATTTTTTATTTTTTATTTTTTATTTGATTATTTCCAATAGTTTTACCGGCTCAGTTTATGCGGAAGAAACCGAAATCCTTTACCTATCTGGCAAAGACAAAGACCACACGATAGAGTGGGAATTTTATTGTACCGGCGGAAGGAACAGCGGCAAATGGACAACCATTCCGGTACCTTCTTGCTGGGAGTTGCAAGGATTTGGCACATACAATTACGGACACGATCTTAATCCTGCCGATGAGCAAGGAAAATATCGCTACAGATTCAAAATACCGGCATCCTGGAAGGACAAGCATATCGAAGTCGTCTTCGAAGGCTCGATGACCGACACCGATGTGTGGATTAATGGTAAAAAAGCCGGTCCGACCCATCGGGGAGCGTTTTACGAGTTTAAATACGATATTACTCATTTGGTTAAAATCGGCCAGGAAAATCTTCTGGAAGTCACTGTGAGTAAGCGTTCGTCCGATGAATCAGTAAATGAGGCGGAGCGGCAGGCCGATTTCTGGGTTTTTGGCGGTATCTTTCGGCCAGTCTATCTCCAGGCACATCCCCGGGAACATATAGACCGCGTTGCCATTGATGCCCAGGCGGACGGTTCCATCGCCATCGATGTTTTCTTAAAAAATATTCAAAAAGCGCAGGCGGTTTCCTGCCAGTTAAAAACATTGGATGGGAAAAAATTCGGAAAAGCTTTTTCTGAACGAATTACAGTGAAGAATAAAGTACGGCTATGCTCCAAATTTTCTTCCCCTAAACTCTGGTCAGCCGAAACGCCAAACCTCTACATTGCGGAAATTTCTTTGAGAAATGGTGAGAAAGTTATACATACTATTCAGCAGAGATTTGGTTTTCGCACCATTGAGGTGCGCCAGGGGGAAGGCATCTTTGTTAATGGGCAAAAGGTCAAAATAAAAGGAGTGAATCGACACTCTTTCTGGCCGGAATCCGGGCGAACACTGAGCAAGGCTATCAGTATCCTGGATGTGAATCTTATTAAAGATATGAATATGAATGCCGTGCGGATGTCCCATTACCCGCCGGACAAACATTTTCTGGATGTTTGCGATTCGCTGGGTTTGTACGTGCTGGATGAACTCACCGGCTGGCAGGATGCCTATTCCACCGAAATCGGAGAAAAATTGGTCAGGGAACTGGTCATTCGCGATGTAAACCACCCCTGTGTCATCTTCTGGGACAATGGCAATGAGGGAGGATTCAATTACGATCTGATAGACGATTATGCCAAATACGACATTCAAAAACGGCTGGTATTGCATCCCTGGGAACCGGCCAACGGCATCAATACCACCCATTACCGCACTTTTGAGATGTTCAAAGCCCTGGCAGATGGTCCAGATATCCTCATGCCAACAGAATATCTTCATGGGCTGTACGATGGTGGCCATGGCGCCGGTCTGGAAGACTACTGGAATATGGTCATGAACAAACCGCTGGCTGCAGGCGGATTTCTGTGGGTATTTGCCGATGAAGGTATTGTACGAACCGATCTAAATGGCAAAATCGACACCGATGGTAACCACGCTCCTGACGGCATCCTCGGACCTCACCGGGAAAAAGAAGGGAGTTTTTATACTATTAAAGAAATCTTTTCGCCAGTGCACCTGAAAATTGACGAGCTTTCCGATAATTTTGACGGAACGATTCCCATTGAAAACCGTTATGACTTTATCAATCTCAACCAATGCACTTTTGAGTATTGGCTGGCGGATTTTCCCTTGCCATTTGAACAAAATAATGGTTTTATTCAAGCTGGGGATGTAAGAAAATTAAAGCTTAATTTACCACCACATGAGTCTGGTCATCTGAAATTGGATTTACCTGAAAATTATCGAAAACATGACGCTCTTTACCTGCAAGCAACTGATCCTTACGGGCGTGAGATTTATACCTGGTCGTTTATCTTGAAAAAACCGGGTGATTTTGTCAAACGGTATATTGAATCATCCTGGGCGAAGGTCACTGGCCAGGAGGAGAATGATCAGATCATCGTCCAGGCTGCTGATTTAAAAATAACATTTTTGAAGAGCCAGCGAAGAGGCTGCATTCTTCGTAACATTGAGTATCGGGGCCGGAACATATCGTTGCGAAATGGGCCTTTTTTAGTTGCAGGGAGCGCACGAGGAGCAGAAACCCACTCATATCAACAGGGAAATCAATACGTCATTGAAACGACCTTTCGGAGTGGAAATTTTAAAAATATTCGCTGGACAATTTTCGGCAATGGATGGGTCAAATGTGAATACCAATATCGAATGCACGGCTATTTTGACTACTTTGGCATTTCTTTTAATTATCCGGAAGAAAAAGTGAAAGGTAT
Source organism: uncultured Calditrichaceae bacterium (assembly GCA_964387645.1). GTDB lineage: Bacteria > Calditrichota > Calditrichia > RBG-13-44-9 > RBG-13-44-9 > CAYLYM01. The sequence goes on along the minus strand of CAYLYM010000079.1, from coordinate 14,003 downwards.
GCGATGGCTCGGGAAAGGGCCATATCGGGTGTGGAAAAATCGACTAAAGGGAACCACCTATCAGGTTTGGCAACGGGATTATAACGATGCCATAACCGGTCAGGTATGGGAGTATCCTGAGTTCAAAGGTTATTATGCCAATATGTATTGGTTAGTCATCGAAAATGTGGAAGCTCCCATAACCGTTTTAACAGAAACTGAAAATCTTTTTTTCCGTATGTTTACGCCGAAAAACGGGCCTGATCCAAGAAATACGGCGGCTCCTTTTCCGCGCGGAGACATTTCATTTCTCCACGCTATTGCTCCGATTGGAACAAAATTTCACAGGGCCGAAAATACCGGTCCGATGGGAATAAAGAATTTTGCGAATGGAATTTATAACGGTGTTTTGTATTTTAAATTCGGCCAATAAAACGTATTTGTATTCTTTTCTGACTTCAAGGAAGAATTTGAATGGATAGATCTGTTGATTTCTTTTAACTTAATTTAACCTATTAATCTGTGGAGGTTCCATGAAATATTTAAGGTTTTTTATTGTAATTGTGTTAGTGAGTTCTTTTTTGATCGTGACCTGTGGCCGCCAGGAGAAAGGATTCCATGTACCTGTGCAGTACCATAAATTAGAGAATGGATTAAAAGTAGTCTTTTCAGAAGACCATACTGCTCCCATTGTCACCGTAGCGGTTTACTATAATATTGGATTTCGAATTGAGCCGAAAGATCGAACGGGTTTTGCCCACTTATTCGAACACATGATGTTTCAAGGTTCCCGGAATCTGGGAAAGATGGAATTTATCAAACTCGTACAGAATAATGGCGGTATTTTAAACGGTTCAACTCGTTTTGATTTTACAAACTACTTTGAAATTTTACCTGCCCATAAATTAGAAACCGTTCTCTGGGCTGAAGCAGATCGTATGCGAGGATTAAACATCACTCGGGAAAATTTGACCAATCAGCAAGGCGTGGTGATAAACGAAGTCAAAGTCAACGTTCTGAATCGTCCATACGGCGGATTTCCCTGGCTGGACATGCCGCAATACGCCAATCAAAATTGGTATAACGCCCACAATTTTTATGGCGATTTAGAGGATCTGAAAGCTGCCACGCTAAAAGATGTGCAGGCTTTTTTTGACACTTATTATTCACCGAACAACGCTGCCCTGGTAGTGGTGGGTGATTTTGAACCAGAAGAAGCTATGAAAATGATCCAAAAGTACTTTGGAGATATTCCGACTTCAAAACTTCCTGAAAAACCGGATATTACCGAACCTAAACAAACTGAAGCCAAATGGTTTACTAAATCCGATCCCCTGGCTAACCGACCGGCACTGGCTTTTGCCTACCATGTGCCAGAGCGAATGACTCCAGAATATTTCGCCATGGGATTAATAGACCAGATTTTGCTTCAGGGAGAAGATAGTTGGCTTCATAAAAAATTGGTGTTGGAAAAAGGCTACACTGGCAGCGTCAATGGTGGCATCAATATGTTGGGAAATATGTTCAATTACAACGGCCCCATGCTCTGGACAGGTTACCTTTTCTACGACAATGATAAGAATGCCCGTGACATTATCGCTGAGGTGGATGCTGTGATTGAAAAGTTGCAGAAACAACCAGTGGATGATACTACTTTGAAACGTGCTCTCATCAAAATGCGCTCCTATTTGTACGATCAAATTGGCGGATTTTACGGATTTGGCCGTGCCGACCTTCTGGCCTGCTTTGCCCTTTTCGATGACAAGCCCGAATTAATCAATCACCTGGAAGAACAATTCAGATCGGTAACACCAGAATTGATTCAAAAAACAGCACAAGAATATCTGGCAAAACATGGTCAAACCGTTTTAGTTATTGAACCTAAAGCCGGCTCGTAAAGAAAAAGGAGATTATTCATGAACAGATATAAAATTTTAACCAGCATTTTTTTACTTTTCATTTTCCTGGTTATTGGATATTCGCAAAAGCACCAACCGCCAGAAGGTGGAAAGCCAAAAGACTTTAGACTTCCACAAAAACAGGAATTTTCCCTTGATAACGGGTTGAAAGTAACCATGGTTCCCTATGGTGTTGTTCCTAAAGTCACCATACAGATTAAAATTCGAACAGGAAATTTAAACGAGCCACCCGAAGAAACCTGGATCGCTGATTTAACCCTGGATTTATTGAAAGAAGGGACTACTACTCGAGATGCTGCAGCTATCGCCGAAGCGGCTGCCAACATGGGCGGCTCCATTAGTACGTCGGTATCGCCAGAAGTGAGCACGATTAGCGGAGAGGCCTTAAGTGAATTCGGATCTGATTTAATAGCACTTTTGGCAGACATTATAAGAAATCCAGCGTTTCCGGAAAAAGAATTCGAGAGACTTAAAAAAGATTATTTACGACATTTAAGTATTGCTAAAACACAGCCCCAATCGTTGGCTCAAGAAAAGTTCCTGCAAGTGCTATATGGGGATCATCCTTTTGGCAGAGTATTTCCTACCGAAGAAATGTTATTCAGCTACACAATACAGAAAGTAAAAAATTTCTATAAAGAGAACTTTGGAGCTCGACGCACCCATATTTATATTGCCGGGATTTTCGATGGCAAAGCCATGAAAAAAGCCATTGAGGAAGCGTTTCAGGATTGGAACAGTGGACCTGAACCTTTAATTAATATTCCCAAACCTACCTCTCAACGTAAAATTTATCTTATAGATCGACCTGGTGCGCCGCAATCTACTCTGTATATTGGCCTCCCTGTGGCGGATCCCAGTCTTCCAGAATATATGGCCCTGCAGGTGACCAATACGTTGTTGGGAGGTTACTTCTCTTCGCGCATTACTGCCAATATTCGGGAAGATAAAGGATATACTTACTCTCCCAGGAGTTCAATTACCTCATATTATCGAAATGCATTCTGGTTGCAGGTAGCTGATGTGACCACCGCTGTTACTGGAGCTTCATTGAAAGAAATCTTCTACGAAATCAATCGGCTTCAGAACGAAGCTCCCTCTCTAGAAGAATTGAGAGGAGTGCAGAATTATATGGCGGGCAACTTTGTATTAAGAAATTCCAGTCCAACTGGAATTATCTCACAGTTGGCTTTCATGGATTTCCACGGTTTAGGTGAATCCTTCTTAACGAATTATGTTAAAAATATCTATGCTGTTACTCCCGAAAATGTCCAGATGGTTGCACAACAGTTCCTGAAAGAAGAAAATATGATTATTGTGGTGGTGGGCGATAAAAAACAGATCCTGGAACAACTTAAACCTTTTGGAGAAGTGGTACTCTGAAAAAGGTGAATTGAACTGAATGATCAGGGCATTTAGAGCAATGATTTTAAAATATTTAAAATTTATTCAATCCAATGGCCGGGCGTTCTGGTCTGGTCATTGGGTGTTACAAAGGCTGGCAGTTTTTCTTTTGAATCTTAATTCACATTGAGATTTATTAAATACCTCATGATTAATCACTTCAGGCAGCAGAGTATCACCATCTGTGTGTTCTGTAACCAAAGAGAGTGGAATTTCTGTTTAGTCAATGAATGGTATTTAATTTGAACATCAAAAACAATATAATTCTTTAGACTGGTGCTATGAAAATATAATGATTTAACCTCGCTCTACTTTGTCTAAAGGTAATAATAGATCTACTGTAATATGGATTTAAGATTACTTTTTGTTTATTCCTTGAAAGAAATATTGTTTTGTGAGTGAAATTAAATTTAGTGTTTAAAATAAGTAAACATATTTCGATTTTTTTAAAGATATCTGAAAAAAAATATTATGCACAAAAAATTTAAAATGATATTTTTTAGAAACAACTCTTTTAAGCAGTGATTATAAGCCTATTTGTATTCCAGCCTGGATGCTGCTGTTTTCAGTGGTTAGGTTTTTTCTTTTAACTTCTATTCTTTCTTGTTCATAAGCGCCAAAAATTTCAGTATTAAAGCCGCCTATTGTTCCGATCTTGATATAAAAAGCTGCCAAAATGGTGGTCTTAGTTAATTCGGGATCCTCTAAGAAAATTCTTTTTGAAAAGTCAGTAATAAAATTGATAATTCCTAAGTTAGCATTAAGTCCTCCCAGGTATCCTGTCTCAAGACCTTTATAATCAATATTTTCTATTAGTTTCTGAATTTCAGGATAATAAGTTTTTCCTAAAACCCACTGACTTTGAGCAGCCGTACCCATAATCCTGAGCGATAGATTCAATTTGTTTGACCCCGTTATCATGGCAAAACCGATTCGACCACTAAACCATTGTATGTCTTCGTCCATAAAACCGGCTTTGTCAACATTAATTAATGAACCACCAATAATCAATGATTCATGGAATATATCAATATCAAGCAATTTGATTTTTCCGCGTATTTCTGAAGAATCTCCAATGCCAAATCGTCTACCTGCTTCTATATTTAAATAAGAAATACCTGAATAAGGAGCTCCTTCTTCTACGAAACCTAATTCATTTGAAACCGAGAAAGTACCAACAAATTGTTTGAAATTAATATTATCAAATTTATAAAAACGAACGCCAACTTTTATTGTACCATCGAATAGTCCAAAAGGTAATGCAGAAAATAAATCTATTGTTGTTACGAAAATGAGAATAAATGTTGTGAAAATTATAAAAAGAAACTGAGAATAATCTGTTCTTTTCGATGCAGTTTTCATTGGGGTTTCTCCTTTTAGCTCATTTAGAAAATCTATTGTGTTAATTAGCAGTTAAAGGTTGTTTCAAGATGAAACTCAATTCCAGAGAATTTGAAATAATTTTGTTCCGATTTTGCTTATCTATCTTGGTTATCTTAAATGCAATTAATACCAATTAAATTACTGTTCAAATATTGATTTTTTTCTATGATAAAACAAGTTTTTTTCTACACATTTGATTTCATTTTAGAACCAGTTTTACTATTACTGTGTCCTTAGATTTCAAATTTAATTTATATTTTGAAATAGAAAACAACTTCCAATTCTTTCTGACCTGGACAAAAATTACTATTGTAGCAGAAGTGGGCATAATTTTGGCGAGTAGAATGGAGAGGATATTAATTCTGTGGTGAAAAAGGGATGTGGCTTATTTACTTCAATTCAAATACACATTGCTGAATGATTATCTTTATTTAAATTGCTTGAAATTGAAATGGAATTTTTCAAAATATGGAACGGATATGGATTTATAAATCAGGTAAAATTTTTAATTTAGAAAGGTTGTATCCTTAGTTTGATGGAGAGTTAATCCTGGTAAAGTTGATCGATTAAATTTTTAAAACGTTTTTCAACAACTTTTCTTTTTATCTTAAGGCTTGGTGTTAAACTTCCGTCTTCGATAGTGAGTGGTTGTGAAAGGATAATGAATTTTTTTACTTTTTCGTAACGTGCAAAGCCAATCTGGTATTTTTCTATTTCGGTTGAGATAATATTATTTATTTTATCATTCTTAAGCCAGGACGTTTCTTCCACAGGTATTCCATTATTCAACGCCCACTCTTTCAGGTTTTCAAAATTGGGAATGATAAGTGCACTTAAGAATTTTCGCCTGTCTCCAATTAAACAAACATCTTCAATATATTTGCTTTGTTTCAAAGCGTTTTCGATTGGAGCAGGGGCAATATTTTTCCCTCCCGCGGTGACGATAATGTTTTTTTTCCGGTCGGTAATGAAGAGGTAGTTATCCTCATCTAAAAAACCGATATCTCCGGTGTGGAGCCATCCGTTCTCGTCAATGGCTTCTTTAGTTGCTTCGGGTTTGTTATAATATCCCGCCATGACGGTATCTCCATGAACCAAAATCTCCCCGTCTTCCGCAATTTTTACTTTAATACCTGGAATGGGTTTTCCGCAAGAACCATATTTGGATTTTCCTAGTGGCGCTAAAGTGATAATCAGATGACTTTCGGTCATGCCGTATCCTTCGATGAGAGGAAGTCCGATGGCTTCAAAAAACTTACAGGTTTCAACAGCCAAAGGAGCACCACCAGAGATGGGATATCTCAAATGGCCCCCTAATTGCTCTCTAATTTTACTGAAAACTAATTTGTCTACTATTTTGTAGGTTAATTGGGTTAGCCATTTCAAACGGTTTTTTCGTCGCTGTTCATGATATTTGATACTATTTTTCAATGCCAAATTAAAGAGTTTTTTTCGAATAGCTGGAGCTTCTTCTACTTTATCCAGTATTCCCTGATAAATCTTTTCATATAACCTTGGAACACTAATAAGAACTGTGGGTTGAATTTCTTGAATATTTTCGACTACAGTTTCAATACTTTCGGCATAAGCAATAGTGCAACCTTTGTACATGGCACACCAATGTCCGGCCAAACGCTCATATAAATGGCTTAAAGGCAGAAATGAAAGAAAAATATCATCAGCTCTTAATTGAATAACCTTTTCACTATTAATGATATCGTGTACAAATCCTTTGTGATGCAACATTACTCCTTTTGGGTCTCCAGTTGTGCCTGAAGTATAAACCAGGCTGCAAATATCATCTGGATGAATGGCGTTCACCTGTTTATTGAAAAAATCTGGTTCAGCCTGATTTTTCTTTTTGCCAAGCTGAATCAAGTCATTGAATGTAATAATCTCTTCTTTGTTTGAAATATTTTGAATAAAAGTGAAAATGTACTTGAGAGAATTGCAATTACTGTGGATTTGTTGAATTTTCCCAAGTTGTTCTTCATTTTCAACAAAAATGGCCTTAACTTTTGCATCGTTTAGTATATAAGCAATTTGGTCAGGTGGTAGAGTATGGTAAAGTGGAACTACGATGCCGCGCAGTGCAAAAATTGCAAAATCGCAGATAGTCCATTCTGGCCTGTTATATGAAAGAATTGCAATTCTATCTCCTTGTTTTAGTCCTATTGCATAGAGCCCAGCAGTTAAGTCGCGAATTTTTTCGCCAAATGTTGTGTAATTTAATGTTTTATATTGACCATTTTCTTTAAACTTTAATGCGGTTTTGTGGGGGTAAGTTTTGATTGTTTCCAGCAAAATATGTAAAACACTCTGGTACATAGTTCGTATACCTGTTTTAGGTTCTCTCAAAAAATTTAAAGAAAAAAGATTGTTTTAAAAATAAATGAAAAATAAAATTTATTATAATAATAGTTTAAAAAATTAAACAAAATATGCAAGTTTTATAAAATAAAACTGATTAAATTTTTAAAATATTTTGAATTTATAATTTTAATTATTAAATTTGTTAATTATTTTAAGATTTTTTAACAGGAGGATATAAATGCCTGCGACAACCCAAGATTTAGAGAAATATTTATCATTGTCTGAAAATCTTTATGAAGCGGCTATTGTGATTGCCAAAAGAGCCCGACAAATAAATGAAGAATTATATCAGAAGAAAAGGGATCGGCAGATTTTAGACGAATTGGAAGGTGAATTAGAAGAAGAACTTTTTCATGCGGATGATGAAAAATTGAAGGGCGAGGAACTAGTTGAAGATGAAGAAAACCCGGTAGTGACTGCGCAACGCGAATTTTTAGATGGAAAATTAACTTTTTATTATGAACAATCAAAAAAGTAAATTAAACCCCGCCGAAGCGGGGTTTTTTAGTTTAAATTAAAAGCTTTAATTAAACTTTATTAATCAGTATCCACCTCATTGAATAATCTCCTTCTCTTTATATTACATGTGAATATTTAATCGATTATGCTGTTCTTTTCAAATAAAATGTTTTTTTATCTAAATTTGAAGTTGGCGGTCCAGTGTATTGAATTTAGAAAAATTTAATCAATATAGATTTGACCTTTTGGATAAAGACTTTAATTTTTACCCAAAATTACATTCAGTAAATATTAAAATTTTTGTTTTGAAAAAAATTTATGATCCTATAAAAAGTCTAAAGTATTTTTAGATTATATCTTTGCGTATTTCTCTGAATAGCTTAATCTTTGAAATTTTTTAAAATGCGTATTAAAATAGGCATTGCATCATTCAAATACTAAAGCAATTTGCCTGTTAATTTTTCTTGATTTCTATCCACCAAAAAAGGACGATTAAAAACTTGGGGTATTCCTGATGCACCAGTAATTTAAAATTTTAGTTCATATTCATTTTTCAATAAGCTGGATTTGGAGATAAATCTAATTTACTTTGTTATTATACAGATGAATTATTAGAACAGAAATTAGAATATTAAAAGAGTTGAATTTAGAAAATATGATTCTACCTATGAGTTTATTTTATATCGTTGGGGTTAAAAAGTAATGCAAAAATTAAAAAACCGGAGCCATAGACCATCTAAACGGTTGAGCCAAAGTTTCTTGCAGGATAAAAACATCGCCAGAAAAATTGTTGATGCATTACCTTTAGGAAATAATGCATTTATTTTAGAGATTGGTCCTGGCAAGGGAATATTAACAGAATTTCTTGTACGCAAGGCTACCAGAGTCATGGTTATTGAAATTGATGATTTGTTGGCCCGTGAGTTGCCGGATAGATTGGGGCAGCCAAATAATCTTGAGGTTCTTTGTCAAGACTTTTTAAAAGTTGATCTGAATAATATTTTTAAAAGATTCGATGAATATGATAAATATATTATAGGTAATTTGCCTTATCATTTAACCAGTCCAATTTTATTTAAAATATTAGAAAATGCAGATGAAATTCATTCAACAGTTTTTATGGTTCAGAAAGAAGTGGGACAAAGAATAACATCTAATCCTGGCAAAAAAACTTATGGGATCCTTTCGGTATTATGCCAGGTTGTAGGTCAGGTAGACTACCTTTTTACCGTACCGCCACATTTATTTTTCCCAAAACCTAAGGTTGAATCAGCCGTTGTACGATTGATTTTTAAGCATCCTCCCTATAAAGGAGTAGTGGATCCCGATATGTTTAGATGGATTGTTAAAACCACCTTTAAATATCGTCGGAAAATGTTGCGAAATACATTGTCTGAATTATTTTCGGAAACTATATTAAAAAATATAACAATTGACTTAACTAGGCGACCTGAATCATTATCAGTTCAAGAGTTTAAAGACCTAGCAAATCAGGTATATCAAATATTAGAGAGATGAATTATGAGCCCGATCTCTAGTGAAATGAGTTTGGATGAAATTTTGGAAGATATTCGCTATCTAATTAAAAATAATCAAAAAGAATTTATTCAGAACATTATTGCTGATTTACATCCGGCAGATATTGCTGATTTAATTACGCATCTGGATGGTGAAGACCGTCGTGCCATCTTCAATCTATTGAGCACGGATGTGGCCAGTGATGTGCTAATTGAATTAGATGAATCGGTTAAGGAAGATATACTGAAAGGAATAGATAGTCAGCGACTTGCTGAGATTGTTAACCGGATGGATTCTGATGATGCTGCGGATATTGTTTCAGAGTTGCCGATAGACCAGGCGAGCGAGGTGCTGGAACAGGTGGAAGAGGAGAGTTCAGAAGAGATTCAGGAGCTCTTGCTTTATCCAGAAGACACCGCTGGCGGAATTATGGCCAAAGAATATGTGGCGGTGGATGCAAATTCGACGGTAGAGGAGGCCATTGAAGAAATCAGGCGAAAACATCATGATGTAGAAGATCTTTATTATTGTTATGTGGTGGATGATTTTGGTACTTTGGTTGGAATGGTTTCTCTAAGTCGATTGATTTTGGCAGAGCCCCACACCAAAGTTAGAGATATAATGGATGAGGATGTCGTTGTGATTGAAAGCGACATGGATCAGGAAGAAGTTGCCCGATTATTCAGAAAATATGATCTGGTAGCTGCACCCGTCGTCAATAAAAGACATAAACTTATCGGCCGTATCACTATTGATGATATTGTCGATGTTATTGATGAGGAGATGGATGAAGACTTGGGGCGTATTGCCGGTACTGGAGAGGAAGAAGTGCTCGAAGACAGTGTTATTCAAATTAGTCGATCACGATTGCCCTGGCTTATCCTTTCTTTTATTGGTGAAATGATATCGGCCTTTATTCTTAAGCATTTTGAGGGAACTATTCAACAAATCATCGCTTCTACCTTTTTTATCCCTTTAGTAATGGCATTAGGTGGCAGCACCGGGCAGCAATCCAGTATTATTGTTGTCAGAGGTCTGGCTACAGGTGAAATTGCTTTGAAGGATACGCGCAGGAGGCTTCGAAGAGAATTATCTGTTTCTTTATTAAATGGTGCTTTTTTGGGTACTTTGATATTTATCATTATTGCATTATGGCATAAAGATTTTGTATTTGGACTTCTTTTAAGCACCACTCTGGTAATGATTATAATGAATGCCTCTATATTTGGTGCAATTATTCCCATTTTTTTCAAAAAAATTAATGTTGATCCTGCTTTAGCAACTGGGCCGTTCGTTGCCACTTTTAATGACGTTGTGGGATTACTGATATATTTTACCCTCCTTACAATTGGCTTTAGTTTTATTATTTGATATTTAATTTTTGCCCTTTCATATCCAGGATGAGGCCGTTTAATAATTGTTAGAACACAGTGAGTTTTACTCTATGAATTAAAAACGAATTTTAAAGAGAAAAAAATTATGGGTAAAATTTTAAAAACAGAAGCCCTGGTTTTAAAAAATACTCGATGGAGTGAGACAAGTAAAATAGTTCATCTATTTACGCGTGATGTTGGTAACGTAAAAGCTATTGCTAAGGGTGCATTACGTCCTAAAAGTCCTTTTCGCGGCATTTTTGAGAATCTAAATAGAGTAGAAGTTGTTATATCTTTTCGTGAAGGTCGTGGATTACAAATTATTTCGCAAGCTGCATTAATCGATCTTTATAGTAATGTGCGGGAAGATTTGCTTAAAATGTCCGTGGCTTTTGCCATCTTTGAGTTGCTCCAAAATTTGATTCATTGTAATGAGGGAGATCCGACACTTTATCAAGCCACAGTCAACATATTAAAAGGCTTAGATCAGAATGGTGGTGTACCGCCGCCATGTTATTTATTGCAATTTATTCTAAATTTAAGTGAATCTCTGGGTTTTGGATGGAACTTTTCAATTTGTGTAATTTGTCAGAACAAGCCTACTAGTTTCCCTCTAAGTGTCGATACAGCTAATGGTGCAATCATTTGTGCCAAATGTCCCTCACAACATCTTTCAATACAATGGATGTTGAATCAACTGGAATGGCAAGTTCTTTTAGCTTTACAAGAGGCCGAATCGGGTAAGTTGAATTCTTTAAAAAATTTACCCATCAAACAGGTGAACTTACTGCATTTAATTGATATTTTAATGGCTCACCTGAATTATCATACAGAAATTTCACTTCAATTAAAATCTTTGAAAATGTATCTTCCCTGATTATATTTGAGGTTTAATTTTAGAAGTGATTTAATCGAAGGGAATATGTCGTGGGTAAGCGTAATTCACAAAATCTAATGGACAAATTAGTATCTTTAGCCAAACGTCGAGGATACGTTTTTCAGAGCAGTGAAATTTACGGTGGTATTAATAGCTGTTACGACTATGGGCCTCTGGGAACAGAATTGAAGAAAAACATTAAGGAACTATGGTGGAAGTCAATGGTTTATGAGCGGGATGATATTGAGGGGATAGATGCCAGTATTCTTATGCATCCCAGAGTTTGGCATGCTTCAGGGCATGTGGAAGGATTTACAGATCCGCTGGTGGATTGTAAAAATTGTAAATTGAGGTGGAGAGCCGACCAGATAGAATTAGAAAAAGGTTGCCCGAATTGCGGTGGAGAGTTGACGGAGCCGCGGATGTTTAACCTGATGTTCAAAACTTTTATGGGTCCAGTTGAAGATGCATCGAGTGTAGTTTATCTTCGGCCTGAAACTGCTCAGGGGATTTATGTGAATTTTCATAATGTCCGAGAAGCTTCTCGGCAAAAGATTCCTTTTGGAATTGCCCAAATTGGGAAAGCTTTTCGAAATGAAATCACGCCCGGGAATTTCATTTTCCGAACGCGCGAATTTGAACAAATGGAAATGCAATACTTTGTCCGACCCGGCACAGATATGGAATATTTTGAATATTGGAAAGAACAGCGAATTAAATGGTACGATCGTTTGGGTATTCGTAGGGATAAATTGCGTTTTCATGAACATGGACCGGATGAATTGGCTCATTACGCCAGAGCTGCCTTCGACATCGAATATGAATTTCCATTCGGCTGGAGTGAAATTGAAGGAATCCATAATCGAACGGATTTTGATTTAAGCCGTCATCAGGAATTCTCTGGAAAGGATTTAAAATATTATGATCAGGAAATCGATCAAAAATACATTCCTTATGTTATTGAAACCTCCACGGGTGTTGATCGTCTTATGTTGACAGCTTTAGTTGATGCCTATGAGGAGGAAGAAGAAAGGGTTGTTCTTCGCCTGAAACCACAAATTGCACCAATCAAGGCAGCGGTGTTACCACTGGTTAAAAAAGATGGGATGCCGGAAGTGGCTCATAATATAATTGAGGGATTACGGCCTTATTTTAAAGTCTTTTATGATGAGGCCGGATCTATAGGTAGACGTTATAGAAGGCAGGATGAAGCAGGAACACCGTTTGGAATTACGGTTGATGGACAAACTCTTGATGATGGGACAGTAACAGTGCGCGATCGTGACAGTATGGCACAAGAACGGATCAGCAAAGACAAAGTGCTGGAATATTTAAGAGAAAAAATTGAGAGTTTATTTTAGTTTATTAAATAAGGATATTTTCGACAAGAGAAATATTGATAGTGGCGATGGATTTCACCCTTGATTTTTTTTACTTAAAATTTTTTTATATCACAGCTTCATTGTATGATTAACATTCAATATAGAACTAACACTATCTTAAATATTATGAAAAAGCTCTATAACTGAATCTAAATCAAAAGAATCTGATTATATATGAGTTTGCTCTAAAAAGGTTATTTAGCCAAGGATTGTCATTTTGAAAAAAGTAAAGAATTCCTTAATTTTTAATAAAATTCTTTGACTGGGCTCAGGGTAACCTTTCAATTTCATTCGTGGTGATTAAGAAATCCTATTTAGAATGAATTTATATATTTAAAAACAAAATTAATTCAGAAATTTTCTTAAATTCATTTTGACTGAAACATTCATTGTTGTGTTTCATAAATACGTTAGAATGTAATTGGCGGAGAAATATTTACCTATGACTTGTTTTGAGCAGAATAAAAACATTAGAACAGGGTGCTATCATGCCTTATTCACGCTATTGCAGTAATCATTATTTTTTGTTTATTCTTATATTTTTCTCATTTCTGAATCTCTTTAGTAATCTGTTCGCGCAAAACGATAAAGTTTTAGGGGTTGGGATAATTCTGGGTGAGCCCACTGGATTAAGTTTTAAGAAGTGGCAAAGCCAAAAAGTGGCGTGGGATGCAGCAGTTGCCTGGTCGTTTGGAAAAGAAAGCGCCTTGCATTTGCATGTGGATTACTTACTGCATGATTTTCATTCTTTGAAGGTTGAGACGAATTCAATTCCCTTTTATTATGGCATAGGTGCCAGGATAAAATTTAAAGAGTCCAGTAAATTGGGAATAAGATTTCCTTTAGGTGTCAATTTATTCATCGTGGAAGTGCCCGTTGATATATTCTTTGAAATTGTACCTATTTTAAACGTTGTGCCATCCACCAAGTTCAATATGAACGCAGCTTTTGGTGCACGCTATTATTTTAGATAACGATTATTAGCATTTGTCGGCCAGGAATATATAAGATATTTTAAAATTGATTTATCTTTGTTCAACAGTTTGGTAAGATATGGATACCAATGTACTTGTAGCCCAAAATAATTATTGTTTATTTAAAAACAATTTTTAAAGAGCATATTCTGTTGGAGGGTCAAAGAAGGCAATTTTTATGCTATTCAGTTCTTTGAATTTCATACCGGTTAGAATTTTTACTTACTTGACATCGAAAAAAAATTCAATTACATTTTTAAGCTTTTAAAAAGAGTTTAATTATTGTGATCGGGGCGTAGCGCAGCCTGGTTAGCGCACCTGCCTTGGGAGCAGGGGGTCGCTGGTTCAAATCCAGTCGCCCC